>JAPTWR010000108.1 GCA_028065135.1 Acidithiobacillus sp.
AGCAATCCAAATGCCCATACGCTGTTGTGGGTAACCGGATAGGCCAGGATGGCGGGCTGCCCTATGGCCATAGGACTGGCCAATAAAGCGAGCAGCCATGCCAGTCCCGCCCAGCGCCAAGATTTGGTGGCCACTTTAACGAGCAGGCCCGTTAACAAGGCATTCACAACGAAAATAAGCCATCCCTGAATGATAATGGATGCCCCGGAAACTCCAGCCAAAGCATAGAAGATCAGCGCAAAAGGCAGCAGACTCAGGATCTGGTTATCTTGGGTGAAGCGCCATGTGAACGGGAAACGCCAGCCGTGGTGGACGATGCCTTGATAGATCAGCGCCATTTCCGCCATGTCGGGATTCAACGGAAGCGTTTGAAATGCCGTTCCCAAACTGCTGATGAGTGCCGCAACAGAAAGTACCGCAAACAACCCCCACAACGCCCAGCGTTTAGCCATGTTTTCCTCTATCGTATGATCTGGACAGGGAAATCCACATTGAGGCTTCCCCATACCCGATCAGCGGTCAGCACGGGAAGAGACAGGCGTTGCCCCAGCGCCAAGCAAGCCCGATCACCCAAGGATAATCCCAAGGCCTTGGTGGTGCTCCATAATCTGCCGCTGGCTTCTGCATCGTCGGCGTTAAACGGCCATACTCGCAAACCCAAAGACCCCAAATCGCTGCGCAGGCCATCTACGTCCACACCACGAGCCACACATTTCTGCACTACCTCCGCCCAGTTGACACTGGACATCACCGCGGCAGGCAAGAGGGGGCGCACAGATTCCCCGCCGGGCTCATCATGAAGCAATGCGAGCAATGCCGAGGCATCCAGTACATATTGAGGGGCTGCATCTTGCGATGGATCATTTTTCGCCGAAGTCACGCCTGATTTTCCATCTTTGCCATCTCCCGGCGTTCGGCTATGAGTTCATCGGCAAGATGAACCGTGGATGGGATAGGAGAGAAGCGTCCTTCGATCCGCGCCCAAATGGCATCAGGCTTTTCCAGTACCAGCCGGTTGTTCTCTATGCGGGCCACCATGGATGTTCCTGGAGCCAGGCCCAATTCTTTGCGCAAGACGGCAGGAATGACAAGGCGCCCTTGCCGACCCAATGTAACTTCGATATGTTCGTGCGATGGTGTCATAGAGAGAATTGTGGCACAAGGACGATGAATATGCCACATAGAATAGGGCAACCACTCAATTTTCTCGGATATTTCGTCAGCAAGGCTTGCAGCCTGCAAGGCAGGCATTCCTGAATAATGGGCTGGCACGGAACGTCATCACGCCCCTGCAATGGGTTTTTAGTCGAAGATGGTTAGAGGTTTGTCCCTGAGCATGAAATTGCCGATGTCTTGCAGGCTGCGCAAGTCCGATAGCTTCACGTTCCAGCCGGCTGCCGGCGTACTGCGCATGGCGTTGAAGAACAATCTCACGAACGCCTTGCTCTCTTAAAGGATCAGAACTTGCATGGTGCAACTCCACAAAGCCCTACACTTATCCCCATGCCTTCTTCTGATCTATCCAGCATTTTGCTTCCAGGCGCCTGAACATTATTAAATTTTTAGTATAATGGGGCAAAAGATCGCTTAAAAGGAAGAATGGATGGCTTGGCCGGGAATTATTATAGTACCAAATGATTTGTATAGTGTAGAACTACGCTCGATCTGCCCCATCTGTATGTTTATACAAGAGGTGACAACATCGCGGCCAAAGCGATGCGAAAACTGCGGAGAGTTGTTTGCTACCGTACCTGTACCGAGCAACAATGGCACTGGTTATGGTCATGACGATTCGGTTGTTAGACGCATGGATATGTTGAACACACATTGTATTGACTCTTCGACACGAGAAGGAATGGGCATATACCGCATTTCAGAAAACGCCTTCCAGGTTATTTATAATATGAAAAATCAGCAGAATAGTGAAGCGTGTTGCAACACCGACTTAGGTGCTCCTTTTGTTCTAGAGATGGAGCCTACATCAGACAATGCGAAGGAACACATTCATTATGCCATATATAGTGTTTATCGTTTATATACAGATACGCGCTTATATCATGGTACAACAATACGAAACGCCAAACGTATGATGTATTGTGGTTTTCGCCATGCAAAAACGCACCGTGATAAAACCAATGGCTTCTTTGCGGTCGAGAATGGTCTTAGATATGGTGGCATTGATAAAGAACCCGCAGTTTCGCATGCACAAGGCGCAATAGTTGATGTCCGATATGATGGTCTGGTTGCCAGAACTAGGCTAACTTGCAATGGCACAGCAATTAGACAGGTTCTCTCATCAATGGCCGGATGCTGCCATGCACTGGAATACCGTGAGGATGGGAGGTCCATCGTATGGGCAGAGAGTGCCGCTGTATTTCCCGTGTCATGGGATATGACTTAGTGACCAAATCTGCTGCGCAAGCCACGGGCTTTTTGACATTGGAAGGCTCAGTTTTTGTCTGTTAACACCAACAAGAATTTTTTCTATCAAAGTTCAAAATGTAAAAAATACATTGTTTTTTAACGCAATCTAACCAGATGCTTTTCGTTAGGCTTGAAATGTCGAAACTAAGCCATTTGGAGACCATCATGGAAGTCGAAAGCCTCGTCGAATCATCTGTTTCCCCCCAGGCAACCATAGCCGATCGCAGTGAAAAAAAACCAGATCACTCATCTGGTAACAAGCGCCAAGCAAAGAAACGTCCGCAATTCATGCTGCCCATGGCGGATATTCCCAGTGAAAAGAAAACGTCCAGCCGCGCCGGCATCAAACGGACGGTTTCCCTCAAAAGCCGAAATACGCAGGACGTGTTCTTTCGTACGTACAGTTTCCTCAGCGCAGCGAATTACTTTCTGGAAATCGTGGCGCCGGGCATTGCCTCCACGCATCCGGATAAGCCGGAACATGCGGCCCTGGTCCGTCAGTTTCAGGAATTGACCCGCGACACCATGAAAAGCGTCAAGGAAAGCGTGGCGGAGCAAACCCAGATGGTGCGGGAGGCCATGGAAAATAACGGCATCGATCCGGATCCCGATGCCATGGTGTTTACCGAACCGTTGAACGAAGAAGCGGTGATCACGTCCCAACTCGACTCGGAGTTTCTGAGCCTGCTGGAAAGTGTGGATATGCTGGTTGGACTACGCGGTCTCGGATCCATTTTTTCCGTTTTCAGTCCGGACGAAATGAGCGCCATGGAGCGCAGCTTGCGGCGCGAAATCCTGTCCGTTTACCGGACATCGCTGCGTAATTCCCGTATCGCCATGCAGGCGGCCATGGGCCGTTATCGGCCACGTCCCGTGCCGGATGCGGCGGGTACCGCGACGACTGAGGCAACGGAAACATCGGCACCAGACTTGGCAGAACCGCCCGTGCCTGCGGATGCGTCAGAACCGGTTGACCCCAGCGCCGACGCCAGTGAGACGCCGACCGATCCGGAAACACCCATGGACCCATCTCCGGACGACGAGGGCACGGAAGAGGCCCATCCGCGCAAACGGGGTAGCGCCTAAACGCGCCTTTAGACCGCAATGCACGCCCTGACTCCGATCGGGGCGCCACGGGAGAGATGGTGTGGCACTGAACGACGAACAACAGTCCGCCGTGAATCATCAGGGAAACCTGATGTTACTGGCCGGGGCAGGCTCCGGAAAAACGCTGGTACTCGCCAACCGATCCGCGGCCTTGCTGGCTTCCGGTCCCGGCAATCTGGTGGCGGTCTCCTTCACCAAGGATAGCGCCACGGAATTGGGTAATCGCATTCGCCTGCTTGCGCCCGGCAACGAAAAGCGGATTTATGCCAGCACCTTTCATGCCGCCGCCATGAGCCAACTCCGGCGGGCCGGCATCCATTTCAAGACCCTCGATCCCAGCGGACAGCGGATGTATCTGACCAGGGCGCTCGCCCAAACGGAAGAACCCATCGATCTGGACGACATGGCCAAAATTCTGGAAAAGAACAAAAGTTACATGACCCATCGCAGTCCTTCCGGTCCCGGCGCCAAGACCATTCTGGCCTACCAGAAAATGCTGGACGATGAGGACCTCAAGGACTTTTCCGACATGATCCTGTTCGCCGTCGAAGGCATGCAATCCGGGCAGGTGAAGCCCATCCCCATGCGCTGGTTGTTGGGGGACGAATTCCAGGATACGGACGAGGCCCAATATGCCTGGATACGCCTGCATCACGAATTGACCAACGCGGAGGTGACGCTGGTCGGGGACGACGATCAGAGCATTTACTCCTTCCGGCACGCCATGGGGTATGCCGGCATGGAACGCTTCGCCAGGGAGTTCGGGGCCACCACCTTGCATTTATCCAAAAACTACCGCTGCGCACCGGACATCCTGATGCCGGCGGCCCGATTGGTCAGCCATAACCAGTACCGGGCGCCCAAACGCATCATCCCGGCGGTCCTGACCCCGGGCGATCTATCGGTCATTCGTCCGTTGAACCGGGAACAGGAATCCGAAATGATCGTCGGCATCATCCATGAAGACCCTGGCGGATGGGCGGTGCTGGCCCGCACCAACCGGCTGCTGGATGAGCTGGAACTGAAATTGCAGCAAGCCGCCATGCCGTACACCCGACTGGGCGGCACCGGTTTTTGGGACCGTCATGAAATCAAACGCGTGCTGGGCATTCTGGAGGGGGTCGTCGCCGGTTCCCGGATCTTGGCGATGCCGGAGTCCGGTCGCCGCACCGCGCTGGACCCGCTTCGCGCCGCAGCCGTACAAAAAGCCATGCGCAAGCACCAGGCGGACATCCGCCATGCCCTCAACATGGGGCTGGATATCTGCAACATCAATCAACACCTGACCGATCATCTGCTGAGTCTGGTCAAAAATCATCCCATGTCGGAATGGTCCGCCATCATGGAACGGGAGAAAACGGCCATCAAGGAAGTCGGCGCAGACAACGGATCCAAAAGCATCCACAGCGCGACCCTGTTCATCAGTCTGTGGCATGGCTGGTGTAAAGTCGCCGGACAGGATACGGAGTTGATGTTGAGCGGATTCAACCGATGGCTGGACACCTTGCTCCCGTCCTTCGCCGAGCCCAGCGGCTGGGCCATCACCGCGCTCAAACGGGTCCGCGGCACCATAGCGCAACGCGTCGCCTATGCCACCGGAAAAACCGGCGCCGGTTCCAAAGATGGGGCTGCGGCGGATCCCAACCGGATCGTGCTAACCACCATGCATTCCGCCAAAGGCCTGGAATGGCCGAAAGTGCTCATTATCGCCGTGGAGGAAGGACTGGCGCCCCACATGGACGGTGAACTGGAGGAGGAGCGACGGCTGTTCTATGTGGCCATGACGCGCGCCAAACAGCGTTTGATCCTGTCTTCCGTCCGCGAAGGCAATATCTCGCCGTTCATTGCCGAATGCGGGCTGGAAATAGGTGGCTAACCCCATGCCGTGGTACCGCGATAGACGGTCCGCCATCGCCCTTCCCGTCCTCGCCGCGCTATCCGGAGGATTGGCCTGGAGTCCGCTGGGCCTTTTTGGACTGCTACCGATATTTCCGCTGTCTTACGGGTTCGCGCGCACTAAACGGCAACAGATCGCGGTGGTCGTCGGATATTACTTTGGAGCGCTCTGGAGCCTGGAAGGCGTCTTTGACGGATTCTGGCCTGCCGCGGCGCCTTGGGTGGGGTTGGCCGGCTGGACCGGCGCCACGCTGCTGATTTCGGCGCCGTGGGTACTGACGACATGGCTTGGCCCAGACACGTCCATCCTGCGCGGAATCCGCTTTTTGGTCAGTCTGCTGCTGACTGCGCTCCCTCCGCTGGGCGCATACGGGTTGGCGTCCCCATGGATCTTCGCCGCCGGCTGGTTCCCGGGTACCGGAATCACCGGGTTGATCCTGGGGGCCATCTGGCTTTCCATGCTGGCGGCATGGAGTAGTGAACTGCGAACGGCGCTGGATGGTGTTCATGTCTCGTGGTTTCACCGGTTCACGTCGGCGCCACCCCCCCCATTGCTGACCACCACCATCCTGGTCTTCGGCGTGATGGGCGCACTGGTCGCCAACCTGAGCTACCGGTCTCCCGCAGCACCCGCGCACTGGGCGGTCGTTCATACGGATTTGCCGGGATTTCGTGGCGCCGTGCCCGCCAAAGTCTGGGAACTTCGGCAGGTCCGCATCGCCCAAATTGCCATGAAGGCCATACAATCCCATCCCCAACACACCTATATTCTGTTCCCGGAGAATATCGCCGGCCCGCAGTTCCCCAATTTCTTCTCCGCGCTCATGGATCACGAGATGGCTTCCATGGCCCGCGCGCACGGCGATACCCTGCTGATCGGCGCGGACGATCTTGCCGGTCGGCATGACGATTATACGGACAGCCTGAACATCATGGGAAAGTATCTGGGACGTATTTCCGCGCGTCAGCCGGTACCTTTGGGCGAATGGCGCCCCTGGGATCGCCATACCGCCGTGGCGGACTGGTGGCATCTCGGCGGCTACCAACTGGGCCGCCAAACCGTCGCCTGGGCCATCTGCTACGAACAGATGCTGGTTTGGCCGGTGGCCTGGAATTTTCTGGGCGAAGGACCTCAACCCACCGTGCTGCTGGCTCCATCCAATCATGACTGGGCGCGCCACAGCCAGGAACCCGCCGTGCAGAAAATGGCCTTGCTGGCCTGGGCCAGGCTATACCAGGTTCCCGTGCTGTACGCCAACAACGGACCATCGAAATCCAATTCTTCCGGGAGCATCCATCTTGCAAAACGGCCATAATGACCCCTGGGCAAAGCTGGTCGGCGGCATGTTCGTGCAACAAGCCGTTCAGTATGACCTGTTACAGAATATCCTCTATCAGGAAGCCAAGAAATTGGCGGGAGAATTCATGGCGCGCCGCGCTGGGCACTACATACGCGAAGCCGAATCCGATGATGAAAAGTGGAGCGATCTTTCCCTACAGGTGAAAATGTTTCGCGGCACGGTGGTCATCCATTGGCGAAAACGGCAATGGTACAAATCCACCAAAACGAATAAGCGCACCATGATCGCCAACCACCTCAAGCGCGCAGGCGTCGGCAAATCCTATTTGAAGACGCTGAAAGCCGCAGCGAAATCCTGGGAGCAGGAGGAAGTTCTTTCCCTTGAGGAAACCTTCGAGCAGATCAGGACGACATCGTCGGGTTTGTCGCGCGCGAAAAAACATCTGACAAAACTGTCCAGCCAGATTGGGCAAACCGTACCCAGTGACTTCATCCAGCGCAATCAGGAGGAAAGCGCGCAGGTCACTCTTGAGAGGATACAGAATCTGACCACGATACTGCAGGGTAAATTGTGGCCGAACGCGCGGCAGGAAGATATGGACGTGGGGTTTGTGCCGATCATCGACGAACAATCCGGTGTGTCACGGCAGGTAGACTCGGCCGCCGCAAATACGGCCATTCGCGAATTGGTGGATTCCATACACAAGTTGAGCGGAATACTGTACCAGACATCCAGTTAGAGACGTTTTGCGCAGGGATCAAATTGATCCCGGCCGATGCAGCGATTCTGCGTTATCTGGGACGTCATGCCACCCGCTCACAACGTGTCGAAGGCTTCTCGTATATCCGACTGTACAACAGCGGTTTGAAAGCGAAGATCTGTTGACGTTGTACCGTCCCAAGGAAGAAATCGGGAAATCACGGAAACCGATGCCTGGATAAGCACCAGCAATCCCAGGATGGAGACCGCCGCTTCCGCAAGTCCGCCTCCAGATGCCGTGCCGTACAGTGCGGCGAGAAGCAGCGTGGCGAACCAGGGAATATATGTCCACAGCAATCCCAGCCAGGCCAATTCCTGCTCCGGGAATAGCACCGGAGAAACATAAGGCGCCGGGCCGTTCCCGTGATACCAATCGAACGCCCGTTGCTTGCTGCCGAAGAACCATAACAGCGCCAACTGTTTATCCGATCTTTTCAGCCACAGCCAACCGCCGAACCTGCGCCACCACGATACCACAATGTAAAGACAGGGTATGGTGAATAAAAAAATGGACACTGCCGCGCAACACAACAAGAACAAAGGGTCAATGGCAAAAACCATCGGTTTTGCCGTGTGCGCAATCATGTACAGAAACAGTAACGCACACCCCAACGCCCCGCCGGATGCACAGAAAGCCAGAGTCCAACGCAAGCGCCTACCCGTCTCGCCCATGCCATAGAGAAACCTGAAATACGCCTTTTCCGGTCGGCTGCCGCCGCCCATGGCAAAGGCCCCACGCCAATAATCTTTCAGCGTTATCTCCTGGCCTGTAGTTTTCCTGCTGGATGATCGAAAAAGCAGGTACATCAGGGGAACGACACCGGCCTCACAATCCATCATACGTTCTCTCCTTCGCCTGCCCACATCGCAATCTGCTGCCTATGCGCCCTGTCCGGCGCGCCGATCCCGCGTCATCTCCGCCGCCATGCCGCGCACCGTCGTCACCACGGTCCGTGCGGTATCCCCAATCAAGGTAGCAAGGGCCTCCGCATCTTCGCCGTACCCGTCCATCGCCAGGGCGTTCATCAGATATAATCCGTCCATTTTGACCAGCACCTGGTCCAGGCGATGCAACAACCCCAGCAGGGTTCGGTCTTCGGCGGACGAGACCGCCGCCACAAACTCCATTCGGTCCGTATAGACCGGCTGGTGATAACGGTCCTCCGCCATCACCCGCTCGGCGATGCGCACTTCATAGACCGCGAGTCGCGCATAAGCGTCTCGATAGCATTCCGCTACGCGATCCGTTGCCCGCAGGATACTCGCACAAGCCTGCTCCGGTAATCGGGATTCGCTATACACGCCATGATGATTCACGTAGATCCGCCAAACCGAAAGCGTGTAATGCGCGTCGAATACCGCATTCAGCCAGCGTTGCGCCTGAATGCGTATCCATCGGTTATGCAAGGAGACCGGGATGGGCAGATACGCCCGCATTTCCATGGCTTCACGGGGCAGATAAATACGGATACCGCGCGCCGCGGCGCCGTCCTCCGTCAAATCCACTTCCCAGTGGGATTTCGCTTCCACCTGATCGACGCTGGGTCGTTCTCCCAACAGGTCACTGATCCCACGCCGCATTTCGGCCCTGGGATAGGGGTGCAGCATGACGATCTTTCCCTGCGGTGAATTTCGCTTTCTGCGCGGCAATGCCCACACCTCCGATCTGCATTGAAGCATTCATGTTACCTATCAGACACGATCATATTGTCCCTGTTAGCGCATGTAATTTGCCGTTATTGGAACTTTACCGGTCACCCCCGATGGTATGATTGAATCTGTTGAACAGGACCGGGCGACAACCCGAATCTCCAGTAAGCGATATCACCGTTCCCTCTAACCCGGCTCGAGGCGGACGTTCTCACAGGCACAGGCCACACTCCGCGCAAGAGCCGATTCCACAGGCGCGGGACCGATCCGAAATCTTCGGGGCGGGAACGACGGTTTACTGTTGCCTGAATTCAACCCACGACACGGTGCGCGACCTTGAGAAGGGTGGCGTTTTTCATCTATGGACAACAAACCCAAACCGGTTGGTCCATCTATCAGGAGACAAATATGGCAGGAGTCAACAAGGTGATCATCCTGGGTCATCTCGGCAGGGACGTCGAGATGCGCTATCAACCCAGCGGTGGCGCCATCGCCAATTTCAGCATCGCCACATCCGAGGCCTTCAAGGACAAGGATGGCAACAAGCAGGAAAGAACCGAATGGCACCGGATCGTGCTCTTTGGGCGCACGGCGGAAATTGCCGGCGAATACCTGCGCAAAGGCAGCATGGCTTATGTCGAAGGCCGTTTGCAGACCCGCAAATGGACCGACAAGGAAGGGCAGGAGCGTTACACCACGGAGATCGTGGGGGACCGCCTGCAACTGGTCGGCAGCCGCAACGACGGCGGCAACCGCACCGAAGATCAAGGTCAGCAGGAGCGTCAAGCCCCCCGATCCTCCGGAAATACGCAGCGGAATGGCAGCGGAAGCAGCCGCTCCAATCCAGGCGGCAGCAATAGCGCCCCGCGCGGGGGTGGAGGTGGCCATAACGGACCGGTGGAAGACCCATTTACCGGCGGCGGGGACTTCGATGACGACATCCCCTTCGGCCGGCTAGGTCTTACCCCGTTTGACCTTCCGCATCTCACGCGTCGGGTGAAATTCTAACGCGTCGGCAGATCTTCCGGTCGTCTACTGCGACCGGACAACCAGGAGGTTGGTGATGGAAAAAATCAACACCGTCGGGAAAATTCGTCCCGGCATCAAGATCCTCAAGCGGGCTGTCGCAAGCAACCCCAAAGCCATCGCGATTTATAACGAAGAATTGCGAAAGGGAAACGGCTTCACCGGCGTGGACAAGGAACTCGAAAAGGCGGGGTTTAAAAACGCCCTGGTGCCGCACAACGAAGAGTATTTCTCGGTCTGGCGGCATGAGTTCCCGGACCCCACACTCGCTGACCGCATTCTGGACGCTTACGGTGAACAGCGCGGCGACGACCCCGTCAAACGCCTCTACCGATTCCCAATTCTGTTTTACCACCTGAGCGCCGACGAAATCATCAACGGATCGCTGCAGTGTTTCAAGTCGGGAGGCATCAAGTACTGGTCCGAATATAAACCCGACGGAACACGGGTCTGCATGATGAAGCAGAAGCCGCCCGTCAACCAGAAAACACAAAGAGTGGTCCGGGTTTTCGGAGGACGAAAAGACGTGCTGCGCCCAGAAAACAACGGGGTATGCGATCCGGAAAACTGCCCGGAATACCAGAACATGGAATGCTCCGAGCGTTTCCAGATTCTGGGGTATATCCCCGGCGTCTGCAAGGCGTCGGACCTTCTTGGGATACCCACCGGCAGCTATTACAGCACTGATCATATGCGGCAGGTCATCCAACAGGTGGCTTCCGTTTGTGGTGGTGAAATCCCGTTGCGCATTCAACGCGGCGCCCAAGGGAACCCACTGTTCTGGATTTCCAAACACTGGGAAGAAGTCGTCCGCATAGATGACCGCGGCGAATCGAAAAAGCAGGGGCAGTGGCTCATTCATCTGGATGCCGATATTGAATTGGCTCTGTTGATGGACATTCACGACGCCTTCAGCCGGGCCAGCAATGCACAACAGGCTTACAAAGCCATTGCGGGCAATGTGGTGGATATCCCCCATGCACCCGCCGCCATCACCCACGCCCCGGCGGAAACACTGGAAACCTTTCTGCACCCCGCGGTGCAAGAAAAGGAGATGGTTTCGGCGTTGGATGCGGCATTGGATAATCGTACGCTGGGCGCCGAAGAACAGCATGTCGCGGTGGTTCAACGCGATTCCAAAGCGGCATCTGGCGAACCGGCGACACGCCCGACGGAGCGCGAAATGATTGCGTCCCTTCGGAAAACCGCCGTCGGCCTGTGCAAACAGATCGGAGTAGACGCCACGTTGTTCGCGGCTTACGCCACCGACAAGTTCGGCGACGGGTGGGGCGCGCGCATGGATAGCCTGAAGCTCGCCATCACGGAACTGGAAGACGTCATCACCCATGACTACGCGGAACAATACGCGGACGACCTGAAATCCATAGTCGAAGATCTGCGGGAAAACGCCTGACGTTTTCTTTCATTATTGCTGAAGGGGGGAGTCTCCCCCTTCTCTTCTTTTTCTGACTTTTTGAGAACCCTTTCCAAAATCACTCCACTATTTTGGTAACCGTTTTCAGCGTGTAAAAACGCCCGGGAGTGGCACCCGGCACCAACGTCCATTTACCCCTTGGGGCCTTCATCGCCCCTGCGGGCATGCTGGCCCTTTTCCCATGTCTATCCAGGAGATCGCCAGCATGAACAAGGAAACTTATCGAACCATGATGCACCGCCTCGAAGTCGCCACCAACGGAGAGTTGCTGGCCTTTCGCAGTCGCTGCGCCGACGAAATGCGTTCACCGCTGGCCGCGGTGGACCCCGATTACCGCCGCAGCGGAAAGCTGCTGCTCAAGAAAATCAACGAAGAGATCGAAGCCCGGCACGATATCGCCGTGCTCAATCTGCGCCGTGAACGCGTCAAGCGAGAAGCGGTGATCGTTGATCTGGATGCTTCTCGTAAAGCGCTGTAAGGCGTTTCAACGTTTCACCTGGAGGCAAAGATGCGTATAGCACAATTTTCCGATCTGCATTTCTGTCAGGAACATCTGACGGAAGTGGACCATTGCATGACGGCCGCGGTAGAAGCCGCCATCGATGAGGGGGTCGATCTGGCGGTGATCAGCGGCGATGCCACGGATCATCGGCTCGACCTCAACGCGCCCGCCGTACACCGGCTGGCGCAACACGTCCATACCCTCAGCAACCATTGCCCTGTACTCATGCTGCAGGGCACTTTCCTTCACGAGCCACCTGGAACGTTAAACCCGTTCCGGTTTATGGGCGGGCGCTTTCCCGTATTCGTGGCGGACGCCATCCAGCAGGTGGCCCTCCTGGAAAACAACCAGTGGGTCAGCGCTCTGGATGGGGAAGGCAGATGGGTATTCGAACAATTCCCGGCCCAAACCAAGGCCATTATTTCCTGTCTGCCCGCCGTCAACAAGGCCAACCTCGTGGCGGCGCTGGGACAGGACGACTTGGGCGCCATGGGGGACACCGTCCACGAACTGCTGTGTGGTTTCGGACTGGTCAACCAGCGTGCCCGTGCGGAAAAGATCACCACCATCGCCGTATCTCACGGCACGGTGAACGGTTCGTTGACCGAGCACGGGGTCCCCATGATGGGTCTGGACCATGAATTCACTGTCGGTTCTCTCTTCGCGGCGAAGGCCTCCGCATTCATGCTGGGGCACATCCACAAAAGCCAGGGATGGGAACACGAACTGCCCGGTTACGGCACCCAACGTGCCGCCTACGCCGGCTCCATCGGCCGTCTTCACTACGGTGAAGAGGGCGAGAAGGGCTGGCTGTTCTGGGACGTCGACCACCGTAATGCGGCTCATCGATTGATGCCAACCCCGGCCCGCAAACTGATCCACCTCGACTTTCCTGGCGTCCCCGACATGGAGACGGTCAAAGAAGCCATAAAAGACGCCCCCGGCGCTTTTGTCAGGGTGCGTTATTCGGTCGACAAAGAATACCGGCATTCGGTGGACCGGGACGCCATCACGCAGGCATTCAATGATGCGGGCGCCTGCGCCGTGAAAATCGAAGGCCGCGTCATGCCAATACTTCGAGCGCGCGCGGAAGGCATCAGCAAAATGGGGACACTGGAGGACAAGTTGCGCCAGTGGGCCAAAACGACCAGTACCGACGCCGCTCCATTGGCGGAACGGCTGAATGATTTGGCCCACCTGGATGTAAAGGAAATCGTGAAGCGGATCATTGATCCTGAAGAACCATCACGGAAACCCGCCGTGGCAACACCGGTGGCCTCAGTCCTCGACCCACACGATGATTCCGAAAAATCGGAAGCGCCGGTATCGGCCAAACCTTCACATCATGACGTCTTCAACATCGAAGACCTTTTCAGCTAGGAGTAATTATGCAGAAGACCATACGCCACTGGAACTCCACGCATTATCTGGGGGAGACCAGTGGTGATGCGGATGCGGAGTTTGAAATCTCCGTGCAAGACCAACTCGACAGCAACGGTCAGATGTATATCGACGTGAGCCCAAAAGGGGGAAATGTCGATGACCTCATGGCGCTGTGCGTCGAAATCAATCACCTCCCCGAAACGGAAACGCCCGTGCCATGCCTGCATGTCCATTTCGATTCGAACAACCTGGCGTTCTCACTGTTCAAATCCGGAACAGACCAGTTTTTGCTGCGTCCGGAGCGCGGCGTTCGCCTGAAGGAAATCCGGGTGGATGGGGAAATCGCTTACCAAATAGAAGGAGATGCATCATGAAAGCCATCATCAAGCGCTCTGACCTGCAGGGCGCCCTCAAGTCCGCACTGGCCCTCCACGGCGAAGATGCAAATTTATTCGAGCCCAGCAATTACATTGCCTTACGCAAAACCGGGAACACCGAACTCACCGTGGATCTCAACGACGCCACCAGCCAGATGGCGGTCCGGTTTCCAGCCGAATTTACAGACTGGCCTATCGGAGAAGGGGTGTGCGTTCCCAAAAAAACCGGACTCGGATTTTTACAATACGGTGACAGCGAGCTGTTATCGGTGCAACCGTTAAAAAACGAGGTTGAGCTTTGTGCAGGAAAATCCAGAATGATCGTCAAAACCATCCCAATGGATGGTTTCAGTATTCTGGAATTGGTTCCAAACGACGAGTTCATCGAGGTGCCATCCAGCGATCTCCAGGCAACACTGGCATTTACAGTGGGTTGTTTCGGCACCGCAGCCAAAGGCACCACGACGGTATACTTAGTGACTGATGATGAAGGCGCTAACCAGGTGGTCTGTTGTGACGGTATGCGATTCAGTCATGCCTACCTGAACAATGTACAACCTTCCATTAGCGGGGGAGCACGCTTCAACCACTGCGTTGTGTTGAGAATTGCACAGTTTATGTCGAAATTTCTCAAAGAGATAGACAGCCAGTCGGTTCGCTTGCATGGCAATGATCTGTCACTTTATTTTCAGTCCGAGAGTTGGGTATTTCGCACACAACTGTTTTCTTCACCAACGCCACCCTGGAAGAGTCTTGTCCATGCTGCTGGCTCCCCATACTTCACTGCGGATATCAAAGCATTCGATAATGCGACGAATGCGGCAAACGCCATATACGAAACCAAAAACGGCACCACGAACCGAGTATTGCTATCTTCCGATCAAAATCAGGTGGAATATTCCAGTGGCTCGGAAAGAGGTGTTGTAAAGGGCGCTTTCGAAGCCTCCACAAATACGGCCCATAAAACGTTGTTATCCAGGGCGTTCATTCACGACGGGCTGACCGGTTTCAAAGCCGCCGGCTGTGAAAAGGTGGAAGTACAACGGGTCGGAGAACACTCCGGCGCCAATGTACGGTTCATTGATACGCATACAGCCATGCGTCCATCCCTGGTGGTAGCGCAGATTCGTATGTAAAAAAACAGCACTGGCACGACGGTTTTCTCCGTCGTGCCCTTTCCTGATGTGCTTTCAAACCCAGCAGGAAAGGGCATTTTCCCGTGCATACGCACCCGGTCGTCACCCGGTAAAAACGACATATCCACCCGTTGCTTTTTCAGCAGTCGGGACACTCACAACGCTACGCTATCATGTATCAACCTATTGGAGGTTTTTATGAAGCCAAACAAGGTGACCCTGACCGGGTTCGCCGGCATTAAATGCGGCGTCGGGAAAGACTCCATTACCTTGGATCTCGATGCCATTCGTGAAGACGCCGCCCTGGTGGCGTTCGTGGGACCCAACGGCTGCGGAAAATCAACGGTGATGGATAACCTCCATCCCTACCGCATCATGCCGTCCCGCGCAACGTCCTACAGCACCGCCGCGTTTTCCTTCTATGACTGGCTGAGTCAGCCGGAAGCATCCAAGGTCCTGGACTGGGAAGTCGGCGGCAAGCGGTATCGCAGCATGCTGAACTTCAAGGCCAGCGGTTCACGCCGCAAGACCGACGCCTACCTGTACGAAATGGTGGACGGTGACCTGATCCCGTGCCGCCTGCCGGACGGCACAACATCGGACGGGAAGACGGAGACCTACGACGCCATCGTGGAACATCTCCTGGGATCCCCTGAAACCTTTTTCACCAGCGGATTTTCCGCCCAAAACCGTCGCCCGATCTCGAGCTACGGCAATGCCGAAATCAAAACGCTCATGGCCGACCTCTTGGGGTTGGAGTCCATCCGCGAACTCGGCAAGCGTGCCAACGCCATTACCGATGGTATCAAACCAGCGTACCAGCAAAAGCGCACGGAACTGAACGCCCTGGACAGAACACGCTCAGAGGCAGACGGCATTCGTCAGCAGTTGCTCGCCACCCAGGAACGGCTTGCCAAACTCAACCGGCAAACCCCAGTCCTGAAGGATGCGGTGAAGGCCACGCTGGTTGCGGTAGCCAAAGCTGAAGCGCAGGCCGCGGCCGAAGCGGAAGTCCAGCAACGGCGGCTTTCCTTAGAGGCGCGTCTGGCCGAATCGACGGGCAGGAAACAGCAGTATATCAACAGTATCGCCGCTACGCTCCGTTCTACCGAAAGCGGTCACGACAGCGCTCAGAAAGAACGTCGCACGGAAATCGAACAACTGGAACGGCAGAAAGCCAAAGCCAAGACCGAAATCACCCGGTTGGAGGGTTTGATTCTACGCGCCGAGACCATCCACGCCGCGGTAAAACGCCACGTGGACCTCCAGGTGATGATCGATAACGACCGGCGGGACTATGACGCGCTTCAGGAATCCCTCAAGGGCATGGCGGAACTGGAAGCGATGGTGAACAAAAGTTCTGTCCAGTTGGCCACGCTCAAAACCCAAGGCAGCGCAGCCAAAGCAAAACTGAATGAACTGCATGCCCGCGGCGCCCTCATCAGTGAAGTCCCCTGCAAGGGCACTGACCTGCAGGGGCGCTGCAAGTTGCTCGGTGACGCGGTATCCGCCGACCAGGAAATTCCTGCCACCATCAGCACGGTGGAAAAACTCCGGGAGAATTACCGGGCGACCATGAACCGGCTGGAGTACGAAAAGGGGCAAAGAAAAGCTTACGCCGACATCGAGGCGAAAGCGTCCGGATTTCTGGACAGCATGCGTCAGTTGGAAGACGAGGCGCGGCGTCTTGCCCCCGTCGTGGCCGAAGCCGCCCTTCTGGCAGACGCCCAAGGGCAACTCGCCCAATGGACAGAGCGACTGGCCGAAATTGGCAACAGCATCACCGCCAAGGAAAAAGCCATCGCAAAAGCCGATGCCGTCCTGCAAGAAGAACTGGATAAAATCCACAACGCGTCAACCGACGAGCTACAGCGTCGTGACCAGGAAATACTGGCCATCTCGGCTGAGCTTGAAGGATTGCCGGCCGCGAACGGTGATTTGCTGAGCGGGTTGAAAGCCGAACAGCAAAAAGCCGACGAAGCCTGGAAAACCCACGAGGACAGCATCACCTCGACGACCGCCACGCAAAAAACGTTGGAATCGCAATTGGCGGGCATCGAACAGGCGTTATCCAATGGGGTTCAACTGCAGCAGGATGTAAAGCGGCTGGAGGATGAAATTGCCTACTGGACCTTGCTCGGCAAGGCCTGCGGCAATGACGGCATCATCGCATTGTCCATAGACGATGCCGGTCCCACCCTTTCCGCCTACGCCAACGACCTGCTCCTGGCCTGTTATGGCCCACGTTTTACCGTGTCTATCCGTACCCAGGTCGAAACCGCTAAAGGAGAAGCCCGAGAAGGTTTCGACGTGATGGTCTTCGACGCGGAAACAGAGGATGAAAAAAGCGTGACCGCCATGTCCGGCGGTGAACGGGTCTGGATCAACGAAGCCCTCACGCGGGCCATTGCGCTTTATCTGGCAAAGGAGTCCGGTCAACAGTACCAGACCCTCTTTACGGATGAGGCTGACGGGCCACTGGACCCGGAGCGCAAACGCATGTTCATGAAAATGAAGCGCGAAGTGTTACGGATCGGCGGTTATCAGCGTGAGTATTTCATCAGCCAGACCCAGGAACTCTGGGAAATGGCGGATGAAATTATCTGGGTCCAGGCATTGTAATGTCACCGAAGTATCTGAACGACGCCAAACTGGCGTTCATCATCGTGGAATTCTTCGCGATGATCGAATACTGCTCCGCGCAAAAAGGGCTCTCCATTCGAGCGTCCGACGGCGCGTGGCGGGACGCCTCCGCAATCATGGCGCGCGAAACGGGATTGCCCGCATCGCGCGTCCATGACGACATGACCGCCTACGCCGCCCAGCACTACGGGGCGGATTGGCTCACCTGGTTTTCCGCGCATGCGGGTAAACCCGGAAACACGCGGTGGAATATCCGCACACTGGCCAATGTGGCTTGTGAGAAAGTCATGCGGCCAGATCAGCATAAGCATAAACAGCGGGGATAAAAGATACCCGCTTCATATCCGTTTGCCTATTGAAGCCAGTTGCCCTACGCATCTGGCTTTGTTTTGCGCGCAATCCACTCCATGCACAACAAAGCCATTCCGGTTTCTCGGCGTAAGCCCCGGACCCTGCCGTACAGGGAATCATACTCATGGAGAGCACCACCATGTCACGAATCGCATTATCATTTAAGGATTTTCAGGCGGAAAAGCGGCGGCTTCTGCAATATGGTCACCGTCGCCGTTATGACCACCTGTTGGAGTTGGCATCAAGGATACGTGAAATTCCAGGAGGTTACCTTCTCAAAATCATCTGGGACGACCCCGACGAATACCCAGAACATGCTTTGGGATATGAGCAATACACCGTCCGACCATATCATCTCGGTTATGGCTGTGATGGCACGACGGACAGAAACATTCACCTGATCGCCGCAACGGTCTTCAACCGTATGGGGATCAATTACGGGCAGGCCTATGTCGAAGCCTACTCGGACGAATTTAACAATGACCATCGTCAGTCCGTCATCGACGACATGAATGATTGCTCAGATCCGGTCATTGCCGGTGAAACCGTCATTCCAGAAGACAATGACCTGCGCACGATTCAAGCCGTTCTACACGATCTGAACGCCATCAACAATCGCTCGCTGGTCGCCAGGCTGACGGAACTTCTGCTGGAAAAAGGCTTTGATGAGAAGGTTCAAGATTGGCACACGATCGATTTTACAACGGCAAACAACCAGGGAGATCCCCATGAAGTGGAAAATGCATGATGTGGAGATGGAAGACAGACGCCAAATAAACCGTTGTGAACCAGAAAACGAACATCTGCTGGTTTGCGAGTTCCGCCTTTTGGATGACGACGACCATGTCGTCTTCGAAGGCCGGTGTGAAGATTTGGCGAAACAAAATCAGGACAAAGCCTTTCAACCATTGGACTGGGGTGAGCGGGATTCCGGATGCACCCAGATGGAATCCCGGTACTCACCGGATCAGCCATGGGAAGCTTTGTAATCGCATAACTCCCGCCGTCGCCCCCCACCAAAACCCACTGTGACCGGTGCATCATGCCGGTCATTTTTATTCCCGTCAGGGCGTCTCTGGCGCGTCAGTCCAGATTCCCCGTGCCGTTCCGGCACATATCACAAGGAGTACCATCATGCGTCCATTTCTACTGCGAATGGCGATGATCTTCACTTTTTTCGGCATCGCCGGAGTCGCCCATGCCGCCATACTGGATCACCAGCAAAACGGCATCCTCAGGGAAGCGGTCAAAATTGGGCAAAAAATTGGCGTCGGCCTGAAACTCGCCGGTGTCGTTTTCCAGGAAAGCAGTTTTGGATTGCAACCCAACAGCCCAGGACATTTCGGCGTGGGAAGCGTTGGTTACCTGGCATGGATGACCGTGATCAACAGACATCCATGGCTGAAGCCCTACTTCAAGCAACAAAACTGGGCGAGCGCATTAATTAACGACCCCGGCATTTCCCTTTGGGTCGCCGGCTATTACCTGCACTATTGCCGTCAGCATGCCGCTGACTGGCAACAGGCTCTGCTGATGTATAGGTATGGGTGCCCACAGGACAAGGGAATGTATCCGACCAGGGTCAATCGGCGGATCGCGCAGATACATCACCTTCTCAAGGTGAGCGACCCACAATAAGGCGTGGCCGGTGATCACGCCGACTACGCCGGATCATCGCCACCACTTACATTCCACGTTGACAGTTACATTGCTAACAAACAATTAGGAGGTTACATGATGTCAGTCGACGAAGTGAAAAATTTGTTTATTGAGACGCTGCGAGCCCATGGTGCGTTTTACGTCGAATCTGATGACGTCTTTGAAGATCTTGGAGAGGATTTTGATCCAGTAGATGTATTTAAGCACCCCAATATTCGATTCATTGGGCGTACAGGTTTCTCCGGCGGCGCCGAATGCAACACCATCAAGCATGTCATGCTCTTTGACGAGCATGTGGTAGTGCAGAGTTGTCATGACATCAGCAACCCAGACGAAACCATACTTTCTTATGCAATTGAGGAAGGTGATATTGACAGCGCCAATGAAACTCTTTTGTCGCTTATAAATGAAAGCGTGCGGGATGCTTTAGATTCAGTTATCCAGTTGACCACTTTAGGTCCTAATGGATCGCCCAAGCTCCACGCAGCCGTTATGGCGCTTAAGATTATGTCGTGCAACATGCCGCTTGAACAAGGAGATGAATCATGATCACCGTCAAAAGCGCTGCAGGCACGCCGTGGAACAAGGCCACCAGCGGTCACCGTTCCATACGATTCATTATCTCGGATTCAGGGGAACTCCCCCAACCGAATGATCGATATACGGTCATCTTCGACGAGCCGATATCCATCAGAGGCAGTCACCGGGGAACGACCTACCCCTATCTCTCCATGAACCATCTGGGCATGGGCTATCACGGCGAGGTCGATCCGGCCTATGTCGAAGCCCTGATCCGCGGAGATATCAAAGGTGATCGGCTTCTCCGCTGGGGCAACCTCAACCAGGATTGTCGAAACACCTTGCTCGCGGAACTCCAGGCCTATCTGGAACGAGAACTCGACATGGCCGGCTAAAACGTCCCCGTCTTTTGATGCGAGACGGCATTGGCCTCAGATGTACACCATTTCTACCGCCTCCAGGCGGTAAAGGAGAAAACAATGGACATTCGTTTGATCGACATTTGTCTGCCGGATTACTTCCCGGGCAGCGATGCGCCATACGTTCAAATCGACATAGAACACGGTATGACTCGCGGTGAGGTGGAAGGCGCCATCCGTCGCGCCGTTGAAGCGGAAGACTTCAACATCGAAGGTTGGGAAGACGCTCAGTACGGCGCCTTGCGCCGCCTGCTCAACACCCAGTTGCTAAAGTATCTGGTCACTTACTCGCGCAATATGGCGAGCAACGAGGAACGTGGTACGGACGAACCCGTCTATGCCTATGTTGCGGTGCTCGCATGAGCGCCGGTTTGTATGTGCTCTATGATATGAGCCGTTGCATGAAAACTCTCGGGGAGCACTTGGGTGGGTTTGATCCAAATATTTTCTGGTCTCGTCGCGGGTTCGTGGACGAAGACAATGCGGGGTTTTTCACCATGAGGGAAGCGCGAGAAATTAAATCTGGCGCTCTGGAATGTTCTGGTCTGCAAATAGCGCAGACCGATGCGCTCACAGGCATGCGTCTTTTCGTGGTGAGCCTTATCGAAAACGAGGAAATACGTGAAGACCATTTCACCTACTTCCCCTGCTTCGCAGAAGATATCCAGCACGCCATGGAACAGGCTGCAAATGCTTATCCTAATGGCAGCCAGTTTGGTGAGGTCGAACGCCGTCGACAGTGATCAATGCGTGAGGCCAATGCCTGGCCTCACGTTTAACTAATGCATTTTGGCCGATGCGCTTGTCGACGGGCTTCACCGAGGCGAGACTCGCGCTCTTTATTGCAATGAGGATGGCGAACCGCATCTCATGGCACCCCGATACGGGCAATCTTAAACAGCACAAAGCAGGGTTTTGTAATCCTGCTTTTCTATGACCCACTCATAGAAAAGCAGCGCTTACCGCCGAATGGCCGTCTCCACAGACGTAAAACCTCGATCATCCACTCCACAGGAGATATCCAATGGACACCAAACTATCCGCGAAAGCGGTCAGTGCCGATATATACGACAGCCTGATGGCCTCCGGTCATTGGACCGCCGACGAAGCGGCCGGGCTTCAGATATGCCTGGAAGCCGCGCTCAATATGGCGTTCGGAAAAATCCAGAATGCCGGCATTAACATGGACGACATCATGATGCTTCCGGAAGAACACCAGCGCGAAGCCCTCAGACCCATGATCAACTGGGTCATGCGCTTGATAACCGACCAGGAGGTCGGACGATTGCTGGCTGAGGAAGCCACGAAACGTTTGGCCAATCCCCAATCCGCCACATTGCATTAACCAGGAGGCACCATGCCATTCTTTTCCAAGAACGTCGACAGACGTTCCCGTAAGGCCATGATCGATTTTCTATCTGGTCATGCCCGCCATTCTATCGGCAACGGGTACCAAAGCAGCTATGCCCACAACGTCAAAATCCGCAATCTCGGTCTCGGAGATCTCAGGGACAAAGCCTACGATCTTATCCAGATGGATGAGACCTGGTGGGACCTGCAGTACACCATTGACGCATTCCGTGCGTCGATGGGGAACCGGTACACAATAGGTTCTGAGGGCCGCTCGAATGGATACCTGGTGCTCCTTGAATGCGAACAAGTGCCATCCGGATATAAAAGCCGTTGCCGCACCTGCGGTCAGCGGAATTACAAAAGCATCGCCGATGTGGCCTCCCTCAGCAAAACCCCACAAGGACTCATTGCGCTGGAAGTCATTAAAGGTGGCGGCGGTTGCAGCGTCGAAGGTTACCTGCAACAAAATGCCATCAAACAGATGGACTTGAGTGAATCCCTCAAGATGATGGCGATTTCCGACGCCAAACGGCGGTACAAGGACTTCACCATCGGTAACCGATGTGGATCCTGTGGTGCGCAAGGTGCGAACGGACTGGTCAATTACCAAAGTCCGCATATGACGGTCAATGTGTTTTCCCATCGCAGCATAGACGCGGAACGCGATTATGATGAGTGGACCATGACCGCTTTACGTGATCGCGTGCAGACCGTCGAAGCATTTGATTCCGCCTGCGATGCGATCCGCGATCAATTCATTTTCATGTTGCAATCGTGCGACGTGGTTGAGGAAACCATCATGGTGCCCAAAACCGTCAAGCACCTGAACTGCTCCTGCAATTACTGAAGGAGAATCCCATGTCGGAAAAGATTGATGTCACCCCCACCTGGGGAGAATTCGGCAGAATGTATACTCGTCTGGCCGAATCACAAGAAGTTAAGGTTATCCGCGAATTGCGTTCTGAGGTTGCCAGAGCTATGGCAGCCGCTGAAGCGCTGAAAGTGGTGCAAGAATCCTTTACGGAAGCACAGCACTACATCGTGGCCAAAATAATGGCCAATGAACTCACCAAGCAGGGTTACTAAGCCAGTAACCTCTTATGTACCTTATTCTTACAGGAGAATTGTATGTCGAAGGAAACCGTGCAGGTGGAAGTGACGTACGGACAAGATACCGCCTGCTACTATACCGAAACCCTTGAAGTGCCTGCCGACCTGTCAGAGGAGACCATGCGCGCCTTCCTCAAGGATCGCGCCATTCATGTCGCCAATGACGATAACGTGTATTTTGATCCCGAATATGACTTCTCGAATTTGCGCATAGTCAGCGCGACTTCCCAACAGTCCGGGAAACCGGTCATGCTGGTCGAGGATATGGGCGTCGAACCCCGTTATCACGATTCCGGCCTTTGTCTGGCCATGGCGATCAAGGACAAAAACCTGAACGCCTTTTTTGAGGCGGTCAGCGAATGCGGAAAAACCCGCGAAGCCGCGATCGCCGCCATTGCCGAATTTGCCGACAGGCTGAACGAGGTGGAATCCAATGGCTAAGTGCAACACCTCCACGGCGCATGAGGTTGCCAGAATCATCAACCTGAAAACTGGCACCGCACTGTTGATCCGATCGGACCGCAAGGTCCTGCGGCGCAATCTCGTGTCCGGGCTATGGCAGCAATTCAAGAAGATCAAAGAGGACGTCTCGATTGAGGCGTTCATTACGCATCGCATGAGCAAACCCGATGAACACTGGGTACCCCTCAAGCGCGGCATGATTCCTTCCTTTGATGCCATCAGCCGCATGGAAAGAGATGGTATTGCCGAAGCGACGGACGGGTGCGAACACATTGAGCCAGACGCCACGTGCATTCACGGTTGTCCGGCATGGACAAGCGTGGCCCTGCAACATGGGATCTTCGGATAAACAACAACACA
This sequence comes from Acidithiobacillus sp., assembly GCA_028065135.1. The sequence goes on from JAPTWR010000108.1 coordinate 23,873, forward strand.
CTGCATGTAGCGCCAAGTCAATACAGGAGTATCACCATGAGTTCAATGCCTTCCGTAACATTCACACCGGAGGATATATCTGCCGGACACATGTATACGTTTCATCACGACGGAGGCCACGGGTGGCTGGAAGTAAATCGCGCCGACCTGGTTGCGCTCCATATCGCGGACAAGATCACGTCATATTCTTATCAGAAAGGCGACAAAGTGTTTCTGGAAGAAGATTGCGATATGGCAGAGTTTCTTTATGCGTATGATGAACGATTCGGGTTCGGCGGTTTGATTGCCCCCCACAATCTCGCCAACTATGTTTATGACGGCGACGATTCTCCCATTCGTGGATATGCGTCTTACCAGCCTTCTTGACTGGTCCTGAATATCCAATCCCGACAATCCAGCCACAGTCATTCGATTGTGGCTTTTGATATCCAGAAGGAGATCCATATGAACGCAGTCGTTAAAATCAACGTCAACGAAAAGACCCTGATCAGCCATTTGAAAATGGCCTTCGCCACCGGCACGACCTGGGTCACCGAGTTGCTGCAAAACGCCCGCCGGGCCGGCGCCACAAAGATTCATATTCTGCTGAACCCTGATCGGAAGGAAGTCACGATCGTTGACGACGGTCAGGGCATCGAGGACATGCAGCATCTGTTCTCGATCGCCGAGTCCGGCTGGGATGAACCCGTCCTCAGCGATGAAAAACCCTATGGCATGGGTTTTCTCAGTTGTCTGTTCGCATGCGAAAAAGTCCATATCATCAGCCAGAAACAACAGGCGAAGGTCGTCACCAAGGGGGCTCTCGCGTTTGATGATATCCATGTGGAACAGCACCCCGGAGTGGAAGGCACATTCATCCGCATGGAAGGCGTTACCAACATGCCTTCAGCGCAGTTTATCCAGTCAGCCGTCAAAGGGTTTCCTGTTCCGGTCTATCTGAACTGGTCAACCACGCCGCTGGAAAACCTTCATGCGGTAGACGCCATGGATTGGGACGAAACAGAGATCGGACTGATCCATATCAGTCGTCTTGACTGCCGGTTCTACGATCCGGTGTTTTACCTGCAGGGTCTGCCGATCAACGCAGGCTTTCGTCATCAATATGCGGACGGTAATGTCATTGTTCACCTGGATAGCACGAAATTTTTTGGCCGCCTGCCGGATCGCTCGTCAGTTATCGACCCGGAATCGACGGCAGTGGCCATCCGGTCTGCCATTACTCATCTTTACGAGGGCAAGTTACACCAGAAAAAGACGGAAATGCTGGCGAATGGCCAGGCGCAAGAATTTGTTGCGCGCTATGGCGAAGTCTGCATGACTTACTGCAAAAAAATGCTCAATGATGTGCCATTCTTACCGGAAGCCGCGATCGGGGGAATGGTCTATGACCTCGACTGCAATGCAAACAACACGTCATTGTCCTTCCCTGCTAACCCGGTTAGCCAGGCATCGGTGGTGGAGAAAAAGGTCACGCTGTTTTCCGGCAACGATGGTGACTATGACACGGAAAACTTGGCGCACATGGCCCTTATCCAGGCTTATGACGGCATCATTGTGCGAGCGGACACTCTGGACAGTGAACATTGGGTCCATCCCTACGTTCACCACCTGAAGAGCGACATACGCATTGCGCTTACCGAACCGCAAGCGCCATTCACCATTTATGGCCGATTTATCGATGGCTATGATGTTGTTCTGGGTGATGTGCTCACCTTGAGCGGATCCTTTGAACTCGGCGGTAGTCCCGTTGAAATGGAGCGCACTTGTGACGAAACCATATTCGACTCCAAGGATGAATGTTTTTATGTGCCCGCCGCGTCCAAGGGATATCGTGCTGTTGGTCAGGCATCCGATTATCTCGAAGATGATGTATATTATGAGGACGCCTTCGAAGAGGACGACAACCTGTTCGCGCGTCTGGTATCGGAAGCCCGCAACCCGGATCCAGCCAAGTTGCTTCAACAACTCCTACTGGACATTGGGTTGACCAGATATAGCTCACTCAATGAACAGACCTTCCAAGTGACCATCGGCAAAGATGGCGCGGTAAAGGTGACACTTACCTAAACTACCACGCCCCTTCATCGGGGCGTGGTTTTTCTACCATGACTATTACCTATTCCATCGAATAGGCAATCGCCATCGCATTCAAAACCGTACCAGCGGAATCTGGAATTCCCTTGCAACACAATCTCCTGCCGCTTCTGGCAGGCTTTACAGGCATGCGTTGATATATCTACGCCATGCTCATTATCGTTCAACACGTACGGAGATCATCATGAATGACCAAGCACCAAAACTCGTCATCGTTATGGAGGGCGGGAGGATAACCGCGCTTCTTTCCAATATGGCCATTGAAACCGCCGTCATTGATTACGACGTGGATGACGCTGACACTGAAGACCTCAAGTCTATTCCGCAAGGCCCCGTACTGCCTCCATCGGACGCCGTAGCGCACGTTGAAGTTTCGGAAACCACCTGCGCTAAAAGGCTCACGGAATTATTCAATGCCGCATCAGGCATAACCATAAAAATGGAGAAGACATGATCTACAGTCTGACCAAGAAAGCCCTCAATCAGTTCATCCATATCATCGAAATGGTTATCGCCTGGTCAACATTGGCGCTCACGGCCGTCCTGATTGTTCATCTGATCGGCAACGTGTGGTCGATTGTCATGGCATGGACGGTCCCGTCTTCCGCCATTGATGTCCGGGGCGTCATTTCCGAAGCCTTCGACATTATGATCATGCTGGAAATCGCCCAGATATTCATTCGCCTCGAAGACAAACAGCGACTGAATGTGGCGCTCATTCTCGATACGGCCATTCTGTTCGCCGTCCGCGAAAGCATTCTGGCGCTGTACAGCCATCTGCAATATTCCACGTCCGCCGAGATATCGGCGGTGGTGTTCGTGACCCTGCGTATCGCGTATTCGTTCAAGAAGACCACGAAACATCCCGACGCATAGGGGTCGTAATGTTTAATGCAATTTAAAGGAGCAACAACCATGATTGACGAAGTAAAAAGCAAAATCATTGCCGCGCTGGAGCAGGCAGACATCCATTTCAAAGAGGAGTGGGATCAGGCCGAAGACGCGCCGCGTGAATTCGATCCTCTGGATTACCTGAACGATTTCCATGCAACCGCTATCGGTGTAACCGGTGATTACAGTGACGAACTGGATAGCAGCATGTCCAGCTTTACGGTTCTTCTGGACGATCGCTTTCTGGCCGACTTCCAACTGAACTTGCCGCAATATTGTGATGACGAGTCAGACGCGCGGCTTGGAATGACCATTACCGATCTCGGTGAAGACCCCGACGCGGCTTTACAAGCGGCACGCACGGCTTTCAGCGAGGAAGTCTCTCGCATAGCGGCAGATGCGGTATGGCGCGTATTCCATTGTACGGCCGTACAAAATCTGGACAAGCCTGAAGCATTGGCCTTTTATGAAGAGCTGGCCAGGAAGATGCACGCTGGTATCGACCAGAAAATCCAGGAACTCAAGAACAGCTAATATTACACCATTGCCCGGCCGCCGAGTATGTGGTGGCCGTTGCTATGCCAGGAGGCATCATGATACGCAATACCTCGCTCGCGGCGTTCCCTGGTTTTTCTTTTGCAGGTTCAGCACAGCGCGTGTTTGCACTGTCGGACGGCACTGAAGAACTGCAGATATGCCCGCAAAACTACGGCATCCTGGACGAACAGGTCGTCAATGACCTGCAGGCCATCGGCTTCACCAAAATGCGCCCACATGCCAACGTCCGCCTGGATTGGGGTGGGCCAAGAATAGTCGACGCATCCACGCCATGGTCGGTTTCTAAACCGTACTTTCAAAAGCTGGCCGTTCTTTCCCACACTATGGGGGCTACGGCATACAGCCTCCACGCCGGACGCACTGCCGACAATGGCGGCTGTTCCCTTGGCACCATGCTTGACAACGTGGCTCGCGTGCGGGACACGCTGGGTATCCCCGTCGCTGTCGAAGGTCTGTACCCAGCCAAAGGCCATCCTTTTCTCATGGCGACGTGGGAAGAATATGAAGCCGTTCTACGGGACGGTGAAACGCCATTGGCCATCGATCTCAGCCACCTCAATATTCTCACGCGGCGCCTTGGCGCCCGTGATGATCTGGTGGCGGAATTGCTCGCCTACCCGCTCACGCTGGAGGTCCACATTTCCGGCAACGATGGTCGCGCGGACAGCCACGCACTATGTACTGGGCAGGAGTTTTGGTGGCCTCTCATGGAACACATCCATCCAAACGCCGCGGTTTTTGACGAAGGCACACGTTCTACGCCTGAACGGGAAAAGCGATCCGCGACAAAAGTTCACTGAGCGTCCAAAGATTGGTAAACACGCCATGGCTCACACACCCATGGCATCCATAAGTTCGTGTTACCTATCCATGGATGCACGCCTCACTATCCGCAAGGTCCGTATTTAACGGCCATACCAAGGAGTCCATATGAACATCAGTACACTTAGCAGCGAACATTACGCCGCTGTCGATGCGCTCATGGAAATCAAAGCGCACACCCAAAAGGCCATTGACAGAGCACGTGCAACGATTTTTTCATTGACGTGCATGGTTTTTTCGAAGCCAACCCGGCCATAAACCAAATTAGAGTGCAGATCGATGCCGAAGGCGGCATCGGTGACGAAGGCCAGGCGTACACATCATTTTCGCTTGGCCAAATTGAAATGGATGTCGAGCCCGACGTCTTTCAATCGAATATTTATGGCTTCAATGATGTGGAGTATTCTGAATCCGGGCAAATCAAGCTCAAAGAAGTAGACCACCCTGATTATCCACTGGCAAATGATGCACTGGTTGAAGCCATGGTACAGATAATGGACAACTATGACGGGGACTACGATTGGATCATCAACTACTTGCCCTACGCCGTCGGCGATCCTGAAGGCCGCAATGTCGACTTCACCGTAGATCGTGCGCAAGTGAATGCGGTGGCAGACGTTCTGCTCCACCGCATCACTGATGATAGCGGCCGTCCACTCCACCGGACACAGCAGCAGATTCTGGATGCTCAGGACGCGGTGATTGGCTGGTTAGCGTATAGCTAAGGACCCATTCGGCACTCCCAAGAGCGCCCACGATAGATGGATGGCTTGGTTCTGTCATCCTCACTTCGGCCCGCATATCAGCGGGCCTTTCCTGAAGGCGTGCTCATGTTTTCAGGAAAGGCCGAGCACAGACCCACATTAAGCAGTAAAAATACACGTTTTTGCAGCACTGATGTCCACCGACGAAAGGTATGATGGAATCTGTTGAAAAGGAGATGGCAACAGTCCGCATCTCCAGTAAGCGATATCATCGTCCTCTCTAACCCGGCTCGAGGCGGACGTTCTCACAGGCACAGGCCACACTCCGCGCAAGAGCCGATTCCACAGGCGCGGGACCGATCCGAAATCTTCGGGGCGGGTAGCCTGGAATCCTTTTGCCTGACTCCGGGATCAATTTGGTCCCGAAACGCCCCGCGCGACCCCCGATTTTTCATGTCCACCAACCACGGAATACCGAAACGCTTGCCTCGCGAGCGCTCCGGTATTCCCTACCTTTGTGGTTTATCAAAGGCGACCACCGGCAGCGTCATTACCGGGATTATTCAGCCAAGCTCGTTGGCTTTTCACGGCACCATTTTTGTGCCCTTTCATAATGGAGAACTCCCATGAAATATCGGATCATAGTCGTTGCTATGGCTATTTGTGGTATCGCTCTTGGCGGTTGTGCTACAACCCCCTTAAGCTATCAACGCTACGCCAGCACGGAAAATTTGCAGGCGCAATCTCTGGCAGAGGGTACGGTTATCCGTTGCCAACCCATCCATGTGTCTAATACACAAGCCCAAGCCGCTCATGGCACCTTGGGTGCTGTGGTTGGCGGCGCCGCTGGCTATGCCATCGGCGGCAACGCCATTGGCGCCATCGCTGGTGTCCTTGGCGGTGCGATTCTTGGAAACACCCTTACCTCTGGCCACGTCAATGGAACCGAGGTGATGGTCAAGCTGACAGATGGCCAGCTGATGGGCGTGCCTGAAGTGGGCAACCCCGGCCTCCATCCAGGAGAACAGGTCGCCATTTTGAGTGGCAATGATGGAAGAACGCGCGCAGTGCCGCTTCATTAAACACTGAACAGGGTCACCGGCAACCACAATGCCGGGTTCTAACTGCCTCCATTCCGGAGGCTTTCCCTCTCGGGGCACACCACCCCGAAAGGGCATGGTGTGCCTCTTTTCATTAAGGAGAATACCATGTCTGCACGTAGCGAATTCACCAAGCGTATCGAAGGCCTTTCCACTGTCGGTATCCATATGGTTATCGACCAACTGAAGGACCAATGGTCAAACGACAACTCCATGAACGGCGCCGTGCGCCGTTTCATTGAAATCTGCGAAGCGGAAATCGAGGCTCGTTACGAGCTGATTACGCTTCCTTCGGAAGTGGCCAAGCGCCGCGCTGCCATTCATGAGGTGACGGTATGATTGCCATCATTTTCTTTGGCTGCTGTATTGGTGGCTATCTCATCAGCCGCCCCATCGTCCGCTTTATCGGCGTCTAAGATCAGCGGCCCATCTGGGCCGCTTCATCCATTTTCAAGGAGAAATACAATGAACATCATTTCACGCGACATCGTCTTGACCATCCTTCTGATGGTCTGCCTGATGGGATTGTCCATGGCGACCGCACATGCTGGCACCATGTCCATTTGTCAGGCGGAAGGTGTTCTCCACGGCCCACAGGCCGCAAGCGCCTGCCGCACCAACCTGCGCATCTATCACGCGCGCCAGGTTATCCACACTTGCCGTACCAAAGTGATGGAAGCCGAACACCAGGTCTATGGGCAGACCCAATTTCACCCGGTCAAACTGCCCAAGGACTGTGAAGCTTTCACGCTGATGTCCAGCATGTCGACTGTCAATTATGTCTCAGTTCCCTCACGGTAAACCATTACCGCTTGAGGCACCAAATACTCCCTTCGTGGGGCAGTATCCCCACGAAGCCGGACACGGCCCGTGGGTTCTCTTTCTCGGGGATGCCCGTCACGCCGCTTGTTCGGCAAGGAGATAGTCATGAAACTTAAAAAATTGGCCGAGCGTGCCGCCTATGCTTCTATCGCCGGTCTTGCTAAAATGGCTCTGACGGGTTCCGCCGATCCAGTGTCCGTCGTCGCTACCGCCATCCTTGGCGTTATCGCCGTCGCGCTGGTTCTCATTGACCGGTATTCCGCATAAAAAAGGGGGTCTATAATGACCAGAATGGAGGATTTCGTATCCAAGGTCATTGGTAACGGCATGGTCATCGTTATGTTCATTGCCGTCTGCTTTGGGACGACCAGGCAGCTAGGATATGTGGCGGCAGGATCATCGGTCGCCATCATTGGCTGGGTGGCATACTTATTCCTGAAACACCCGGAATCATTTAAAAGACAAAAATAATGACTTGAATGCGAACCCGCTTCGGCGGGTTTTGTTTTTTCATACCGTCCACGCACCCACACCCATCAATCCAGAAGAGAACACTTTCCAGACCGCTGGAAAGTCTTTTCTCTGCGTCCGCAGACGTGATCAGGCCGTAATCCTGAAACACCCTATTTCTCAAGGAGCCCATCATGATTTTAGCATTCATCATCATCGCCATGCTGATAGGCCTCGTGGCTATCGGCAATACCGAATACAAAGACGTCACGAAATGTGTTGCGTCACTCGACATGTCCGCACCAGCGAACACCCATACCACAAACCCCACACCGCGCAACAGCGCGCGACCCAACCGGCGCTCTTCTCCGGCAAAATCCAGAGGGGTTCGTGGACAACGGACACACGCACAAAGTCCCGCGTCGTCCGACAGTAGTGGATTTGTCGAACTCCCGGAAGAGGCCTATGAGTACCAGGGCCTTGATCTTGGTGGCATGCCCATGTACGACAATTCCGTCTCCGACGACCGGTTTTTAAATGACCCTGACGACGGTATGTCCAAAGATTCAACCGGGTTCGACGAGGATTACTGAGATGGAAAGCGCAGAAATACATTTGCTCTTCCTGCCGGCGAACCTTGCCTGGGTCTCCTTTTTTGGAGATACCCCTTCCAGCATCCGTGGCGAGAACTACTTCCCCACACTGGAAGCCGCACGTTCCGCTTTGCGTTGTGCGGGTCTCAAGGCCGTGCGGATATCCGCTTCTCAGTATCGAATTATCGCCGATCACGAACAGGAGGTTTTCAATGTTACAGTTTGAAGAAGATAGTAAGCCGGTGCCTGTAGCAGAAGTCGCTGCTGGCACAGGCAGGGTCCGGGTGGACGACAAGCGGATCATCAATGGTCGCGCTGACGTCAATCAACTCGTGCCATTCAAATACCAATGGGCGTGGGACAAATATCTCGCCGCCTGCGCCAACCACTGGATGCCGCAGGAAGTGCAGATGGCTCGTGACATCGCGCTCTGGAAGGACCCAAAAGGACTGACCGAAGACGAGCGTCGCATCATCAAGCGCAATCTGGGGTTCTTCACCACCGCCGACAGTCTTGCGGCCAACAACATTGTGCTCGGCACCTACCGGCACATCACCGCGCCGGAATGCCGTCAGTATATGCTGCGTCAGGCATTCGAGGAAGCGATCCATACCCATGCATACCAGTACATTGTCGAATCCATCGGCCTCGATGAGGGCGAGATATTCAACATGTACCATGAGGTACCATCGGTCCGTGACAAGGACGAGTTCCTGATGCCGTTCATCGACATCCTCGCCGACACCCTTTTCAAGACGGGAACGCTGGAAAAGGACCAGAAACTGTTGCGCTCACTGATCGTGTTCGCAGCTATCATGGAGGGCACCTTCTTCTATGTCGGTTTCAGCCAGATTCTGGCGATGGGCCGACAGAACAAGATGGTTGGCGCAGCGGAACAGTATCAGTACATCCTGCGCGACGAGTCCATGCACTGTAATTTCGGCATCGATATGGCCAACCAGATCAAGATCGAGAATCCCGATCTCTGGACCACCGCATTTCAGCAAGAAATTGTTGACCTGATACGGCGCGGTGTGGAGTTGGAGTGCGCTTATGCCGACGACACCATGCCACGCGGCGTGCTTGGCCTCAACGCCCCCATCTTCAAGGATTATGTCAAGTACATCGGCAATCGGCGCCTGGTACAACTGGGCTTGCCACCGCAATATGCCGGTGTGCAGAACCCATTCCCATGGATGAGTGAGATGATGGACTTGAAGAAGGAAAAAAACTTCTTTGAAACCCGCGTCACGGAATATCAGACCGGAGGGGCGCTGTCTTGGGAGTAAATCAGGACAACACATCAGAAATGACCGATGACGAACTACTTGACGCACTTGGCGTCGGCAGTTATTCGTCCGGCGATTACAACGACATCACCGTGCTTCGTCATGTGCGTTCCAGCACTGAAAGGCGCGCGGCAGAGGCCATAGCCGACCACAAGCCATGCGCTGATTTTAAGCGCTTCCAAGCACTATTTGCGCAGGTCGAGTCGGACTTGAAATTACGCAGACGTGAAACCAGTCGCTTTGGACGGTATACCGCTATTAACGACGGTGACTATTTCATCCTCGGCGGTCAGATTGTCTATGTTGCAGCGGTAGGCACCACCATCAAGACGCAGGACGGCGTAGATGACGCTCGGCTGCGTGTCATTTACGCCAATGGCACCGAAAGCAATTTGTTGTTACACTCGTTACAGCGAGCCCTCTACAAGGATGACTGCGGACGGCGCATTTCCAGTCTGGCATAGACCGTCTTGGTAGACCATGTCTACAAGGGACGTCATCAATTACCCGGGATGAGGGCATAGGCTTTTCGTGCGGCATTGGTTAAATGGCCGAAGCGTGCCAAGCTTTATGAGTGAACCAATCTCTTCAGCCCGTAGAAATATCAAGGAGAACTCGTATGACACGAGAAATTGCAATTATTGTTAACGAAGATGGGGATATCCAAGGGGTCTCCGGTCTGGAGGCGTGTGATAAGGTTGTTATTGTTAGCTATTGCGACAGCGACATCAACAACACGCATATTGATCGAGCAGAACGGGTTTGTTTTGACGATGATTCTACAGACATGTGTATCATGGACACCTCAAACCTGTTTGACACACCCAAATTTGAAGCTGCACGAATAGCGGCTTTTGGGTACTTGTCAGATATAGAAAGCGGACTGGTCGCGTAAATAAAGGACAACAGAGGTTGTCGAATTCCCGGTCCGAAATAGGACCTCCTTAAAACCAGAGTAGCGCAGCTTGTGCGCATCAATAGCAGATCTGAACATTGCTCACACCTATAGTTGCAGACAATACCAACGTAGAACTTTCTACGAAGGCGACAACAGCCATCGATTGTTTAGCCATGGCAATAAACGAAGGGCTGACCAATTAGCCGTTTTCCCCCGGGTGCCTTACACCAACATCCCCATGCGGGCATTCCCGCATGGGGATGTCGTCCCGCCGCATGAGGTTCTATCCACAATGCCGCACGGGACTGGCAAAGGAGAACCGCCATGAACTGGAAAGGAGCCGCAAAAGGTTTGGCGCGCGACCTGAACCGCGCCGCTCATGGCTCTGCCGTCTTTTTCCTGTCTGCGGCCTGGTTTGGCCACAACTGGGAGACGGTAGTCCTAGCCGCCGGCGCCTGGGTCGCTCTGCGCGGCTTGGGTTTCGTGCTGGAGGCTTGGGCCGGCCCCTGACTCGAACTGTTCGATTGAGATATGCTATAATTCAATCAATGTGGAGAGTCAGGGAGACCGCCATGGATATGTTTACGGCAATGTTATGGGCATTTGCCATCCTCGTGGGCGGCGCCGCCATAATGACAGGTTTTGTCATTTTCATGGGGGAACGCCAGGAGCGAAAAGCGAAGCGCCAACACCCGCCTTGCGGCGGAAAGCAACACCACCACGTCGTTTAGGTAATTGACCGGGATCAGAACCACCACGGCTTTCGCCATGGGGAGTTCCCGTACCATCACGACAAGCATCAGCAGCCATTTGGCGACTGATGCTTTTTTCTGCGCGTTTCCGTACAGCGCCCAGAAATAAGCATGCAGTTCATGACATCCATACGGCAACATCCAATCTGTCCATCAAGCAAGAGATTCGCAATGAATCCGGTTGCTGGAGTCCCGTATGGATGCCAAGTTCGCGGCCATGGATAGTAAATTTGGCATTCTGGCCGAATCGTCTCGTTCTTCGCTGTTTGCTTCAGTGGTCCATGGAGCCGCACATCTGCTTCACTATGCAACATACCTCAACCGGGGACAAAAAACCATCAAGAATCAGCGATCTACTTGCCGCTGGTGTTTTTTTCTGCGTGATTCATCCGCTCTCAGAAAAAAGCACAACATTTACTGGCATATAGCCCCGACCGCTCACGGTTATCGAGCCATCATTACCCAGGCCACTTCAAGGCTTCGCGCCATAGAGGAGAAACTTTATGCAAGTAATAAAACGTGACGGCACCAAGGTGCCGTTTGACGCTGCCAAAATTGTATCAGCAATTGCCAAGGCGGCCACGGCTTCGGGAGAATCCGAAGCCGTAGCGTCTGCGGCTCATTTGGCGAATCGGATAACTAGTAAAATAACTGTGGATTCCAGTTGTCAGTTTCCTCAGATCGAGCAAATACAGGATCAGGTAGAATTGACGCTCATGGACGCCGGTTTTCATCGCACCGCCCGCGCCTACATCGCCTATCGTGAGCAGCATCAACGCTTGCGGAATGATCGGGCCGCGGTCGTGGACTCCATCAGTTCCGTGAACGAATACCTGGATCGTGACGATTGGCGAGTCAACGCTAATGCCAATCAGGGGTATTCCCTGGGCGGCCTGATTCTGAACGTGGCGGGCAAGGTCATAGCCAACTACTGGCTGAGCCATGCTTATCCCGCCGAAATCGGCATGGCGCACCGTAACGCCGATCTGCATATCCATGATCTGGACGTGCTAGCGGGGTATTGTGCGGGATGGTCCCTGCGTACCTTGCTGCACGAAGGTTTCAATGGCGTGCCCGGGAAGGTAGAATCTGCGCCGCCGCGTCACCTATCCAGTGCCGTTGGGCAAATGGTAAACTTCTTGGGAACCCTGCAAAACGAATGGGCTGGCGCACA
>JAPTWR010000209.1 GCA_028065135.1 Acidithiobacillus sp.
TCGCCATACGCTGCGGCTCGTAGGCCGACGCTATCGCAGTATCCGGCTCACGCATTTCTCTCAACATACGTGGCGTATTACGGATCAAACAAGTGGTGGTAGATAGAACGAGAAAACCAACAATAGCCAAATACCAGTTGGTTCGGTAAACATTATATAAACCAAGATCACGAAAGACATCAAACCAGAACGGGCCAAATTTCAGAATATAGTTTTGATATGGCTGTTGCTGGTTCAACACCGTGCCTATAATAGAAGCAATCGCCAACAATACCAGGAGGTTGACAGCTAACCGCATGGAGCCAAGAAAGTTTACCGCTAAGCGGGCTCTCGAATGATTTACAACCCCTACGGAGATCTGCTTAGCCAAATTCGCTTCCTCTGGTGCATTCGCCTGAATAGCAAGTCATCAATAGACATGCGAACAGATCGATATCAGTCACTTAAGTGTAACTGCCTATTCCAATCCGCAACTCCTCATCACATCCTTGGAGTGATTCATCCATCATTGACCGCTGTTGGACGCACATTTGGAAAACTCTAGATTACGCACAACCATCCTGCCTGCAACGTCGGCCACAAGCCTGACTTGATATCATACATAACTATAGCAATCAAGCCCTCTCTAAGGGAGAAATCCAGTAGGATCCCCTTGTCGAGGGGCGCCGGTTACAAAATAGCGCCCCGCCCGGGCGTGTCCTGCGCTGCTCTCTGATCCCACACAACACCCGCTCTGCAGATCAGCGAGTATTCTTACTTAGCTCCAGCGGTTGTGCTGAGGATGGAGAGAGCACATACGATCGAATCACAAAATAAAATCTAAAACCACGCTGCCGTAGCCTGTCCTGTGTAGAGACAAGTAGTTGCAGAACTAACCCCCCCCTCTTTCCTGAGGCGACGCGGCACAGACATCCTCTTTAAATCATCCCAGGGTGCCAATATAGGCCTTCCCTGGCCTTCGTGCCACCCCATGGTATCGATATCATCTACCCCTTCTTTTTCAGATCTATCCAATACGCCGTTTTAAGCAAATAAGCGAGGATCGTGAATAGCAATAAAATACCAATCACGTACGGACCAAGGGCCATTCTCTTGAAATAGGATGGATCCGAAGCATATCGGAGAAAAGCAACGACATCAGCAACCTTCTTATGATATTCTGCAGGGGACAGTTTTCCGGGATAAATCACCTGCCCTTTCGGTCCAACAGTCCCCCCCCATGGGGCCAATACATTAGGCATGGCCACCATCGGGAACACATAATTATTCCAACCCGATGGGCGAGCCGGATCCCAGTAAAATGACAACAGATACGTATAAATAAACTTCGATCCCAAATACCTATCCATATGACTCAGATCTGGAGGCGGCTTTCCAAACCATTTAGCTGCCATGTCAGGGGGCATCGGAGAGACTATCGTTTTCTTAAACGCGGCACCATTTGGAAGCATTATGTCCTTCTTTACCTCTTTCTTCGGCATACCAAGATCTGCGGTGAGATACTCATAACGCAACGAACTGACCGAGTGACACGCCATACAATGGTCCGCAAAATATCTGGCTCCAGCTATGACAGTGGTTCGATTGAATGTGTAATGGGGAGTCATCCAATGCACTGTATCGCCCGCAGCAAAAGCCAAGCCGGGTACCAACATAGACACCAACAAGAACCACACATATCTATACCTGCTCATCCTGTCACCCTCTCCGGTACGGGCCGCGTCGGTTCTATTCTGCTCATGATAGGTAGCAGTATATAAAACCCTAGATACAACGCGGTTGCCACCCGCTCTATCATGAAATATTTAGGCAGCGGCGGCTGTTCACCCACCCACGCCAAAGTAATGAAGGAAACTCCGGCAACAATGAGCATAGTTTTATACACGGGACGGTACCTGCTAGATCGAACAGGATTGCGATCAAGCCAAGGTAAGAGGAATGGCAATAATACAGACGTAATCATTATAGCAATTCCATAGTACTTGTTAGGTACCGCCCGGAGCATGGCATAATAGGGTGACAGATACCATGGAGGAGTCACATCCGGCAAACTAACCATTGGATTTGCGGCGAGGAACGTCGTGCGCTCCATAAAAATACCATGCATCGTGGGAGCATAAAAGATAATTGTGACAAATATGGTCAAAAAAACGCCCACGCCAAACAAGTCTTTCACCGTATAATACGGATGAAATGGAATGCCATCTAAAGGCTTGCCATCCGCTCCCTTGTTCTTCTTGATATCGATACCGTCCGGATTATTCGAGCCCACCCTATGTAAGGCGACAATATGCATTGCGATGGCCGCAAGAATAATGAGAAAGAATAGAACGACATGCAGTGCCAAAAAGCGCTGCAATGTCGCAGTCCCAATGCCTGGACCACCACGCGCCAACGTGGTGAGGGGCGGACCAATGACCGGCACCGCATGTATGATAGAGGTGATAACCTCTCCGGCCCAGTAGGACAGATTCCCAAAGGGCAGGACATAGCCTACGAACGCTTCCGCCATCATCAACAGGTAAATGATATATCCGATGGTCCACACCAACTCTCTCGGGGCGCGATGCGATCCGTACAGAAGCCCACGAAACATATGGGCATAGAGCAAGATGAACATAAGGGATACACCGTCAACATGCATATAACGTATCAACCAGCCCCACTTGGTGTCATACATAATACCTTGCACAGACTCAAATGCACCCTGGGATGTGGGATCATAATGGGACAGCAGAAAGAACCCGCTGACCAGCTGGATTACAATCATCAACAGAAGCAAAGAACCCGCATAGTAGAGTATATTGAAGTTTCTCGGCGCAAAATACTCTGTTAAATGCTCTTTTACGGTCTCATCTAGAGGAAGTCTCTTATTGATCCATACTGAAAACCTACTCATCGGAACCACCCCCCTCAATTATTAGCCAGTCAACACAAGTGAGCTTTTGGATACATATGAGTAATCGTGGTGCTCATCTTTTCAGTGGAAATTTCATACTCTGGTACAGCCATATTATGTGGGGCTGGGGAACCCTGTATTACCCGGCAGGACAGATCATACATCGAACCGTGGCATGGGCAGTGAAACCCTCCGAGCCACCACGGCGCGACACTTCCTTTCTTCGGTCTATAGTGTGGGATACAACATAAATGATTACAGATACGTATCCCGACATACCATTCAGGGATCCTGGAGCGGTACATATTTGTACAGTATGGGGGCTGCTGCGGCACTTTACATAGCGGATCTTTCAAAATCCCCTTATCCATCGTCTCCTTTAACGAAGCCAACATTTCCGGGGTCCGATTTATTATTATCACCGGCTTTTTCTGCCACGGAACCGTTACCTGCATGCCAGGCTCGATGGGGGTGAGATCTACGGTGGTTGACGACGCGGCTTCTGCCGCTGCTGTTGGCTCCAAAGAATCCACCAAAGGCACGGCAACCATTCCAGCAACCACCGCTCCGACGGCAGATGTCGCCGCCGTTAAAAATCTCCGACGAGTAATATTCTTATGACCACCTTCCGCATCTGTAACCGTTGTCATCTCTATAACCTCGCTAATGCCAGATATCAACATCATAATTACTAGAGTTCGTCTATTCTGCCGCGACTGGCATTGTCCGCAAGCAGATAGATCGTCTTATTGTTCCAGGGCAACCTTTCTACGATCATCGTGCTCTGCGTCTAACCACTCTCTAGCATCCATTATTTGGCCACGCACTTCCTTACTATCTGGACCCATTAGATAGTCATACACCGGCATTATGGCCTTTGGTGGGGGAACAGACATTATTGATGCTCCGGGGTGCGTTCTTACCCGCATCCCCGTGCGGCAGGGCCCAGGATTTATCACATTTACGCGAACATTGGTCTTCTGCAATTCAATGGCGAGCGTGAGGGCAAGGTGTTCCGTTGCTGCTTTGCTCACGGCATAAGCGCCCCAATAACCTTTCGGTCTGCGAGCACAATCATCCGTTATGAATACCACTGAACTATCACTAGATTCTAGCAGCAACGGCAAACAGGCTTGTGTCAATAGATATGGGGCAGTGGTATTTACTCTCATAGTGCTCTCCCACAACTCTTCATCATAATATTGGATCGGAGTTAATATATCGAGCTCTGCCGCATTGTGCAGAATACCATCCAACCTGCCCATATTTTCTTTTAACCGTTGTGCGAAATCTATGTAATCGCTTCCTTTCGCAGTCAGCAGGTTCATCGGGTGTATGATGGCTTCCTTATACCCAGAATCAACAATCTCATCGTACACGGCCTCCAGTTTCCGTTGTGTTCGACCCAATAAAACAACCTCAGCGCCTAAACTGGCAAATTCCATGGCCGCACAGCGTCCAATCCCTTCGCCAGCCCCGGTGACAACAATTACTCGACCGCTCAGTAAATTGTCAGCGGGCACATAATTATTCATCAGCGCCTCCCGGCAAGCTGCGCACATAGGCAGCCAACCCAGTAATCTGGGCCTCACTCAACCGCGATGCAACATAACGCATTATGGCATGCGGATCATTGGTTCTGAGGCCTTTCTTGAAGTAATTCAGCTGTAAAACTACGTAGGCTTGCCTTTGCCCTGCCAAACGGGGAAAGAGCGGTGGGTCACCTAGACCAGTTGGACCATGACAGGCCATGCATGCTGGTACATGCGTAGTAGAAATACCGCCTTCATATATTTTCTTTCCTGCTGCCGCCAATTTTGGGTTGACTACCTTGCCTTTCGCCGGAGCCTGCCTAGAGTAGTAGTCAGCCACATGTTGCACCTGTGCCGGCGTTAATGACGCCGCCATGCCCCACATGATAGCCTTCGCCATAGGATCCGCACGCGTGTGACTTCGGAAGTTGTCCAATTGTTTGACTATGTAAGGTGCCCATTGCCCCGCCAAGTCCGGGAACATCGCGCCTTGTGGGGATATCCCGGTCATTCCATGACAGGCCATGCATGTGCTGCTCACCGATTGTGGAATACCCCCGTTTTTGGTGTTCGCCGTTGTTTGTGTGCTCGCCGCAGAAGATGTCGTGGCTGTGGCGACCGTTGCAGAAGAGACGGTGGATGTGGTGCCCCCCGCAGAAGTAACCGCGGCTGCTACAGGCTTGTTATCACGCACCGTTGCCGCCTCGCCCTTGGTCGCAGAAAAAAACATGGTGCTCATACCGATGAGCACGATAGATACGGTCATCTTTGTTATGCCAGGTCTTTTGGTGCAGCTAAGTCGGACCATCTGTCTCCACCCCCGCGTTAGCATATACTTATCGTCTTATGCGTTTGAAACTCCCATATTTGACGTATATGACTATAAAAACGGATTATGGTCAACCCCCAATATTCGTTATTGTTGCCACTGTTCAAACTACGCCCTTCAAAGTGGGAGAGCTTAGCGCGGCGATGCCCCCCCCAGACATCGCACCTCTCGCTTAGTCGATGAATATTTTCGTTCCAAACATATTAGAGAATAATAGATAATTAATGCATCACCACGGATTACGATGGCGTTAATATAGAAGTCAACATACTCCACGCAATAGGCACATTCTTTGACAATTGACCAAGCCATAACAGGTTGTTGCATGGCAAGAGCGTCCCTGCTTTATCTTTCTCAGAGCTAACGTAAACAAAGAAAAAGTATAACTCTAGACTCCAAATAGTATCCGTTAGTCGCGTCATTAAGGCACAGAAACCCATGCGGCTTGGCGCTCTGCTCGAACCGGGAAACGGCAGGCCCGAAAAGCATCTATCATCAGGTCGTGCAATCGAGGTCTCGACAGAGGTCTGAAAAAATCCCGGCCCCTCACAACCGTTACCAGCAGGTCTGGTTGGTCGTGAGTGTCTTTGTGAAGCCTGCACCTCCTCCCAAATTGGAGGATTCATTACACTCAGGTCACACTTTATTTTTCCGGCCAATCTTTTCCATAAAGTCTCTCGCCTTGTTTCTGGTGTTGCAGGTAGTCTTCATAGGATGGAATCATCTTCAATTCCAAACCGATGAATGGGCGAGGCTCGGCCAACACTTTATCTCGGTACTCAGAAAGTTCTGGATGCCGCTCCAAAAATGCGGCCATTTCCCCTAGTTTGTCCGGCGGAATGGGTTTGTACTGATCATAATTGTCCTTGGAGAAAGCTACTCGAGGAGCTTCCAATGTCATCCATATGATAAGAGATACCGCTATGGATAAAACATGCGGATGGAATGTTCCCCATATCAAATAGATGGTCGATGCCGATATGGCAGCCGCAAAAATGGAATAAATGAGGAGAGTCAATGTGATCATGTTCTTTTTCCTCTTGATTTCCGCGCTGGTCAGCGGTCTCTCATAGAAATTCATAGCATCCCTCCGACTTTACGAGTTAGTTATTTCAGTGTGATTATGGAGCAACGATGGATCCCCCGCTCATGGATATGAAGACTACGCGATTTTTGCCGACCAACATTCCGTGGTCATCCCGCACGTTGGAGGCTCCTCGCTCGAAGTCTAAAGACCCGTTGGATAGCATGTGCGAGCGAAGGTGCCGACACGTCGACCGCCAAACCCCCGCCAAGATGAGTCCCACTCCGCCATTGCTTCCAACATGGAAGCAGCGGCAGCGAAGATGTCGTCGGCCACCGCATCGCATGCGTGGGTCATCCGATCAAAAAACAAATGAAGGATCATAGCCCTCTGCCGTTGATTCATCTCTGAAAATAGTCACATTGACTCCATCACCGGAGGGTCAAAAAACCACCGCGCGCTACGCCAGCAGAAAATTTGATGGAAGTATAAACCGAATCAGAAAGGGAGAGAACTTACCTGAAATCCTAGATGCCCGCCCAAGTAAGGTCGGCGTCAAATACGAATTAAGGAAGGACACCCAAAATCGGGTTGGCGGTCCGACGAGAGCCGCACCCATGTGGTGCGTGTGCGTTTCGTCAACGCAACTGATGGCCTTTGAGTGAGCCCCGAGGGCTGGACGAGTTCATCTTATTGATTCAACATAAGCACCGTAGCGGTACACACGCCGTTATCCCTTTCCCGATAAAGGCTCCGCTTCTTTTTGTATCAAACCGGGATCTTTATACTATCTTTAGAACCATGGGGCTCCTCGAGGTTAACCCTCTGGCTAGGTCAACACGGATAATCTCAGTCCAACAACGTGGAGAAGGTGCCCAACATAGTCTACAAGGAGCTCTCATGCCGAAACTATTTATCATTTGCTTGAGCGGACAACGGGAAAAGCTGCAGTTTGCCGCCATGACCGCCTCCGTTGCCGCGGTGTCAGGGACGGAGGTGTCCGTTTTCGCCTCCATGAATGCTTTTCCATTCTTCATCCGGGGGCATGATAAGGAAGCACCTGCCGAAGGCCATATGGGGGAAATCCTGGCACAGAAGCACATCCCTTCCTTTTACCAGATTTTTGAGCAAGCGGTAGACCTTGGCGACGCCAAGATCTACGCCTGCTCCATGGCCATGGACATCCTGGGAATCCAGAAAGCGGAACTAGAACCCATTGTCTCTGGTCTCATGGGACTCACTAAGTTTTTGAGTGATGCGGAAGGAGCACAGATCCTTACCTTTTAACAACTACACGGGGATCAGGAGACGCCAAGAGTCGTAGATGCACGTGGGCGGCACCTTGGAACTTCTGTCCACGGATACCGGCTCCGCCGCCGATGTCCCGGAGTGGGTCAAAATGAACTGCTCCGTGAGCAGGAAAGCTTGTTGGAAACCGGCATCGTGTTCCATATAAATCCCGTGGAAGAATTCCATTTCGCTGAGAATCTCGTCAAGTGCAAGAGCGGCGGGGTCGCATTGCCATCACCGTGGGTCTGCCG
>JAPTWR010000026.1 GCA_028065135.1 Acidithiobacillus sp.
GGATAGCGTTCGCGGATGCGTTGTACAAGGAAGTCAGCACAGCGTTTAATGTGCCCATCACGTTCCTCAAGACCCGCGAAACGAAGGAGAAGCGCAGCGCGAGACTGTCTCTCGGTCACTGCATGGATGGCGAATTCGCCAACGTGGTGCGCCTGATCAATCATCGCGGGAATCGCCCCATCGGGCACTCCACCATCCCATATTCCCCTCGCCAGATCCTGCAGTGGTGGGGCACCGATTATCGCCGTGCGCAGCGCGAAACGTACTGGATCGACAAGGTGCGCGACCGGCTGCTTTCCGATCCTGGCCATTGGGTGGTGACCGACGTGCGTTTTCAGAACGAGGCCGACCTGATACGGGAGCTTGGAGGGCAACTCGGTCTGGTGTTGCGACCCGGCGTGGAGCCGGTGGCGGGCCATGTGTCTGAAGCGTACTGGCAGAGCTGCAGACCAGATTTCCAGGTTCGCAATGACGGGACGCTGGAAGACCTGACGGCCACCGTGACGGCGGTCGCCATACTGGCGATGGCCGCCTGAACCAACCAACACAAGAGGGTAACCATGGAAAACGACGCCAATGATGTTCTGACGCTGGACAAGCTCCGCGTTCAGATGGAACCGATGCTGAACCATATCTGCATTGTTTTTGACACCGATATCGGACGGCTGGTTGGTGTGGCCGAGGATGACCACGACTTCTACTACCTGGTGGACACCATCGCGTGCAAACGCACCCGGTACAGCGCGGTCGGGCACGTTTTCAGCCTGAAAGACCGCATTCCGGAGGATCGTTACGCCGCCATGGATCGCATGCATACGGAGAACGGGTGTCCGGCTGTGGCGGCGATGGTTGTCGAGTGGCAGGATTTTTCTACAGCGGATACGCGCCTTGCAAACGCCATTCTTCGTTATTTAGACCCTCGCGCCGATGATACGGTGGTGAACCGTGTGGCCAGGATTATCCGGTATTTTCGGGAGGATTATGGCTTCTTCGACCTGGTGGCGCACCTGTATCGCCAGCGCGCTTTTTCCAGGGATGCCTTTGGCCCTGGCCAGCGCACAGCCGGTGTGTTGGACCACATCCGCAAGGAATTGATAGAGATTGAGGCCGCTCCTGATGACCTGACCGAATGGGTGGACGTGGTGTTGCTGGCCCTGGACGGAGCATGGCGGGCCGGGCATGAGCCGGAGGCCATCACTCGGGCCATCGCGGACAAGCAGCGCCGTAACCAACAACGAACCTGGCCGGACTGGCGGACGGCGGAAGAGGGGAAGGCCATCGAGCATGTGCGCGAGTAGACGGGAGGAGTTCGTGTGGGTGGTCCGAAAATTTGACATCCTGTGTATGATTGTTATATACTAATCATATATTGAAAAGGAGGCAGTCATGGGCGCGGATTTTTACCTGAAAAAGTTGGACCAGCAGGCGGCAAAAAGGGAAGCCAATGAGCTTGCAGAGCTAAAGCGTCTTCAAGCCAAATACCCAACCATTGAACGGAGTATGCCGTGAAATTATATAAGAGAGATTTGCAGGATTTTACTGCCCGGGAGGTCGAGGGCGAGCCATACCCAGGTACGGATTCGGATGGTGATACGTGTTACCACAACTCCCATTTTCGGACAGAGATTGAGGCGTGGGCGTCACTGAAAGCCGAAGTGGAAGCCAGGGTCTCCATGGCTGGCCGGGATGTAGCTCAAAAGAAGATGGAACTTCTGAATGCGCAAGAGAAGGACGGTGAGGCGGCTATCGCGTTCGAGAAAATGACGGAAAATATGCGCCAGGCTGGCCGATATTAAGATGAGCGCTGCAATTCACAACCGGCATATCGTAAAGGCGCATTGCTCGATTTGTCACGCCATCGTGTACGCCGATCAGGGTTATTATTGGACTTCCATGGACCACTATGATTGCCATACAGGTGGAAAGGGCAGCACCGATCCGATAGAGGCGATGAGAGACGCCATCGAAAAAGGCGATAAAGCCATGAGCGCCTTGCTGGGAGAGGTTGGGTTGCCACCCAAAAAACCCAGGGCTAAAGCGGGGACCGGCGCGTTGGCGCAACACGTCAAGCAGTTGGTCGTTACCGCGCTGGAAGCAAAACTGGGAGAGCGCGTGACTCGTGCTAACCTTTGGCTCCAAGAAGGCGACTATCGGGGACAGAAGTGGGATCTGGATAGCTGGGCAGTGAATGCTGTCGTAGGCGGTCTTCTGATCTGCTGCAGCAGCTTGGCTCCGATGCGTGATTACCGGCGCTGCAAAACGGTACGTCTGGGGCATGATGATGTCCATAGCGACGGTGAATCATGCCCGCGATTCGAGTTAAGAAGTACCTAAGAAATATGGAGCATGTCATGGCAAAACGCAAATTTCACATGAAGCAGGCGGATATGAGCGGCAAGGACTGGATGGTTCTTTCTTTCCGCCATTACATGGATACGGGGAAGCCCATATATCCGCTATCAGATCCGATTATTACCAGCGTTTGCGGTGACGAAATCGAATACGGCAAATTATTCGCGTACCTGTTTCGTCGCTTTGGGTACCCTGACCGTGGCTGGGACGATTACAAAAACTTAGTGAGTTATCGGCTCACTACGCCACATCCAGATATGGTGTTACGCATCACGCCGTATGTAGGGAACACATCCGTCCTTACCATGGATTTCATGGTCGAGAGCCAATTCTTTTTCGCTATTGAAGATTATGCTCGGCGCGATCAAGCTGCATGGGACTATCGGGCATTAGATTTTGCTGAACAGCAAGGTCTTCCGGTCTGGATGTCCGAGTGGCTCGATATCTTCAACACAGAGTACCGTGAAGCGTTCCCAGATGTGCCATTTGCCGAAAATTGGCGACAGGCCATGGGGTTTCCCTATGCGCTTGATAAAGAAGGCAGCCGTCCTTATGAACTGACTCATCGTGTCGTCGAGTTTCGTAAGAAGCTATACGGTGATTATGAGAAGGTTGAGCCACGACCCACGCGCTACAATCGCTCCGGTGTTGTGCAGGATTGGAACGATGATGATCCGCTCAAGCCGTTTGCACAAGCGGCGCTGGTAGCGCTGGAGGATTTGCGCACTCCTGTCGGTGTGCGAGACCAGTCCATCAATGCGTTCGGTGAGGTTGAATCGGGACGTGCCGATGTTAACGCCTCCCCAAGCGCAGGTTATCCGTCTGGCGCACTCGGAAATACCGCGGCCAAAGAATTTGCCGAGCTTCATGGTCTTATTCTGAAGCTGGGTAAGGGCAACGCCAAGCGGGGGATCAAAAAAGTCATGTCTGCTATTGGCGCCGGAGTGGCCCGATGACCAGCAAAACAATGAATAAAGCAGAAGAAACGAAAATCCTTACAAAGAAAAAACCAACAGGATTTGTTGCGATTTGCCAGTGCGGGGTAATCGTCGGGGCGATGGACTACGAGCGCACAGAACGCCGTGAGGCTGGCAAGCTGCTCGGAACATGGCTACACGATGGTTGCACAGTAGAGCCACGTTTTAACGGTACATGGAGTGTCACGGTAGAGAACTGTCGATGCGGGACCGGAAAGACGTGTGGTGAAGGGGGTGCCGAATGACTGAATAATCGCCCGCCCCAGACTCGCTTTATGACGTGATAACCGCAATCCTGAACAATGTCGATAGTGACAATATGTCACTATTCGCGTCACTTCAGGATCATCCCATGCTGCAGGATGCCCAAACCTTTGTGCGTGACGGCCAGCCAGAACGGTTTCGTTACGCGCTTCAATACCCGCTGGAACGGGTGGTGGATGGGTTGCTTCAGACCGCAATCCCCGGAAAGCGGGAGGCACAATTCATCTTGCGGCAATATTCGTTTCTGAACTCCCACTTTCAGAAAATTATCGAGCGTCAGGAGGGGGTTGGCTGTTGTGCTGACAAATCCAGGACCATCCTGCATCGCCTGTTACAATACTACCTGACCGGGACCGAAGTGGTATTTGATCCGAACGAGGAATACACCTTCGACCACCCGACTACGGTTTTCACCAACCATCAGGAGATCGTGACATTTTTCGAGGGGTTGCGCAGCCTGTATTACGGGAATCCTGAAGGGTATTTGAAGGCATTAAAAAACGCATTGGAGATCGTGTCAATTTGAACGCTAACCCACTACAAATAAGCCTTTTTGCAGAAGTGGCCGGCGCATACGCGGCATCCCCGTGCGGCGTCCTGGATAACGATGCGCTCTATGCAACGGTGGCCGCCCACATTGGCGCGTCACCTGAAGCCATGGATGCGCGGGCACCGATTGGACGTGCCGGCGTACCGCGATCCACCGTCAAACGCAGAATTCGCTGGTACCAGCAGACCCTCAAACAACTGGGGATTATCGAGCATGTGCCCGGAGAGCGTGGTGTTTGGCAACTTTCCGAAAATGCCGGAAAGTATCTGCATCGGGCGGCAAACGGCGTAACACTGGTGGCTTTCAGCACTGATCTGGGCGTGGCGATTTGGGGAAGCCATCAAGACGTATTCCGCCAGATCAATGAGCCTATCGCCTTGTGCATCAGTTCGCCGCCCTATCCACTGCGAAAAGCGCGGGCTTACGGCGGGCCTGACGAACGGCAGTACGTGGATTTCATCTGCGGAGCCTTGGAACCCATTGTGCGCAGCTTGATTCCCGGTGGAAGCATTGTGCTCAATGTGAGCGGGGATGTGTTTGAGCCTAAGAAACCAAGCCGGTCACTGTACCTGGAGCGCCTGGTCCTGGCCCTGAATGACCGACTGGGCTTGTCGCTCATGGACCGCATCCCCTGGGTCAATTACAGCAAGCCACCGGCACCGACATATTGGGCATGCGTGAATCGCGTGCAGCTCACCACGGCGTATGAACCCCTGTATTGGTTCACCAATGACCCGGACAAGGTTCGGTCGGACAACCGGCGCGTTCTGGAGGCCCATACGGCACGGCACCAACGTCTCATGGCATCGGGCGGTGATGGGCGGTTGGCCACTTATGGTGATGGCGCCTACCACATTCGGCCGGACAGCTTTGGGCGGGTCACCACAGGAAAGATTCCTCGCAACGTCATCGAGCGCGGCCATGTCTGTAGTGATACCGCAGCATACCGGCGACATGCCCAGGCGCTGGGAATGCCGACCCATGGAGCCATGCAGCCTACCAGCATCCCGGACTTTTTCATTCGGCTGCTGACTCAACCGGATGACCTGGTTGTGGATCCGTTCGGAGGCACCGTGAAAACCGGCCTGGCCGCCGAGCGTTTGGGGCGGCGATGGCTGGTGACGGAATGGATGCTGGAGTATCTGCGTGGGGCTGCGGAGATGTTTCGGGGATATGCTGGATTTGGAATGAACGGTGGTTTGTCTGCTATGCGGCCCCCGTCTTTATGTACGGACGGATTAAAAGTTGACACCATAGTATGATTGTTATACAATAATCATAAATGGGAAAGGATGGAACATGGATCGTCATATCATAAAGTCACGTTGTTCGATCTGCCACGGCATCGTGTACGCCGATCAGGGTTACCATGGCATTTCCGAGGACCATTATGATTGTCACACCGGCGGAAAGCACGACGTTGACGTGAAAGAGTCTGTGCAAAATGCTATCGCAAAGGGCGATAAAGCTATGAGCGCCTTGCTGGGAGAGGTTGGTCTATCGCCCCAAAAGCCGAAGAAACCGAGAGCAAGAGCGGGAACCGGCGCGTTGGCGCAACACGTAAAGCAGTTGGTAATTAATGCTGTTGAAGCGAAGTCAGGACAGCGCGTGGCTCGTGCAAGTCTTTGGCTACAGGACGGCGACTATCGGGGGCCGAAGTGGGATCTGGATAGCTGGGGTGTGGATGCCGTCATAGGTACCGGAAACATTATGGTTTGTTGCAGCAGCCTGGCTGCAATGGGTGATTATCGACGGTGCAAAACGGTGCATCTGGGGCACGATGATATCCACGATAAAGGCTTACACTATGATATTTCCGTACCAAAGGAGCAAACAAAACTATGAACGTGCGTACCGTAAGATTAGTGTCGTTAACTGGTGCTTGCCTGGTCGCCATAGTATTGTTTTTGATTTTACGGTCAGTCGATCACTATTCGATTTTCACATCTCTGTTTGTTGCCGTCCTTGGGCTTTTTGGTTTTACCTTCCCTTGGTTTCTCGCTGGGAAAATGGCTGTTGAATACGAAATCATGCGAGAGAAACAAAGGTTAGACAAGGAAGCAGCCGATCATGAGTGACAAAACACGAGGCATGTCTATGTGTGATTACGAAGGCCGTGACTTTGGTGCCAGCTATATCGACAGTTGCTGCATTGACGGCTACCTGTGGGATCTCGACAGTTGCGACGAGCCTGGCGGTCCACTGTTCGACGGGGGCGATATGCCATGCCCGAAGTGCAACACGCTGGAATATCTGGAACGCGCAAAAGAAGAGGCGGAGTCCTGTGTTTCCGGTAGCGTTGCCGGCAGCAGCGGAGGGTTTGCCTACACGGGAGAAAGCATCTGGCTTGCGTCTGTGAAAAAGGCCGAATCACTGAACCCGGACGCTGCCGCAGCGGCTTTGCAGAAGATGGGTGTTGTCGAGACGCTGTTTCCGGGTGGCGGGCCGGATGGGTGTGCTGTGCAACGGTATATTTATTGCGGGGAATCAAAATGAGTGACAAAACCGGCATCGCCTGGACCAATGCGACGTGGAATCCGGTAACCGGATGCACCAAGGTGTCCCAGGGCTGCAAGCATTGCTACGCGGAGCGCGAATGGGGCAGGCTGTCCGCGAATCCGAAAGCCACGACTTATTACGGACGGGAATTTACTGATATCCAGTGCCACCCCGACCGATTGACTGAAGGACCTATCCGTTGGCGGAAACCCCGGATGATCTTTGTCAACAGCATGAGCGACCTCTTCCACGAAAAAGTCCCTTTCGAGTTTATAGATGAGGTTTTTGAGGTTATTAACTGCTCACCGATGCACACGTTTCAGATCCTCACGAAACGACCGGAGAGGATGCTGGAATACTTCCAAAGATCGGAGATTGCTTGGGCTGTTGATGATGGTCCGCTAGATAACGTCTGGCTTGGTGTTTCTGTCGAAGATCAAGTGACCGCCGACGAACGCATTCCGCTGTTGCTCCAGACACCTGCCGCCGTGCGTTGGGTGAGCGCGGAGCCGTTGCTGAACAAGATAGATCTAACGCATCTGGAGTTGGACCCGTTTAACTACTACAACGCTCTGACCGGTGACACCATCATGCTGGATCGCACCATCATTCCCATGGAAAACACCCTGTCGTGGGTGGTTGCCGGAGGGGAGTCAGGAAATGCTGCGCGAGCACTGGATGCACGATTCCTGTATGCGCTGGTCAGCCAGTGCAAAGATGCTGGAACGCCAATTTTTGTTAAGCAGTTGGGTTATCGGTTCATGGACCTGGATAACGCATTCTATGGTGCTGGCATTCAAACGGTGGATGGTAAAGCAAAGATGGTAAATCGCGCCGGGGCGGACTTGAACGAATGGCCGGATGGTTTGCGGGTGAGAGAGTGGCCTGTCGCCCTCAATAAAGTTTCTGTCTGATCAGGGAATGGAGGCTGTTATGGAAAACGTCATTGAAAAACAAGTGAATGTCTTGGAAAACGGACTTGACCTTGCCGCCATCGACCCACGGAATGGGCCTCAGTTCAGCCCGAATCTGTACAAGTTTCTGAAAAAGCAGGGGCGGGTCAGGGCGAGCGCTTACCGGGTTTTCCGCGATGCTGACAACGTCTTGTGGATTGGATCGCAAGATTACGGCTGGCTCCACGGCGCA
Source organism: Acidithiobacillus sp. (assembly GCA_028065135.1). The sequence continues at coordinate 7,789 of JAPTWR010000026.1, forward strand.
CGGCTTATGGGCGTGCTCTGTAA
>JAPTWR010000208.1 GCA_028065135.1 Acidithiobacillus sp.
AACGTCCACAAAGACGTGGGCGCTCTTATGGAATGGATGGTCATTGAGAAAGATGCAGATGGGCACGTATTCGTTCCATGGGATGAAATCGACGTGAGACTGCCCCTCAAGCGGAATGCGGCATAAACAATATATGGGTATAGATTTGTCTTGTGATTTTGCGCTAAGGTATCCATCGGATAACGATCCGGCAGCAAGGGATTACATTTCCCCCTCGGTCCTTCATCCTGCCCGGATCGTTTTCCGATAGTGATAACCCGCTCCATATTGCCAGGAGGGCGTTCCTGCGCTCACCTGGTTTTTTGTACAGCGATTGATGCAGACCCATGCTGGGCTGCCAGTCCTCCCGAAAGACGACGAAGGCGGCGGGGGCCTAAGTTGCGGTTTGACTGGCGGTAGGCAAAGAACATGGTATACGCGGAAACGGAAAGGGGGTGTGTGATGATGGCGAACATAGACAGGGGTTTTGTGGAGTTGTTGAACAAGCGCACGGGGTTGAACCTGACCTGGGATGAGTTCAAGGCAATTTATCAGGAGCGGAAGGCCGAGCGTGACGCTGACCCGGTTATTCAAAGTCGGAAGGAGCGGCATCGTGTTGAGATAGATGATATGGATGCCTTTTTTAGGTGATGCACGGCATAAAACATGCCAATAAAAAGGCAAGTGATGCAGTTGCACCCGCCGATCTCCATGACTAGCATCATCGCTATGCACGAGACCCACCACAAAGACAAAGAACGTATCCTGCGCTGCCTCCGCAACGGTCCCAGGACCTGCAAGGAAGTCGCAGACGCCCTCAAGTTATCCTACCTGCGCACCAATCACCTTATAGTGGACCTGGCAAAGCAGGGGCTGGTCTACGCACACCACTGCACCCTCAATGCCACGGGATCACCCATCAATGTTTGGGCGTTACCATCATCGAAAACCACCCCACCATTACACTCAGCTATCGGATGAGGTGGGCAATTTTTTGATGCGGCTGGCCCTGACGGACCTGTATCGGGCGCGCTGGACGGGCATGATCCATGATGAGTGGATCCGCAACGTGCTCAGGCAACGACTGGACCTGAAAGCAGAGGATCTGGAGCGGACCCGTTCTTTGATGGACGCCCATGCGCGGGATAGCCTTGTCACCGGCTTTGAGCACCTGATCCCCTCCATTGAAATTACCGGACGCCGATGATCGTCATGTACTGGCTGCCGCCATTCGGGGTGGCGCCAGTCTGATCATCACTTTCAATTTGAAGGATTTTCCACCGGAACAACTGAATCGCTACCAGGTATCGGCGCAGCATCCGGACGATTTCATCTTTGATCTGCTTGACCAGCACCTGGCCAGAATGTGCGAAGCGGCGGCCAACCATCGGCGGTCTCTGAAGAATCCACCGAAGACGGCTGACGAATACCTGGACACGCTGCTGAAGCGAGGTCTGACACAGACCGTCGGCGTCCTGCGGGGGTGGAGAGCAGCCATTTGAGCGTCGATTCCGACCCCAGCAACTGAGAAGATACCTCCCGGTTCCCGGTAAAAGTCCGCAAGATTGCTTTATGTGGCTTATCAGCGCGCCTCTATTTTTTGGGCTCGGTTGGGGTCATCTACTTTGGAAATTTAGTGTGTGTCAAACATGGTTTAAGCCGTAGAAGCATCCGTTACTCCTCAGCATCTTGGCTTTCTTCAAACAACGGTAATTGCTCTGAATCTGTGGCGGTCGGTTTCTCTACAGCCGTGTTTGTGGACTTGGGCACTTTCTTGCTGCGCACAGTCTTAGCAGATGGCTCCGTACCCTGCGCTTTGTTTACGATTCTTATGAGGTTCTGCAGCGCCTCCTTCCCTGACACCTTTTTGGGCGCCTTAACTGAGCTTTTCTGCGGTGTCTGTGGTGCGCTACTCCGGATCTTTCGGGTCTTTGCGGCCGCCCGACTCTGCGTTGACATCGCTACTGGCGCCGTTGTCCGCGCCGTGGGTTGGGCGATGGCTGCCACCTTGCGCAGTGTCTCCCCACGCGCCGGGAAATGTTGTTCCAGGAAGTGTAAGTTGTGCGCAAGAGTCCAGTGCTGCCATTGGCCGTCCTGGCTGGCGTCACGCAGAAACAGGTCGGGCTGCAAAAGATAAACCCCGGAAGCCACCCGCTTGAAGAGGTGACGGTTATAGGCATAATCGCGCTGTACTTCATTGCGGGCCAGAATAGCAGAGATATAATTGCTTTTTTTGCGAAAAGTCGGCAGCACCGCCTCGGGCAGGAATTCCCAAGCGCGTTCAATCACTTCCCGTGTAAATCCCAACACGAAGCGATCTTCCACCGGCGTGCCGGGGATGAGCGACCAAATAGTCTGGAACAGGAAATACTCGGCTTGATGGCGTTCCAGGCGTACCAAGCGATCTCCGATACGCAGATCCAGGCTGAGGGGGGCCAGCAGGGTCCATAATGCTGGTAAGGTCTCCTCGGCAAACTGCGGATCCCCTATAGCCTCGCGCAGAGCCATATGGGAGGCATTGCGACCCAGATGATCCGTGGCATCGCGACGCGCCCCTTTATCCAGCAGCGCCTCCACCAGAGGAACATTTCCCGCCCGGGCGGCGGCCATCAGCGGGGTTTGATTCATGGGGGTACGATGCTCCAGGCCATAGCGATCGCAATCTGCCCAGACTTCATGAAATTGACGCCGGCCGTAAGCCGCCAGACGGCTGCTGACCATTTTGGGACGTTGGGCCATAAAATGCTGGGCGGGTGCAAAGTGACCCTCTACCGCCAGACGCTCTGCCAATTCGGGGGCGTCATAGAAGGCGGTATATTCAAAGATCTGCTGTCGCCATTTATTGCCGACGGCCTGCTCGGTAAAGATTTTCTGGATCAGTTCCTCGACGCCGCGTGCATTAAAAACCGGCCATGGTGGAGTTTGGTCGCGGAGAATGGTACTTCGGATAGCCTCCGCCTGTTCGGATTTACCCTGTAGCTCCAGCTTGCGGGCTTCCTTTTGCCAATCCTCCCGTGAAGAGGCTTTTACCTGCACAACCTCGTCTGCACCGGCATGTATATCCAGCAGCCCCAGAAGTGGATGATGATGATCCGACTCCACCAGCAGCACGCTGTCCACTGCGCGGGTGATGGCCACATAGAGGGCGTTCACGAAGAACTTGTAGACCTCCAGGGATTTGTCTCCTTTATCCTTGGCGCGTCGAAAAGTCAGCGTATCGGCGCCGAGATCGGCCTTGCTGACCCCCTCACAGAGGGTGGTAAAGGGTGCGCGATGATCCGACAGAAAGCGATAAAGGATGATGTGGGGATATTCCAGCCCCTTGGCTTCCTGCACCGAGAAGAGCAGGGGGGTGGAAAACACCGCCCGCGCTGCGGCCTTATCCTCTTCACGCAGAACCAGCACGGCGAACTGGGTGGACTGGGAGATTTGCCGGTTCAGCGTTTGCAAGGACTGCGGTTCAGCATCCAGCAAGCGGACCTGACCCGCCTTGTCTCCGACGGGCTCCACCAGAAAATTACTCTCCCGGTCGATGGAGCCGAAACGCTGTTGCTTGATTTCCAGCAGGCGATTGGCCGTGCGGGTGACACTTCGGCCATTGCGAAAATTGTGGGTAAGCACCCGCAGGTCCTGGCCGCCGGTGATACGCGGGTCGGCCCAGAAGAGGCTTTTGATTTGCGCCCAGGAGAAAAAATTGGGATGGACGATCTGGTTGGCGTCCCCGCCGAGCACAAAAGCGCCTGGCGTGCGCAGTGCGGCGAGGATCAGTGATAGCTGCACCGGGGTGAGATCCTGGACCTCATCAATGACCACGAAGTCGTAGCGGAGGGACACCAGGGGCTTCCAGGCCTGGGCTACAAGATTCAGATCGTACAGGCCTTCCGTGCGGAGCCAATCCTGATAGCGGGTGAATAGGTCATAGACCATGTCGCGCTGTTCCAGTGCGAAGATGGACTGGCGGACACCGAGTTGGTGATAAGCGGGAGCATCCAGTATGCCCTCGGCGCGGGCGGCAATGACCCCCCGGATTTCCTCAAAAGCCTGATGGGCGTCAACACCTTTATAATTCTGCCGCATCCGTGCGAACCAGCCGGCGAAATCCCGCCACTGCGCTTCGCGTCCTTCGGGAATGCGCCAGGTTTCGAGATATTCCCGGTAGGACAGAAAAGCGGCTTCCTGATCCTCCCGCACGAAGTCGTGGGCGTAAAAAAGTTCCTTGGCGTGCTCGGCGAGATAGGCCGAGTGGGTGATATAGAGGACATCGCCGGGGATGGTCTTGAGCTTTTCCAGCAGGAGGGCGGTTTTGCCACTCCCGGCGCCACCCACCAGAATGAGTGGCGCCGGAGCCACATACAGTGCCGCCTGGGTGTCGTCGAAAGACAGGGGTTTATCGAGGATGTGGATATTGGGCTGGGTTTCCGGCAGATAGCGCAAAGGGGCAGCGTCTTTGCAGGCCTCCTGCAGATCCGCGTCCTGGATTTTATCGGAAAGCACTTCAGCACCGCGTAAAAAGCGGGATCCGGCATAATTGTGATGACGGATCACCTCCAGCATGAGGAGAGCGGTCTCGTCCTGATGACGGACCAACGAGAACAACAACCGGTCGGTGTCGTTCAGCCGCGCCCGGTAGAGCTTGCCATAGGTGACATGCTGGAGTTTTTTGACCTGTGCAGCACGAAAATCTCCCTGGGCCAGCGCTTCAGCCACCTTGGCGTAGGGGCGTTCTACGCCATGGGCGCTAAATCCGGTGTAGGTGAGAATGCGCAAAGGCGGGTTCATGGTTTACTCGCTGCGATGATCTGGGACACTGGGACATACAGGCATAACGGATCGTCTAAAGTGGCCGTAAAGCCCAGCCGCTGATAAAACCGCGCGGCAGAATCGTGCTTGGCATCGACCACCACGGCGTACAGACCCACCCGTTGCGAGAACTCCACGGCCAGATGCAAGGCGAACGCCAGGAGGTCCTGGCCAATACCCTGCCCTTGGTAACGACGGTCCACCGCCGGGCGGCCCAGCGCCAAGATCGGGACCGGATAACGCGGAAGACGGGGATGTGATGGTAATGCCTCCGTGGCCACCTGCCCGGCATTCACGGCAACAAAGCCCAGAATATCAGGAAGGTCATCCCGTTGCGTCCACAAGCGCACCAAGAATATCCGCGCGGTGCAACTCCTACTGGGGCACACCAAGCTGCCTTCCAAGTGCCGTGATCCTTGATCCAGAGCGTTAGCGCCGGGGATGGCGTCTTTGAATTTGGCTTTCACGCGGGGTCTGCCTCTGACGGGCGCAGTGCCCAGACGTTGACGGTGCGGCCCTGGGCACTGAGGACGCAACGGGGGGAGTGGATTACCTGTTTTCGCGCCAGGACTTCCAGAAGCTGCGTGGTGCGCGGATAGGATAGGCCGAGGGCGTCTGCGACTTCCTTGCAGGTCTTGGGACCGCTATGCAGGCAGCGCAGAATGCGAGCGTCATCTTTGCTGGTCAAGGTTTTCATGAGGAAAATCCTGGCCGCAACGGGCGGGTCCGCGCAACGGATGCGAGTGCGTGGTCAGTCATCGAGTTTTGGCCGGGTAGTTGGGTCATTGCGTAGCCAGCGGCTCCAGAAATCCTCATTGATACTGGAAGAGGGTGGAGTTTCGCATGGCAATGATTGGGTGGACTGAGCGGACCTCCGTTTTTTGCGCATTCCCCAGGCAGCCTGGGCGGCGGCATAGGCATCGCCTTCGGCGCGCACCCAGATTTGCCGTTTTTGGTTGAAAGACAGCGCCTTGCTGGCCAAGCCGTAACTACTCGCCACCCTCAGGACGTTGCCGGCGGTCGTTGGGGACAGTCCCGTGGATGCGGCGATTTCTCGTGAGGTCATGGGGCATACCAAGGCGGAAATGACGCTCGGAACGAGTTCTTCGATGGTTTTCTGGGGTTCTTCTAATTCTTCGTGCATGGCGGTTATTTTCGACAAATCGATGTAAATGTCCACCTGATGTTTTTCGGTAGGGTTTGACGATGGATTCAGGGGCGTCCCTGTCTGAGTCCAGTGGATAGGTATCGGGGAGCCACTCGATATTTTCCTGCCGACTATTGCAAGGTGATAGCGCCATCATCAGTACCTTCGTCAGCGTGCGTAATGAGCTCAAATAAAAAGTGGCGCAGGCGCAGCAGCCACGGCTTGAATGCCCCGGCGGGCCTGGTCGGAAAACGTGTCATGATTTCGTAAATGGCGATTTCGTTGATCATCGGCAGGTCGTCCTGCTCGCTTTCATCATCAGGCACATCCGTTCCCAGGGAGAGGGTGGCCTGATCCTCCGCGGCGAGAAACCCCAGGGCGTAGGCGGGATCCGGAATCTGCAATGCCTCTATCACGTCATCCCGTGCAATCCAGACATGAATGCCGTCCGATGACGTGGTCCGCATCTCCATATCCTGAAACGCGATGCGCCAGATGTGTACGGCCGGTCCGTGTTGTGCAATACCCATATATATTTCCACCTGCCTGACTGCGCTTTATCTCCATTATCGGGCTGTGAACGGGCGCGCTCAGCAGCCCTCTCCTGTTTCCATATCCAAAACATCGCCGGCAAGCGTTACACGCGGGCTACTGGGCGGCGTGTAACTTCCGGGGCGCAGATAAGGCATAGGCTCTCCGCGGTAATCCTCCCGCTCGTACCGCCTGACCGGGTTTCTGGCCGCGCGATAACGGACCGGCTTGGCCCCGACACTGACAGCCTTGCCTTTCGCCTCCAGATTGCTAATGGCCGCCCGCACCAAAGGCACCGTAGTCCCCGTCTTTTGGGCCAGATCCGCCGCAGTAACCGGATCATCGCTGAGAAGCTGCTTGATGGTCTGCATCACCTGCCCAATAGTTGTCGCCAAGCCGTATTTCTCCCAAACTTTCCAATACCGGCACACCGGCGACGGGGTTTCCCCCGCCATCGTGCCCTCCATGCACACGGAACACCTTCTCTATACCAGCGTCCCGGGCTTCCCTGCAATGTTTCCAGAGATCGTCCGCATAGAACCCCGGTTGCGCAGCCTTTTGAGCACCTGATACTTGGACCCCGAACTGCCCACGGCGATCAGCGGCACCTTTTTCAGGCCATGCAGTTCCATGACGGATTCGCATAGGAGGGTGCGGGCTTCGGCATGGGCCGCCCCAGGACTTCCTCTGCCGTTATGCGCCATGCCGCATCGAGGTCGAAAAGTACCTGATCCGCGTCTATGGCTATCCGTATTTTCTGGTCGGCACTCAGCATGGGCGGTTTTATGGCTTTTCAGGTACCCCGGTCAAGCCCATGGTGGCGAAATCGTTGGCGATCTGCTGGCGGATGGCTTGCAGTTGCTCTCCATCAACCAGGTCCCGGGCATTCAGGCTGAGGCGGAGTGCCGCCGCATGAACAGGCAGCAGGGGTTGGCATTCCTGCCTGGCCACCTCTGGTGCCATAGGATTTTTCCCAGACGCCGTAATGTTGGGCATCATGCGCCACTGAAGCCTTTGCCGATCGTCGCGGTAGACGTGAACGGGAACGGGGAAATGTCCCAGGTAGTGGCGAAACCGCGCGTCGGTCTGCAGGTTTTGGTTGTTTTCAGGGGTTTCGGCAGAATATTCGCGATCCACAACGGCCTTGGCGGGTGGGGTGCCGTCGGCTTTGGCTTTATGGACCAGGATGCGCAGCAGGGCGTCTTCAAAACCCTGATACGCCCCTCGATACAAGGCGGCATAGAGAACGATGTGAAACAACCAATCCGTCGGCTGCGGGGGAACCGATACCGGATAATGCCGGTGCAACACATCG
>JAPTWR010000206.1 GCA_028065135.1 Acidithiobacillus sp.
ATGTGATTGGGCAATATCTCGCCGAATTCAGTTCAGCGGAGAAGCAGCGTGAGGGATTTACCCGTCTGAATGCCGATTTGGAAGATCTCGAAGCATTGACCTGCCGCATCCCGGCCATGGGAGACAGATCACAAAGCATTGGTGACGCCTTCAAGGCGGTGCGTGCGCAGTTTCCGGCATCGCGGGTGCCTACACCGCAACAAGAGGTTGCTGCAACAAACGATGGCGCCCAAAGCCCCGCACCCGTTCGGCCACGAAGGAGTCCCTGATGGATCACGACACCCAGCGTCAGGATACTATTGTGAGGAACGTGACACCTCCGCAAGTACAGGCCATCCTTCACGCCTTTGACGGAAAATCAGAACTATCCACCCACGAAATTTATGAGTGCGTGTCTACCCACTTCCCCGACCTCAGCAGGCTGGAGCACGGCATTTTGCTGGGAAGACTGAAACAAGAGGGGATGATTGCACCAGGCCCCCATCCCCACACATGGCAAAGGCTGGCCACACTCGATGATGCGGCCACGACGACCACAGCGGTTCACACTGCCCCGATAAAAAGGACTTTCGCCATCCGCAAGGACCCTCTTGCAGAGCGCGCCCCGGAGCCGGTAGACCAAAAAACGCTCTGGGAAGTCGCGGAATGGCTTGAGGAAGGCCGGCAATGGATGGCGCGCGGGGCGGCTATTCTGGAGAGACATCAGGCAGACCGATAGAACGGAGGTTGGCATGGCAACGACACATACATGGGTTGACGACACCAAAGAATATGCGCGCGGGCACTGGCGCGAAATCCTGGTTCAGCTCGGGGTGGAGGTGCCGGCCATGTCCCATAAACATGGTGCGTGTCCAGGGTGCGGCGGTACAGATCGCTTCCGCTTTGACGATAAAGGCGGTCGCGGCAGTTTTATCTGCTCCAATGGAGGAGGTGATCCAGTGGCCGGCGACGGTTTCAAACTATTGGAGCATGCGAAAGGCTGGCGATTTATGGAGGCGGCTCGCCGGGTTGCCGACGTGCTCGGGGTGAACCGCGACGCAACACCGCTGATGCCTACCCGGAACGATCTGCTGGAGCGCCGCCGCGTTCAACTGGCGCGCGCCATCCAGGACGAGGATCAGGATGCCGAGAAGAAAGAGAGGGCCCGCAAAGCGGTAAACCTCATTCTTGGCCAGTGCGTTCCGCTCAAGCACGTCCTGCCGGTATGGAACTATCTGCAACATCGAGGCCTGCTGGAGCGCTTTATCGCGGGTGCGGAGAACCTCATGGCTCACCCTGGGCTCACCTACTATTACCGTCCATCCAAAGATGCCAAGTTTCAGACTCTGGGCACCTTCCCCGCCCTCATCGGTGTCTGCAAGTCGGCGTCCGGTCAAGTCGTCACCTTGCACCGTACCTGGATCACCCCGGATGGTCGCAAGGTGGAGCTACCAGACCCAGACCTCAACGCTTCCCAATCCCTTTTCCTTCCCTCCAGAAAGCTTATGACGCCCATGGACGATGTACCTTACCATATCCCGCTCTACGCACCGCACGGAGAGAAGCTGGGCGTTGCGGAGGGCATAGAAAGTGCCGTTGCGGCGGCCATGCTCAATGATGTGCCCGTCCATAGCGCCATCGACTCCGGCAAGCTCATTCATTACGCCCCGCCTGTGGGTGTCTGGCATCTCTATATTTTTGCGGACCCCGATCCAGCAGGCCGGCACGGTGCCGAATGCTTGCGCGACCGTCTGGCTATCGAGCGTCCGCATATGCAGGTGGAGATCCGCTATCCGCCGAAGGTGCCCGGTAAGCCCAATGCGGACTGGAACGACGTACTCCTGCATCACCAGAAGAAGGCTGCAGAGGCGGTGAATGCGGCATTTCCCAGCGAGTCGGCGACGGTTGTAAAGTTTCGGAACTCTTAGCCATTTACCCCTTCTTCCTCATATTGTTGTCTCCGCCCAGCCGAAGTCTTGGAGCATGAATGCGACGGCGCTTACGGCCAACTCAGTATCCCTCTGAGACACTAGCCGTGTTCCGTGCTGTGCCGCGGCATTGGCCTTGGCACGACTATGCAACTGGTTGATGACGTCGGCGATATCTCCCAAGGTTCGGCAGCCATGGTCGTTAAGCCATCTCACAATTGGGCCTAAGTCCTTCTTGCCGGTCGGATTTGATTCCGGAAACTTCGCGGAAATCATGTGGCAGGCGGCGTTACGGCACGCGTCTATGACCGGCTGTGGGGCCTGAATGGGGGCGGCATCGACGACAGCATCAAGGGCCTGAAGAATGTCCTGTCGGTTGCCCTCTGGGATAACGCCCGGGTTGATTTCCGGCAGCACGCCGAAGTAGGTTTTGGATTTCAGCGTAAGGTAGTAGGCATCTAGCCCCACCTTCTCCGAGAACACTACAGTCCAGTGGGATTCCGCGTTATTGTTACCAAGAATAACCGTCCAACCATGATTCACTGAACATTCCGCCGTCTTGTAGGACTTGTTTGCATGGAATACGTTTGTGGTGTGCAGTCCATTGTTATATGGGAAAAGACTGACAGTGCTCGCGGCCCAGGAACTCATACCATCCTTCTGGTACAACTGGCCCCGACGTGTCCTCGTTGCCGAGTTGAAGTAGTCTTCCAAGAAAAGCATGTCCATATTGACTGCATTTTGTACAAAGCGTATAGGCAAGAGGACAGGTGGCTGCACCATGAGCCTCAACCAACTACTGCTACCTTCGAACCAAAGGCCATAGGCTTCCGCAATGTATTTCATTAAGTCACTCCATTGGTAGCTGAGTTGTCCGTTAGCATCTGTCGCAGTTAGGCTGAGCCGAAAGTCACTGTTGATCGAGACACGCTGTTTTGTTTGCGAGATCTGAGGGGGGCTCCTCTTATACCTAGCTGACTGAGTGTGGTCAGCCAAATCGATAGTCCTCTGGTCAAGTTTTTTGAGGGTCCGCCAGGCGAGTGCTTTTCTACATTTTTTTATTAAAATTCATATAGTTTACCACTTTCCAACCCCTCGTTTGCTGGGCGCCAAATGCGCCAATCTTTTGCGCACCCTTCAAGGTGCCTGTCCATGGCTACGCTCATGCCCAGCTGGTTTGGATAGCGCTTGAGACTTACGGTTACTGGATAATTTTAGACCTCCTCAATATCCTGCAAAAACGGTGTCATTCTCTGCGGGAAATCTACGGCCCTCTTTTTTCAAGAAAATTCGAGGCGCAGATAGAGGCGACAGGAACACCAGCGCGTAGAGCAATTGCTGCGTACAGTCTCCGACAAACCGCTCTATCAGCCCGCCAGGCAGATCTTGTCGGGGAATCGGTGGAAGTATGATGGCCCCCTCGGCCCGCCAAAGAGGGGTGCGTACCAACGCCTCACGCCACCATAGCCGCCATCTGGCCAGGGTACGTTTGGAAATGCCAAGCACGGACCGCAATTTGTCATGCTGGGCTTTCTTGGCCTTTCCAGGCTGCAGGACGGAGATAAGCAGCATACTGGTCATTGCGTATCGTCTTCTGCCAAAGAACCGTACCGAAGGCGGTGTTACGCGTTTTCGGCAGGTTTCACAGCAGAAGCTGTGCCGATGTACCGAGATGGGTGCGTCCCCAGATTCACCGCGTAGCAGTCGAGGAAAGCGGGCACTATGCAGCTTGCCACCACAATAAGGGCACCCTTTCGACTTTCTTTCTTCCGCTAGTTGCAGATCCATGGCTGTCACTGTGACCTGCCATTTTGCGTCCTGTGCCAAATGTAACACCGTTATGCACCACCTTCTCTGTGAACCGAAGACAGACCATAACTTTCTTTCAATCTGATTTTCAAGAGGATCGATACGGAGCCGTTATAATGATCACAATAAACGATGGGCCATGACTACCGCCCCTCACGCTACGTGACCAAAAAGGCTCCCAACTCCATCACTATCACTGACCGCTCTCAGCTGACCAGTCGCCAGCGCTCGGCTTCGTGGGTGATAAAGCCGAGGGTATGGAGGGCTGTGAGGACCGGTGTGAGGGCCTTGACGGGCTTGCGTTTGAATCGGGCAGCGAGGGCGTCGGTGCTGGCGGGGCTGGCGGCAAGCTGACGACGGACGACTTCAATTTGTTCGGCGAGGCTCGATGGCCATGCCGGTTTCTGGGTGACAACGCCGGAGGTTTCGCTATCGCCGAGTTCAAGGGTGCCCGTGCTACCGGCAACATCCCTATTGGGGGCTTGGTAGTCGAGGCGGAGCCAGCGAATCTGACCTTGAGCTTCTTCGGCAGCGCGTTGCGTATTGAGTGCGACTAGGCGGGTGAGGATCTCTTCTTCAGCCTCCCGCAGGGCGACATGTTTGTCTGGCAGGGGCGTGGTACCGCCAGGCTGACCGACGAGAGCGTCGGCAAGATCACTCCAACCGTAGGCATCAAGAACGGCATGGTCGAGGGCATCGTGGAGCTCGGCGAGAATAGAGACCAACCCGGCCTGATGGATAGCGCGGTCTTGGGCGCTGAGAGTTGCGCCGCTGCGGAGTTTTTCCAGCACGTTGTACATGCCGGTGAGTGTAAGCTCGGCGTGTTCGGCTTGTTGACGCTTGCGGTGGGCGTCCAGTTGCTCGGCGAGATCGCGAATGTGAGCGGCCTGCTCGGAGTTGGCGTCGGGGAAGGGATAGGTTTCAAAGCAGCGGGTTTTTGTATAAACAGGGCGATCTTCAAGAGTACCCCCGGCTGCCAGCGCCCATTGCACATGGATACGGCTGGAAAGCACGCCGAGGATTGTGGCATCGTCACTTGCGATATTGACCAGCCGATTGTCTGGCAAAATATCAGCATCGAGAAATTGGAAAGTGCGGTGCTTGGCAGTTTCGACAGTGGCGATGTAGCGCGGCAAGGTTGCGCACATCCTTCGCCATTCGCTACGGGCCTCTCCAAAAATCCACCACTTGTCGCGGTAACCTGCACGATTGTTTTGATCACGCTCTGGTTTGACACGCTCCAAAACCCACTGATAAATTGCCGGGTAACGATGGCGTACATCTTCAGCGGTCAGCCCGAAGAGATCGATTACCTTGACACCGCGCGGCTTGTCCGTGAGGTCGCGACCATTGCGATAGTTGCGAATGTAGCGCTCTATACCGGGAACATGGCCCAGTCCAAGATTAGCAGCTTCGTCGGGCGTCACAATAAAGCCGGAACCATGCAGTTTTACGCCGGGTGTGCTGATATTGGCGTTGGCTGTCATTGGTCCGACCGCTGCGATATTCGGTCCCGCAGTCAAGTCCGCATGCAAAATCCCCAGACGTTCTGCGAGCGTCACCTCATGAGCATCTTCGTTGGTTTCCTGTTCCGCAATGACGTTCAGCAGTGCGCCTTCTCCTGCCTCGGAGCGGCCCACTGTCATAGCGATACGCACGGAGGCCCCGTCGGCGGCATCCACCCAGGGATGATCCGGAATGGCAAAAGCCAGGTGCAGCGGATTTTGCGCTGCGCTGAGTTGCGCTTCCAGAACCCGGCGGTTGAAAGTCTGGCGAATGGAGTTGGTGGTGATAAAGCCAAAACGGCGGGCTTGTCCATGGCGCACTGTTTCGGCCGCTATATGCCACCAGTACATGACAAAATCCGCGGACTCCGGGACTTCGCCCCTATACACGGCGCGCAGGGCATCCACATAACCGTCCCCCAATGCCCGCCGCATATTGGCGGCGCCGATGAAGGGGGGGTTGCCGATAATGTAATCCGCTTGCGGCCACCTGGCCTTGCGCGGGTTCCGGTAGCGCTCCACCGGCATTCGGGCGCTTTCGTCGGGAATCGGTTCGCCAGTGATGGGGCTGTCTTTATAGCTGTGTCCATCCCAGCGGGTGATAGCGCGACCATCCTCGTCCAGAACGTAGTCCATCCCGTCATAGGCCAGCAGGGCGTCCTGGTGTGCAATGTTGTGAAAATCGCGGAGGATGGGTTCGGGGAGGTCGATGCACTGATGGATACGGTAGTCCCACTGCAGATAACCGATCCAGAGCACCATCTCGGCGATGGCAGCCGCACGCGGGTTGATTTCTAAGCCGAGGAACTGGTGGGGATCGACGGTCAGGCCTTGGGTCTCCAAAATTGCCTGACCGCGGTTGAGGTCGCCGATCAGGTTGAGCACTTCGCCCTCAAGACGCTTCATGTGCTCCAAGGCAACGTAGAGGAAGTTACCGCTGCCGCAGGCGGGGTCCAGCACGCGAATCTGACAGAGTTGCTGATGGAAGCTTCGCAGCTCTTGCAATGCTTTGTCGGGCTTGTTTTGCTGGAGCCAGGTCTCGGCGGCCACCTGGGCGGTACGCCATTGAGCGCGCAAAGGGTTAATGAGGGTGGGCATGACCAGTCTTTCGACGTAGGCGCGGGGGGTGTAGTGGGCACCGAGTTGGTGGCGTTCGCGGGGGTCGAGGGCCCGTTCCAGCAGAGTACCGAAGATCGCGGGCTCTACGTAGCGCCAGTCGCTGCTGGCGGCTTCGCGGAGCAGGTCGATCTGGTCGCAGTTGAGCGGGATGACATCTGGGGTATGAAAGAGGCCGCCGTTAAAGCGTTGAATGGTGGCCATGAGGCGAGCGTCATAGCCGCCCTTGTCCATGGTCTGCCAGAGGGATTGCAGGGCGGGGGCAAACTGTTTGGGACGCTCATGTAGGGCGTCCAGCAGGGTAATAAAGGCCCCACGGCCCTGCTGCTGGGGCAGCAGGCCCACATCTTCGGCGAACATGGTAAAAAGGGCGCGCATGAGGAAATGGGCCACTCGCTCGGGACTGTGGCCAGCGGCTTCCAGAGACTTGGCCAGACGGGCCAGGCGGTCAGCAATGGCGCGGGTGACGCGGGCGGCATGGCGACTGGGATCAAGACTGCCCGGGTCGTTCCAGAGTTGGCGTAAACGATGGACTACGACGGGATCGCGCAGGTCCTGCAAACGGATGCGGTGATGGCCGGGATCGGGATAAGGGACGTAGGTACCGCCGGAACGAGTGAACTCCGCGTAGAGCTCCAGAGATCGCCCTACATCAGTGACGACAATGAAGGGCGGGCGCCCCTCGGCGGCGGGCAAAGCGCGCAGGTACTGGTCGGCCTGATTGTGAGCGGCAAGCATAGCCTTGTCCCACCCGTGGCTGTCCAGCACTTGCCCGGTCTGCTTGGCTTCGAGGATAAAACTTCCACGCCGGTAGAGGTCGATATAGCCGCGGGTGACGCTACCGTCAGGTTTGGCCATATCGACGCGGCGTTCAAAGACGTAACTGTTGGCGGCAGTATCTTCACCCGCAGGGTCAGGCTGGGGCAGGCCGAGCAACGTGCAGAGCTCCGTCAGAAAAAGCTGATAATTGGACCGCTCGCTACCTCTCGCATCACTCCAACGCGCAATGAAGGCATCTGTCTGGTCTGCGGGGAGGGTGTCGGGGAGCATCACTTATTCTGGTCGCAGGCTAAGCAGCGTGGGATCGGGTCGGATAGGGGCGCACCAGTATTTCGGCGGGTAAATCCAGTTGCTCTGATAGGCGGCGAATCATTTCCAGGGTGAGTGGCCGCCGTCTGTTCAGCACTTCAGAAACCCGTGCCCGAGAGCCAATGCAGGGTTCGAGATCTTTACGGGAGAGACTGCGGGCCTCCATGACATGCTCCAGCAGGGCAATAGGATCGGGATCATCAATAGGGTGCTGTTGCCGCTCATAGTCTGCAATGAGTATGGCGATCACTTCCAACTGGTCACTTTCCGGGCTGCCCGCTGGGGCATCCCACAGGCGATCTATCAGGGTCAGAGCCGCCGTATAGTCGCACTCATCATGAA
>JAPTWR010000194.1 GCA_028065135.1 Acidithiobacillus sp.
GCTGTTCCTGGATGAAATGGAGACCATCCTGGCGGAACGGTCGGGCAACCCCGAGCGAAGCGACGTAGGCGAACAGGCCCGCATCGTATCCACCCTGCTGCTGGCCATGGATCGTCTGGACCACCGCATATTGTTTGTGGGCGCAACGAATCATCCGGACATGCTGGACCGGGCGGTGCGGCGGCGCTTCGATATCGAGATCGACATGCCGCTGGCCACTGAGGACTCGGCGCAGTCGCTGATCAAGAGCCTTTCCGCGCGGCACCCGGGATTGCCTTTTGCCGATTTTCTGCCTGTGCAGAGCGATGCGCTTGCACCCTGCTCAGGGCGATCCATGGCTGATCTGGAGCGGGAGATGCTGGCCAAGGGGCGAACATGGGTTATTGGAAAGGCTGGCAAAGCTTGACAGCCTGTCATGATTGATATACAATAATCATATATTGATAAGGAGAGCTTGCCATGCGTGACCATATCGTGATTGAAGATCGGCTACATGCCGCAGGGTACCAAACCGAGCGGTGTGGTGGCGTTGTGCGGGTCCATGATCCGATCCATGCCGTTATTGGTCAGGAAGCCGTCATAACGGGATGGAAACTGGAAGAAATACGCACCGTTCAGCAGGCTTGGGCATTCATTGAGGCGCGTGGCTAATGAAAATCAAAATCGGATGATGGCTGTTAGCCATGGCAGCCTTCGTGAAAATCATTGATTGGGGAACCGACTGAATATGCCCACATTTTTCCAGAATAAAGACAGCTTGCCGCCCGAGTTGCTGGCCCGGTGGGATCGCGCGGTCACCGAATATGACCGTGTGCTACGCGAGGTCTGCGGCGACAGCGAAACCAAAGGACTGTTTTTCTACAACGCCACCCGCGAAAAATCGGCCTTGTTCTGGCGTTTGCTGAACGGCAAGGAACCACTATCCATGCCGCCGCCAACCAGTTTTTCGTATCCGTGGTACGAGATTATCGAAAAACCGGGGCCGCACATGGTCGGTGATATTGGATTTCGCGCCTACGGCAAACCACTTGGCCAGCACTTGGCCGCAATACGCGGGACGGATGTTGAAGACCATCTGTTCATCAATCAATGCGACTGGACCGTGATCTCTCATAATGCCGTCGCGCAAGAAATGTTGGAAGCGCTGCATGGTGGCAACTTCACGTTGGAGGACCAGAACCGCCTGATGGCCGCCGGCCCGGAATGGATCGTCCAATATAGGGAGTGGCCCGCATATCGCCTGTTTGTGCAACGGTATCGACGGCAAACCTTGCCACGATTCCTGGAAGACACGCTCCGACTGGTAGATAAAGGTTCCTGGTCCTGGACCAATACGGTGGTCATTGGAGAACTGGATGACGGTGGCGTGGAACTGGAAAGTGATGGATGGTTTTTGGAGAAAATGACATGAGCGAAACCGTTGAGCCCCAACTGGAAATCAGTCGCGCGTCCCTACTGAGCGGTCGTCGCTTGCTGTACGGCTACCGTATCGATGCGACATGGGAAACCGTAAGCCATGAGAATCTTTCCCTGAAAGGCATTGCCTGGGTCAACCCAGACGAAGATATGGCTGGCCAGGTGGACCTGGTGAGCAATAGGATGCTGGACGATCAGGAGAGGGATTACTGGCTGGTGACCGTCAGTAACAGCTCAGGGGATAGTTTCGGGTCTACGCCACGGGCGGAAATCACCCATGCGGATATTTTCGACGACCACGAAGAGGCTTTGGAACTGGTAGGCATACTGGAAAATCTGGTGCTGGGGACGCAAGGCGCGCTCCATTACACCATGCCCAACGACGGCTGGGTGGCTTACCAGAATGGCGGGCAGCCACGTATGCTGGACTTGTCGCACCTGGATGGAATTTTTGACCGGCTGGATGGTGTGTTTTTGATGCGGATAGGGAAAGAGCAGGTGAGGCGATGGGCTTTTAATGAGGCTGAATCATGCTGAAGCAGGTTATTGTGGTGCGGAAAGATCTGAATATGCGCAAGGGCAAGATGATCGCCCAGGGCGCACACGCCAGTCTGACCGCAGCGTTTGTTGCGGTGAACGACTATCAGAAGGTCATCGACTTTCGTGACTGGTTTCACGGTGACCAGCGCAAGATTGCCGTGGGTGCGCCTGACGAGGATACCTTGCATCGGGTGTATGCCCAAGCGCAAGCGGCTGGGTTGCCGTGCGCGATCATTCAGGACCACGGATTGACCGAGTTCGGCGGGGTGCCGACTTACACGGCGGTCGCCATTGGGCCTGCGGAGGATACCGACGTGGACCTGATAACCAGGGATTTGGGTCTGCTGTAACAGGGCGAAGTGCGCAAGACTTGGTGACCGGTGCAAGCTTTACGCCGTCTGTATGATTGATATATAATAACCATAACAAAGATGCAACCAGAAGGAATGGAAACTATGACTCTCCCGAAAGACTCCCAGGCCGTGAAATGTTACCGGCTTGGACTGGGTTGCCGAGATCACCCCGCAGGCGTGATTTCCGATATTGCCAGCGCAGACGGGGTCTCCCTCGAAGAGGCGGAACGGCGGTACGCAGAAGCCAAGGATCAGCACGGCAAGCGAGCCGCCGGACAGATTACACGCGGCCTGCGGCGGCGCGGTGCGCTGGAGTCGATGCGGTGGGCGATTCTCTGCCGGTGCGAAGCGGCCCATGCCCGGATGCCGGTGGGTGCTGATCTTGTGGCAATAACAAACGCATTGTTGGACGACCTGGCGTTTGCGTACAAGTATGCGACTCGCGCCCGCCATGCTCCTGAGCGGGAATGGGTCCAGCAGCAGATAGAAAATCTGCATCATGAAGGCTTGATCATTCGCGGCACGGCCGGCATGCGCATTACTGACGCTGGCCGGGCCTATTTTGTTGAACAAACTCGGTAACCTATTTGCTAACCAAGGGGTGCGAGATTTGAAAACCAGATCGGTGAACATATTAACTTCGTTAGCTTTTGCGATCCTGTACGGGCTATTTGTTCTCGCATTAAGCCCCATGTTGTTTGACGGGGTTTTGCCGACAGGGTTTGTGCTATTGTTTTTGGTCATGATAGCCGGACCAACGTTCATGGTGACGCTCTTTTTGCGCGGGTACTTATCTCAAAGACCAGATAACAGCCTGCGAACTAAAATTTGATACCGCCAGTTCGTTTGTTATATAATTATCATATCAAAGCGGAGGTCAATAATGGAGAAAACCAGATTCAAGGTGAACGGAAAGCCCGTATACCGCACAAGGATCGGCTCTTATGTTTTTAGCCATCCTGACGGCGAAAAAGAAGAAGTGCTCGGCATGGGGTCGTTTTCTTTGTTGGTTGAAAAGGTGGACGTTTTCGACGACATGGGGCACAACGTGCGGTTCATACGAAAATTTTCCGTGGGATGGCGTGGGCGACCAGAGGATGATCACCCCTGTCCATGCAAGGTTTGTCAAAGCAAGATCGCCCCTGCGTGGTGGCGCGGATCAAAGTACGACGTGAGACTGGCTTGATGGGTGAACTGGAATCCGCAGAAGCCTGGTGGCAATGGCAGCACGTCCTGAAAGAAGCGCAGAGCCATTGTCGAATGGCAGGACTGCGTTTCGCCAATCCGTATCACAACATCGAGCACTGCGAATCGGTGGCGAAGGTTGCCGTTTTCTACGGTATGGAGACGGGCCTTGAGCGTAATGATCTTGTGGCTTTGGGTTTGGCTGGCCTGTTCCATGACGTTGATCACAGCGGGAAACCGCTGGATGTTGTCCCAGATGCGGAAAATATCAACAAGGCATTAAAAGACTTCCATGTATATGCTTCCAACAACTTTCTTGACGAAGGGCTTTCGCGCACGGTGAGCCGGATTATCGCCAACACCGAAGTCCAGAAGATCGACGGACAAATACGGTTTCAGGAACCTACTGGAAAACTGGAGACATTCATTCGAGATGCCGATGTGACCCAGCTACTGTTTTCAGGAGGGCGGGAGATGCAGGCGGGCCTCGCTCAGGAGATGAGCCTGCCGTTTAACCCTGCGTTCAGAAGGAAAGCGGTCGATTTTCTTTATTCCGTTAGCCTTTACACGAAGCCGGCGCGGGCGCGAAGGGCGTCCATGCGCGACTTTATGGATTCCTGGTGCATTGGGAAATCTGGGGATCGCCTTGCCGCGTGTGGTAACGCGGGTGATAGTTGTCATGACCGTCCATAGCCACAAACCAGACTCTCCCTGCCTGGGCTTCTGCACCACAGCCCTGGGCGACGACGTATGCAAATCTTGTGGGAGGACGTTCGATGAAGTGACGAGATGGATTGTCATGTCGCCGGAAGAGAAGGCTGCAACATGGGGAAGGCTGAACCGGGATGGGTGGTGGGATACCCAACGGAGAGCAAGAAATGGCGGTTGATGATCAGGAACCACAGGAATTACAGCGTGTCACCGTGCTGGGCATGCTGGACGGCGACGGTCAGAACAGCGTCGTGCTGCACTTGTTTCCATCCGCCATGTCTCGCGTGATGGTGGCCGCGGAGTGGGCCAAGGCGCACCCGGAGGCGAAGCACGTTAAGATTGTCCTGCACGGCGAGAAGCCGGATGCGCTGACCATGACCTTGCCGCGCATCAACTTGTTGGGGATGGTGGCCGACCTGGAGCGGCAGGAGCATGGGGTGATGCTTCAATGAGTCCGGTCCAAGCAGAAGGTCAACGGATGTGGCTGGACGAGTGTGTGCCCGTGGGTGTTTTCGACGATGAGCAATCTGAACAAATATGGGATGTTTGTTGTGCGTCTCATCCAGATGATCCGTTTTCAGAGTGGGAAAAACGCAAAGGGGAGATTACAGGATGATGGCCTGTCAAAAATGTGAATCCCTCTGCACCTCCCGCACGCAAATCGTCGAACCTGATCTCCCAGAATTTGGCCGCCCATGCCATGTCCTTGTGGTCGGTGAGGCCCCAGGCGCCGAGGAGGACACCCAGGGCAAGGGCTTCGTGGGCCGCGCCGGGCGTACCCTGCATGCGTTGCTGGAAGAACATGGATTGCGGCGCGGCACCGATTACGGCTGCGCCAACATGGTGTGGTGCCGACCGCCAGAGAATCGGAAGCCGACAAAATTGGAAATTGAAGCGTGTTTACCGAAGTTGGCGGAAACCATTTCCACATCAAAACCACAGGTGGTGTTAGCGGTAGGAGATACTGCTGCGCAGGTATTCATGGGGAAACACCATGATTTTGGATTACTGCAGAAAATCCAATATCTCAAGGAGAACGCCTATTGTCCGAGAAGCCTATTGGGCTATGGGTCGGTTCTGGACATGAAATGGCCATATGGCACGCGACTGTTTGTTATCCCGCACACCTCGCCCCTTGCGTGGAACAGAAACGCACCTGATGGTCGGAAATGGTCGGAAGTTGGGGCTGAGCAGGTCAGGCGGATGGTAAAGCTACTTTAAACAGGAAGATATTCTATGCCACAAAGCAGTGGATTATTGGTCATTGACCTGCAGTACGGATTTTCACCAAAACCGGACCTGGTGGAACGCATCCGGGATGCCGCCCAGGATTACTCGGTCGTCGTGGCGACCAAATTTTTGAACCCGCCGGACAGCCTGTTCAGACGTGTTTTAAATGACGGGAAAGACGGTGGGGCCATTATCGACGTGGGCCACGAAATCGTCCTGGAGAAAACGGGCTACGGGCTGGATCAGGCAGCCATCAACGCCTTGCGTGAATTTCCGGAGATCACCGAATGGGGCCTGGTCGGTAGTCGTACTGGCGCATGCATCATGGCCTGCGGGTTCTCCCTGTGGGACGCGAAGATTCCTTTCCATGTGATCCGGCACCTGTGTGCGGAAGAAAAAGGGCCGATGTGTGAAGCGGTGGATACGGTTTTACAGCGACAATTTGGAGTGTGATTGTGGCGAAAGAATCCAATAAGACAAGGAAACCACCTGGCCCCGGTCGTGGCGGGAAACGGGAGAATTCAGGACGCAAGGCTCCTGACGGTGCCACCATCGCCACTACAGTCCAGATTTCGGCGCTGGTGACCCCGGCTCAGCGTGGCAGATTCTTGGCCCTGGGCGGCAGCGCATGGCTGCGTGCTATCATTGATCGTGAATTTGACAAGGGTGTATGATTGATATATTATAATCATCAGGAGCTGACCTCCGACCGTGACGAAATAGGGAACTCATGCCTAATCATTTCGAGATAGGCCAAAACGATCTGCCAAGCGACGATGAAGTCTGCGACATGGCGACCGGTTATGTCGACGGGTTTGAGCGCGCCATGGAAGTCCTGGGCCTGGACGTGGAAGCCATGGAAGAGTGGCTGCTGGATCACAACATCGAGCGCTGCCCATCTTGCGACTGGTTCGTGGCCAGCCATGAGTTGCTGAACGATGAGGGTGAAATAGACGGGTTTTGCGATAACTGCAGGTCATAAGGGTAGAACATGGAACGCACGCGCCGCATTATGAACAAATACAACATGGTGTCTTGGACCAGCCGGTCTAAAACGCAGATGGACAGCCTGCTGGAGGTGGCTCGAAAACTGCAAGACGATCCTGAGCGGGATCAGCGCATCGCCGCCGGTCTATGCCGATTGTGCCATTACCACGGGAACCGCTTTGGCCTGGCGGGCGCCGCCATGACCCAGGAGCCCTGCATGTGTTGCGGAAAGGATCAAATTTACGGCAGCACCCGCACCGACGCGCTCTGCCTAGAGTGCGCCAAGGACACCGGGCTGTGCAAGCATTGCGGCGGAGATCGTGAATTGCAGACCGGGCGGCGCAACTGGCCGGAACCCAAACTTTGAATCAGGGAAGGCAGTGAGATAATTGCCATCGAATCGCTGCGCATGGTCCCCTCCGGCGCTGCGACCTGGAAGGCACCCAAAGGAGAACTTCATGAGCAAAAACGCCGATAACGCGCCAAAAGTCCATATTACCATCACCATTCCCCAGGCACGGGCAATGGTTGAAGCGCTGGACCTCTACATGCGTCTGGGGCTTGGCCAGGTCCACATGGTTTCCAAATAGGAGTGGCTGATATGGATACGAAAAGAGCATTAAAACATGGCGTACTGATCATTTTTGTGGCGCTGGCGTCCACGGTGTCGTATGCAACTGCCAAGACGGTTATCGCTTCGGGTAATGGGCGGGTCATCTTCTCTGGTAAGAGGCAACAGGCCACGGTGGTCATCGCTCCCGCGATGTACACTGAAACGTGTAGCAATCGCGGCGGGAAACGGATATGCATAAAGCACCAGGCTCCACCTGAATATTTTGCGTTTCCAGTTCATATTTCTGGGCGCGAACCAACACAGATCACCACGCAGTATGTGCCATCGTCAAGAAGTCTGTTTTTCAATCCGAATGGTCTTCCCGCCCCACGATACCATGGGAAGCCCGTTCCCGCGTATGATTGCGTGTACCGTGGCCATGTACTGCAGCCGGGTGGCGAATGGCAAAAGTATGACCAGAAAACTGGCATGCACTGGCATCGTGTTTGCCGGTATAAGCATGGGAGGGGCGTTATGAGCCCTGCCGTTTCTAACTAAAAGCAATAGAGTCAACAAGAAAGGACCATGCGCATGAGCCATTGGAAAATCTGGTGTGACGGGGCCTGCGCGCCGACCAACCCCGGCCCGTGTGCCTGGGGTTCCGTGATCCAGTCACCGGACGGCGGACGGACGGAACACTTCGGCTTCATCCAGGCGATGGGCACC
>JAPTWR010000046.1 GCA_028065135.1 Acidithiobacillus sp.
AGTATGGCATGTTTTATGCTTTATAACCAGTAGGATTCTAGGGTTCCAGCCTGCAAAGGTGATCGGACCGAGAGTTTCCGCCCTGCCGCACAGGGTACACGGAGGGATAAAAGCCCGGGAGATAACAGTGAAAGCTGCTATCTCCCTTTTTTTTGGAGAAACGCACATGAAAAAATGGAAGTCATTCTTATTAGCAGGAACGCTGACCATGGGACCTTTTATACTGTCTGCCAATGCGAATGCCCAACCTATCACCCTAGGCCTGAGTAATTGGCCCGGTTGGGTCGCATGGTACGTCGCTGAGCATAACGGCTATTTGAAGAAATACGACGCCGATTTCAAATTAGTATGGTTTAGCAGTTACATGACGTCAGTGGAAGCGCTTTCAGCCGGAAAGATAGATGCAAATTGCCAAGCTCTAATTGATACCCTGGCGCCGGTGGAGAAAGGTGTTCCGATAAAAATTATTTTAGTGACGGACAATTCACATGGTAATGACGCACTGATGGTGAATAACTCTATCACTACATTCAAACAGTTGGAAGGAAAGACCATTGCGGTGCGCATGGATTCCATAGAACAGTATCTCGATGAGTATGCGTTAACAAAAAACAATATTCCAATAACGTCCGTACATTTCACAAACATGTCAACAGGCAATGCTGCGGCAGCATTGATGGCAGGACGCGTAGACGCCGCAGGCGTTTGGAATCCGTGGATACAGAGAATTGAAGAGAAAAAGCTAGGGCATGCTATTTTTTCTAGTGCTAGTGCTCCAGGGGTCATCCCAGATGTTGTGGCTGCCCGTGAAAGCGTCTTGAAAGCATATCCTCAACAGTTCATAAACTTATCAAAGGCTTGGTTTGCTACTGTAAAATTCATCAAAGAACATCCGAAACAAGCGGCTGCTATAATGGCGCCACATGTCGAGTTATCTCCATCGATTTATTTGACTGCATTATCCGGAACACGCCTATTTGGACAAAAGTTAAATATGGAGGCGATGAATCCTGAAGACAAGGACAAATCGGTATCGCTCTATAAGAGCACCGACGATACCTCGGTTTTTCTTAAAAAGGTAGGGGCGATTTCTGCGAAACCTAGCCCGACAAGCTTTCTTGATTCAGAATTCATCGAAAAGGCTGAAAACAAGTGATGTAATATCAGCTGAATAATCTATCTGCGAGCATGTATTTTATAGACCATCCGCTCGCAGTCTTGACTCAACAAAGTGAGATGCGCTCATGATGGCGTTAACTAATATACGAGATTCAATTCCTCGCTGGGCCTATATATCGTTTTCAGTGGCTGGCTTTATAATTCCGCTGGCTGCTTGGCAGATAATGAGTGGTATGCACATTTTTAATGCACTCTTTTTGCCATCACCGGAGCGGGTGTTTAAATCGTTCCAAAGGTGGACCGCCGGCAATCTCTGGGAGGATACCTATATAAGTACATATCGCGTCGTCTCCGGGTTCTTGCTGGCCGCGGCCATTGGTGTACCAATCGGCATATACATAGGTACTTTCAAGATGGTTGAGGCGATGCTGCAACCGATAAATGATTTTATACGGTACATGCCAGCTTCGGCATTCATACCCTTGGTGCTACTCTGGATTGGTATTGGTGAATCTGCCAAGATTTCTATAATATTTATTGGGGTGTTTTTCCAGATTGTCGTTATGGTTGCGGATGCTGTAAGAAACGTTCCGCAGAAATACATTGAGGCCGCCTATACTATGGGCGCTAAGAAAGGAGAAGTTCTGAGCTATGTTATTTTTAAGGGTTCCGCGCCTGACATATTTAATATTTTGCGAGTTAATATGGGTTGGGCGTGGACCTATTTAGTAATTGCGGAAATGGTAGCGGCAGATAGGGGGCTTGGCTTCGCCATTTTGCAGGCCCAGCGTTTTATGGATACCCCCAAAATATTTGTCGGAATAATAATAATCGGTATTCTTGGCCTTTTGTTTGACTTGTCGTTCAGAATTATGCATCGTATTATTTTTGTATGGAGTTATAAATGATGAGCGCTGGAGCGGTGGATATCAGCCATATATTTAAGTCATTCAGAATTAAAGAAAGAAAGAAGCTGGTCATTAGACCAGTGCTGGATGACATTAATTTAAGTATTCGTCCAGGCGAAAAGGTCATGATAGTTGGTGCATCAGGTTGTGGAAAATCCACCCTGTTAAGACTTGTGGCTGGATTGGAGCAGGCAGGGGCTGGTTCGATATCCATAGATGGGGATGTGGTCAATGGGCCAGGGGCTGATAGAGGCGTAGTCTTTCAGCAATCAACGCTGTTTCCATGGATGACCGTGTGGGATAATATTATATTTTCCAGGAGGCTGCGCATTAGCTTGAATTCGAAAGATGAACAGGTATCCCGCGCCGTATACCGAAGTAATGCGTTAGTAACCCTGATGGGGTTGGAGCGGTCGATAGAGTTATATCCCAATCAATTAAGTGGTGGTATGCAGCAGCGGGCCAATATCGCCAGGGCTCTGGTATCCAGTCCAAAAGTGCTGTTGATGGACGAGCCGTTTGGGGCGCTTGACGCGCAAACTCGCGAAACTATGCACCAGGTTGTTAGCCACCTTTTCAATGTCGAAAGAACGACTGTGCTATTTGTCACTCACGATGTCGAGGAGGCCATAGTTCTGGGTAATAAGATAGTTGTTTTGAGCGCAAATCCAGGGCGTGTAGATAGTGTGTTTACGACTGAATCATTAAAGCGTGACGAAGACGGAGTCGTCATAAAAAATGATCCTGTCTTTTTTGATTTTAAGGAACAGATATTATCGCGCATCAGAGAAACTACCACCTTGAGGGCGACCGCCGATCTTTTGCAAAGAGTCGCGAAAACTATGGTTTAGAATGTGCTATTGTGTAAATGGCTGTTTGCGTTTTCTCAGGGTGATCAATCGCGAGAGTTTACCGGTCAAGGAGGTAGGTTTATGTCTGAAGAAATTATATGGGATGACTTGATTGTGGCTGATTCACATGGTTCGTTTGTCATGAGGCGCAATACGGCGCTTAGAATTACTGATCTCGAGGGCGATGGAAACCTGGTCACGCTCTTTTATAATTATGATAATAGATTAGAGCGGTATAACATGGCCGACACCCTTAAAGCTCAGCATACCGCTTTTTTATCGAAGGGAAACGTTTGTTATTCTGATATGGGTAGAATTATTTGTTCCATAGTGGATAGCTCATGCGGTTGGCATGATACTATATCGGGTATGAGTAATGCCAAAACAGTCGGTAGTAAATACGGTGTACTCAACTATCAGGATGCGCGAAACGATATGCACCGTAATGCTCGAGACGGGACGCTTATTGAGTTGTCAAAATGGGGTCTCGGCAAACCGGATTTGCTGGCTAACGTCAACTTTTTTAGCAAGGTCGCTGTAGATGATATGGGTAACCTAACGTTTGTTTCAGGTAATAGCCAGCCTGGAGATTTTGTAGATCTTCGATTTGAGATGAATACGCTGGTTGTTGTTGTGTCTTCTCAGCACGTGTTGGATCCATCATCTCTGTATTTGCCTAAACCATTTGCGCTTTCAGCACGGAATATTTCGGCAGCGGGGCCGTACGATTTCTGCCGAAAATCCTGTCCCGAGAATGAAAGAGGTTTCTATAATACCGAACTGATCTTCAGATAGGAGGCTTGTAAACGATGACTAAAAATAATGGCAGATTTATACCGCGCAACATACTATATGACTTTGTCCTTAACGCAGGTGACTCATGGCTGCACGATGTACACGCGGGGCAGACACTACGCATTGTGGATCAGGATGGCAATCAATCAGCGGATACGCTGATATATAATTCCAAGGATCCGTCTGATCGCTATAGCGCGACGGACACCATCACGGCGCAACGTAATATTTATTTGACCACCGGTAGTCGGTTACTTTCCAGTGAGGGGAATGTACTCATGACGATCGTTGAGGATACGTGTGGTCGTCATGACACCATTGGTGGCGCATGTTCTGCGGAAAGCAATACTGTCCGATATTCCGTGGATAAAAAATACATGCATAGTTGTAGAGATAGTTTTTTGCTTGCCGCTGTTAATTGCGGTTGTCATTTGGATAAACGTGACATTACCAGCAATATAAACTTTTTCATGAATGTTCCAGTATCCGAGGATGGCGCTCTCAATTTTGCGGACGGCATTTCCGGCCCCGGTAAACATGTTGACTTGAGGGCTGAGATGGATGTGAAAGTGCTGATATCAAATTGTCCGCAGCTCAACAATCCTTGCAATGCCTATAATCCAACGCCGTTGCAGCTGATGATTTGGTGAATGGCGTGCGATGGCTGAGACGCCTCAGCCATCTTATCCGTTAGCAGGACGACCTGCCGAGTAATTGATATGTTTAATAAAATTCTTATAGCGAATCGCGGTGCCATCGCTGTCCGTATTATTCGCACCCTCAGGAAGATGGGCATTCAATCTGTTGCTGTTTACTCGGATGCAGATCGATTAAGTCCGCATGTCCTCCTGGCCGACGAGTCAGTACATATAGGCGCCTCGCCCGCAGCTCTGAGTTACCTTCAAGAGGATGCCATTCTTCATGCAGCGCTCGCTCTTCATGTGGACGCTATTCACCCAGGTTATGGTTTTTTATCCGAAAACCCTGATTTTGCCTCTGCCGTAGAAAACGCCGGGATGGTGTTTATTGGACCATCGCCCGAGCAAATGCGTTCTTTTGGTCTGAAGCACACTGCACGGGAAATCGCACGCAGAAACGGCGTCCCCCTACTGCCAGGCACGGGATTATTGGCTGATGTCGACCATGCCATGGTGGAGGCTCAGCATATTGGTTTCCCCATCATGCTCAAGAGTACTGCGGGTGGTGGTGGGATTGGTATGCAGCTGATCTGGAGTGAGGATGCCCTGCAGGACGCCTATGCTCGAGTAGACCGCCTCGCGCGGGCCAACTTCAAAGAAGCGGGCATCTACCTGGAAAAATATGTACAGGCTGCACGTCACATAGAGGTGCAAATCTTCGGCGATGGAAAGGGCCATGTGGTACATCTTGGCGAGCGGGACTGCTCGGTTCAACGGCGTAACCAAAAGGTCATCGAGGAAACTCCGGCCCCTAATCTGCCCGAATCTATACGACATGCGTTGTGCGACACCGCAGTGCGCTTGATGCAGGGGGTCTGCTACCGTAACGCGGGAACGGTGGAGTTCGTGCTTGATGCAGACTCTGGTGACTTCTATTTCCTTGAGGTCAATACGCGTTTGCAGGTTGAGCACGGGGTGAGCGAAGAGGTCAGTGGCGTCGATTTGGTGGAGTGGATGGTGCGGCAGGCGGCGGGCGAATCACCTATTGCTGGCTATGTGCACTCAGCGCGTGGTCACAGTATCCAGGCGCGCCTCTACGCCGAAGATCCCGGCAAGAACTTCCAGCCCGCCGCTGGCATATTGAGTGAAGTGGTGTTTCCTCCGGATGCCCGGGTTGACACCTGGGTCGAGGCAGGTAGCGACGTAACGGCATATTACGACCCCATGCTTGCCAAGCTCATCGTGCATGGCAGCGACCGTGGCGATGCGCTGGCGCGCATGCGATCGGCGCTGGATACCACGCGCATTTATGGTTTTGAGACCAATCTTGGTTATCTCCGCCAGATTGTCAACGACGCAACCTTTGCGCAAGGTAGGCAGACTACGCGCTATCTCAGCACGTTGGCCTACCATGCGCCCACGCTGGATGTGATTGAACCAGGTGTGCAGACCAGCCTGCAGGATTGGCCCGGGCGTCTGGGTTATTGGGCTGTTGGCGTGCCACCATCCGGGCCGATGGATGCCCTTGCCCATCGGGTGGCCAATCGCCTGCTCGACAACCCACCAGAGGCGGTTACCCTGGAAATCACTTTGAGCGGACCTACCCTCAAATTCAACGCCGACACTGTCATCGCTGTTACCGGCGCCGACCTGTCGGTCACACTCGATGGGAAGCCATTGGCATTATGGTGCAGTCATGCGGTACATGCCGGCGGCGTGCTTAGGTTGGGTAGCCTGAGCGGTGTTGGCTGCCGTGCCTATTTGGCAGTGGCCGGTGGCTTCGACGCGCCGCTGTATCTAGGCAGTCGCGGCACCTTCACACTCGGCCAGTTTGGTGGTCACGCCGGGCGCACTCTACGCACCGGTGATGTGCTGCATTTAGGCGCCAATCCGCAGTCTCAGTCTGGGCGACGCGTGGCGCCGCAGGCTCTGCCGGCATATACCGAGCATTGGGAAATCGCTGTGCGCTACGGGCCGCACGGCGCACCAGATTTTTTTACAGACGCTGACGTGGCGATGTTCTTTGCTACCGATTGGGAGGTGCACTACAACTCCAACCGCACCGGAGTGCGGCTCATTGGTCCGCGGCCGCAATGGGCGCGCAGTGACGGCGGCGAGGCAGGTTTGCACCCCTCGAACATTCACGACAATGCCTACGCCATTGGCGCGGTGGACTTCACCGGTGATATGCCGATTCTGCTCGGCCCGGACGGCCCAAGCTTGGGTGGCTTTGTCTGTCCTGCGGTGATTGTTGCCGCTGACCTATGGAAGATGGGCCAGCTGCGGCCGGGCAACACCGTACGCTTCGTACCCGTTAGCCTGGAAGAAGCCGCCCGCCTGGAATGCGCGCAAGACGCCGCGCTCGGAAACCTGTCCACTTTTCTGGACCCGCCGCTGGACGCAGCACCGGCATTGGAATCACCTATCGTTGGCCGATACGACATGCCGCGACATCCGGTGGGAGTGGCCTATCGCATAGCTGGCGATAAACACCTGCTGGTTGAATACGGACCTTTGGTACTGGATCTCGAACTACGCTTTCGCGTCCATGCGCTGATGGAAAACCTGCATATGCGCAACTTGCCCGGCGTTATCGACCTCACCCCAGGCATTAGATCGCTACAAATCCATTACGACAATCGCACGTTATCGCTGACAAAACTTCTCGCGGTGTTGCGCAGCGCCGAAGATGAATTGCCTGCCGTGGATCTCATGGAAGTGCCAACGCGCGTCGTGCATTTGCCGCTGTCCTGGGACGATCCCGCCACCCGGTTGGCTATCGAGAAATATATGGCGGGAGTACGCAGAGACGCCCCCTGGTGTCCATCCAACATCGAGTTCATCCGCCGTATCAACGGTCTGGACAGCGTGGAAGATGTGCGCCAAATCGTGTTCGACGCCAGCTATCTGGTGCTGGGTCTGGGCGATGTGTACCTTGGCGCGCCGGTGGCTACGCCACTGGATCCGCGTCACCGCCTGGTTACCACCAAATACAATCCAGCGCGCACCTGGACCCCGGAAAACGCGGTGGGTATCGGCGGTGCCTATATGTGTGTTTATGGTATGGAGGGGCCAGGCGGCTACCAGTTGGTTGGCCGCACCCTGCAGATGTGGAACCGGTGGCGGCAGACTGCCCAATTTGCCGATGGTAAGCCATGGCTCCTGCGTTTTTTCGACCAGATCCGTTTCTTCCCCGTCAGTACGACAGAGCTGGAAACCATCCGCACCGATTTCGTGCACGGACGCTACCTTCTGGATATCCGTGAAGATACTTTTCGTATTGCGGATTATCGCCGTTTTGTAACCGACAATGCTGATGATATCGCCGCATTTCGGGATCGCCAGCGTCAGGCTTTCGCCGAGGAGCGCGAGCGCTGGGCCCGATCG
>JAPTWR010000117.1 GCA_028065135.1 Acidithiobacillus sp.
AGCGTATCGTCGGCGCGGTGCCGGGGGTGGTCAGCGTGAGCAATACCTTTTGAAGGTGGGCGCGAATACGCCGCCCAAAGTCGGCTTCGTCAGCCTCGGCTGCCCGAAGGATATTACATATAAACCGCCATAAATCTTGTCTGTGAAGCCTATTTGATCTGGTCCGCAAGGTCTGTTTCGACAATCTCTAGCAGTGATCGCTCACCACATAGGAAGATCGAAGCGGTTGAGCGGGTGGGATGAATCTGACACCCAAGTCCAATACCATCAAGCCGATCTTTTGTGACATGCCGCCGGCGGGCTATCGGTGTCGTTCCCCACGTTCCTACCTTCAGTTTCAGGTAAACAGCCAGGTCGAACAGGCTCATTCCTCGCACATGCTCTCGCCAGTGCTCAGGTGAGAACGGCTTCCAAAGGTCAACCGATCGGTTCACTGCCTGCATGGGAGTGGGGCCGTATGCCGGATCTCCAGATTCGTAGGGGGCTGGATCTATCTTGATGATCAGGTTTGCTCCGGCCCAGGCCAGGGCGTCCTGGCCGAGCCTGCTCCACGACAGCACCAGGAGTTTGGCCTTTGTATATGGCAAAGGGCTTTGTTCCGGAAACAAGTCGGCAAGCAAGGAAAGCTCTTTACGCAGGTCTTGCGGGATCGTGTTAACCGTTGATTCACTCCACATCATCAATATCTTCCTCTGGCTCTGCTTGCTTCAAACGTTCAGCAGGGCAACGGTACCCGTTTATGGCCCAAGCCGCAGCGATGAGCAAGTCTGGCGCCCTGTCCTCGATAAAGGCGGTGCCACAAAGTAGCTCGTCTGGAACCTCAATTTCTTCGTAGTTCATCTTCCCCCGCACTCTGAGTCTGATTCCTGGCCAAGTATAGATCGGACGCAGGTGCGCCCCTTCAGGTATATCCAGATCCCTCGATCTATACCCAAACGGGATCCGATATGGAGGAATGCTCAATGTTCAAAGGTGCCTTTGTAACTGCTCTACAGTCGGCTACAAGCCTGCATGGCAACATTAGGCTGCAATGGGACCGGGGCCAATGCTCCGCTGGCCGGTACCGCAAGGTATAGCATGGCAACCATGCGACGAATTTCAAATCTTGCATTTAACCAGGCGTTCCCTGAAGCCTCTGGCCTGTCTGGTATCCCTGTAGATAACAAGGTTAGGATAGCTCGGGATATGGCCAACTCCTATGATCGGGATGCGGTGGGGATCTGGCTTGGGGGGCACCCGGAAACGCCCATCGGTTGGCTTTATCGCAAAGACGGCAACCGTGATGCCGTGCTACAAAAGCTCGACGCTGGTGGAGAGGTCACGGGGCACATTGAGCAGCGCATCCGCAGGCAAGGGGGCAAGCCACAGAAAGTCGTGGTATTCTGGCTTTGACGGGTCGTTGCTCCAGAACCTGCCCTAGCAGGGGGAGAGTTGTCGATCAGAACCGAAACCGCTACGGGGTCGAGCCCATTTGCAAGGTATTGCAGATGGCCCCATCGGGATACCGGCACTCCGCTGCAGGTCGACGTAACCCGGCTTTACGGAGCCCCCGCATCTTCCGGGATGAAGTACTACTGACGGAGATTCAACTTCATTCTTGAGCCGTCCCCATCTCGGGCCGCAGCACCTCCATCTCGCTCAGGAACTGGATCACGGCGTAATGTTCGTATTTGGATTTCGCCATGTTCAATGGCCGATTCTGCAAAACCTTTGAAACCCGAATGAATACGTGTTTCTATGGGTCTGGTCATTTTTTCGTTAATGGCATAATCGTTCGTTCTGCAAGAACAACCCGCCGGTAACCGGGTCGTAATAGATCGGCCTTGCGATCTGAAGCGGATAATGGATATTCAGTCGCTTGATTTCGGCACGAACCTGTTCCTTGAGCGTGTCGCGGGCGAAGACGGGTGAATAGCGGCCGGCCCTCCCGCTGTCGCCCCGCGCAAGCCCAATCAGCGCATCGAGCATCATATCGTGGGATAGCTTCATGCCAGCCTTTGGCTCCAGGCACGCGGGATCGATCGATGCGACCGCCCATATCCCCCACAAGGCGAAAGTTTCCCGCACCGCTAGCAGAATCGTTTGGTTGGATGGTAACCGCAACTCCATCTCCTGGGGAAGATTGGTGACCGTGTGCTCATCAATCCAGGCCCCCAAGAGCCGCCCGTTGGCGAATGAACCGCCTTGGCGGCTGCGACAGAATGCGAGAAATTCCTCCACCTGGGGGCAGGCGCGGACAAGGTCGTCTGTTGTGCGGACGAAAATGAGCAGATTCGTCATTTGACCATCCCGCGCTTCATTGGCATTCGTTCTCATGGCGCGATCCGCTCCCGTTCGTTTCGGGGCAAAGCCGCGTGATCGTCGCGCTGCTTCGGCTTCACGGGTTGCACCAGTCGCAGCGGCCTACTGGAG
This sequence comes from Acidithiobacillus sp., assembly GCA_028065135.1. Next base: position 2,413 of record JAPTWR010000117.1, read on the forward strand.
CGGCCTTCTCCGGGCGCTCCGCCATCACCTGGTGGCCGCATCTGGCGCAACGGTGGATGTCCGCCCTGGCTTCCCGGGTCGGGGCGCCGCAATCCTCGCAAGGCAGGCCGGGGACGCGCTCCACGATCTGGAAACCGGGCGAGTTGCAGGCCGGGCATGGGGTGCAAAGCTTGCGTGCGAGATCCCGTGTGGCCTGGGCAATGATCTCCATGCGCATGGGGTTCATATGGGCGCGCACGTCGGTTTCCAGGAAGGCACAGCCATTGTCCGCCTCGCCGCAGGCCCGGCGAAAGGCCACGCGCAGTGTTTCCCAGTCGGCAATGCCTTTGCGGATGCGGGGGTCGTCCTCGTGTCGCGGGCGTACCACCAAGCCGTGTTCGGGAAAACCTGTCGCACGGGCGAATGTCTCGGCCTGCTCCCAGTTTGCGGTGAGCAGATGAGAGAAGTTGGTCTTGCCCGAGGCAACACCGATCACTTCGATGCCCAGCGTATCGTCGATCCAGACAAGCATCTCTACGTTCATAGAAAACATCCCGGTGAACGGGTCCGGCCCGAAGCTGCCTTCGCTGGCAAGTCCCAAAGCCAGGCCCGCCAGTCCCATGCCGATGCGCGCCTTTTTCCGGGCCGCCTCGATTTGGGTGCCGGAGCGGGGAATGTCGCGGGTAAATGTGCCCAGCTGGTCGGTGTCGAAGCCGGTCACCTGCACCACTTGGCAACCGATGGTGGCAGCCAGTAAAGGAGCGACGACTTTCTCCTTGCCGTGCTGCGTGAGTAGGGCCACAGTTGAGCCCCTGTAGATAGCGTTTCCTGAACTCATAAATTTCGTGTGCTCGAACTTATGCATCGGTTGGCCCTCAGCGGAAATCGAAGATCCCCCAGCAGCGGCTTGTGGCGCGTGTAGCGGGAGACCACGAATCCGACGAAAGAAACCAAAGCGGGTATCACCGGCGTCACTGTATTGATATAGATGCTCAGAGCCAACGCCCCCATATCCCGGGGCAAGACAAAGAAGAATGGGGTTACCGTGAGGGCTTTCCCGCCGACCGCGTACAGCAGTGCGGCAAGGGCCACACCGATAAAGGATAACCCTGCGGCACCGTTACTCAGGCGTGCCATCAGCCGGATATGTTCGCCGGGCAAAACACTCCCGAAAAGCCCCGTCACCCAAAGTAACAACGGTACCCCAGAGATGAGGATAAGAATAATGAAATTCAGGTTTGATCGCATGACAATCTCCCAAGAGGGCACCCATAACGGGGCTGCCATGTCAGCCCCTAGCCATTTTGTCCGTCTCGTAGGTACCAGTGGGGTCCGACATGACCGGCGCGGATCCATTCCAAATAACGGCGCGCTTCATCAATGCTGAGATAAGACGGCTCTTGGCTGTGGTGATAACGCACACAGACATAACGCCCGGCCGCCCGGGCGTAGGCACCGTTGAATCCGTTGTGGAGCAGCTCCACCTTTGACACTCTGGCATCAATGGCCCGTGCAAGCTCGAAAACCACGATCTTCGAACTTTTCTGCTGGATGTCTGACATTTCCTTTTCTTTAATTTTATCCATGCTGTGTCCTCTCCATATCCGAAAAAAACAGCTGAAGCCTGCTGCAGGCTATCAGGGACTTGAGGTATAACCCCAAGTCCAGACAACCTATATCGCCCCCCATTGGCCCTGCGCACGTCGCTCGAAGAGACTGCCGTCGGGAGCAATTTGGACGACGGTGAGCCAGCGATTATTCACCAGCTGGCCAAGAAGAACGTCGTTATTGGCAATGATGCGGTCCATGACCTCCGTTGGGGCCTCAATGAAGGCCGACAAACGCAAGGGTTCATGCTGCAATCCGCCGCCGCTATCCCGCAGAGATTGCTCTGAAAGCCCAATACGCAGGTCACCTCCATTCCCCTCCAGAACACCAATGGTACCGCCCACCACGTTGTGCAGGACCTTGTTGCCACAGCCCTGCCGCTGGTTGTCGACGATGGAGCCGTAGTACTGCATATTGATCCAGTTGGCGACGATGAGCGGCGCAGTCATGATCAGGGTCAGGACGGCGAATTCCGGGTCCTTAGAGGCGTCGTAGTCGTGGAGGAAGGCCCGACCCGCCAGATTCATTTCCCGGGTGCGCCAGCGGGGTGCCGCGATGAAACCCGCATTGCCTGCCAGGGCCCATTCCGGACGCACCTGGGACCAATCCCGGGCACGAAAGGCCATGTTTCTGGCCACCGCCTCCTGATCCCGCACGTCGGGCTCCAGACGCAAGATTCTTTCAAGTCGGGTAAGATTGGCTGCTTTCTCCAGGGCCTCGCGCAATTCGGTAAGCAGTCCTACATCCAAACGGGGATCGTCCATCCCGCCCAGAATATCGACCCGATCCGTGGTGGTGTCGTGGAGGGCGGGCAGAAAGCAGGCTTTTGTATCCAGATCCCAACCTTTTTCCACGAGGGACTTTCGTACCTGCGGATCGTTCAGGAGGTTGGCTGCCGCCTTGGCATTCACTTCTCCCGTTTGCCCGGCACAGGCGCCACAATCCAGTCCCGCCCGGTGCGGGTTATTGGTGGTGGAACTTCCGTGCCCCACAAGCAGGACGATGGGGGCTACTCCCTGAGTCAAACCCAGACCACCCAGGATGAACTCGGCCATAGCCACTCGCTCCTGCAGACTGAGAGATGGTAGCAACACACACCCCAAAGTGGCCCGCTCCGTTTTGGAAAGACCGGCTTCGTCCGGCGGTATGGAAGGACGGTGCCATCCTAAAGTATCTGCCAGTAGACGCCCCACATAGGAGAGTCCCGCCGTCTCCACAAAAGAAAAACAGGAAGACGCCGAGAGCTTGAACTGCTTCCATGCGGCCCCGCGTCGCAAACGGCGGAACCGCGCCTGAATAATGGCTTCAGGGCCATTTTCCTCCACATGGACGCTGGGATTGAGCAACACCGGAGATTGCGTCCTCGCTGTGTGATCTCCTTGCCGACGGTAATCAAGGAGTACCCCAAAAAATCCTGCGAAGCCAATGGATTCAAGATTGGGCATAACCCCTTCCAGGTGCCGGCGGAAGACCTCTGAGCGGACGTCGATACAGAAGGCGGCCTGCACTTGAGGTTTTGATGTGCCTTTTTTTCTGGCCGGCTGGCGTCGGATCCGGGTCGCCACTTGGCGACGATAGGCTATTTCAGAAGCGCGCAGGAGTACCTCACCACGCTGAGCGTCTTCCAAATCCTTGCCTTTGTTATCGAGAATCCAGCCCTCGATTTGCCGTCGCCAACGCTCCAGGACGTTTGGCAGGACCGTTTGCCGCAGGAGGGCTTCCCAGACCATACGGATCGCCAAAAGATCGGCCAGATCCCCATGAGTGCCGCCCTGCAGTTCCGCTTGCCAAAGCAGATAACGACACCAGCTGGCCCAACCTCCGATAGACTTGAGCAGTACCAGCAAGTACGCCTCCTCAGCGAAACTGGGAATGCTCAGGGTTTGCAGGGCCCAGGGCCGGGCCTCAGTGCCATCAGCAGATACGGCCAAAAGCTGCGTACGAATGCTTTTGAGGCCCATGGGTCCCAGACTGCGGTCCGTGAGCGTATATTGGCGCCAGGCACCGAACAGACCCATCTTGGGGTCCTTAGGAAAGGACCAAAGCGACTGTCCCCGATCGTAATATGCCGCCAGGAAGTGACTGATCTGCTCCACCACATACTGAGAGATGGAAGCATGCCCTTGCCGATCCATCAATTCGGGCAAGCGTGGCAAGCGCATAGGCAGATCAGACGCCTCACGGAGATACGCTCTCCAGTCCTCCTCGTCAGCAGCCAGACCCAGGTCTTCTGCCGCCCGGAGGACATCGGTCATGTCGAGCTTGCCCGTTTGAAGCAGATCCGCGTACCAGCGCCGATCCATGAGGACCCGCTCGCCGACGGTCCCCTGGAGCTGTGCGGCTACCTGGGAGAAAGGTTGATCGGCGAAACCCCAGTAGGGGTTGACGGCCACGAAACTATCCAGGGGCCATACCGGAGCAATACGGCGAATCACCCGATCGAAAAGCTGCTCGGGGTTTTCAGTGGTAATTGCAGTCATTGAGCACCTCCAGATTTTCCAAGAACATCCTGATTACGGGCAATGGTTTGAAGGGATTCCACGGCAAGATTCTTGCGCGGTAATTGCACACCGACACGTTCTGACCAAAATCGGTGGGAGAACTGCTCTACCCAATAATCGGTATACAGGCCGTTGTAAAGATGGGTAAACATCGCCAACTGGACTTTTCTGGGCAACAGGACACGTCCTGGCCCCTGTAACCAACTCAGAAGCAAAAAGCCAAGCGCTGTTAGCCCAACGAGTGCCAGGTAGAGACCGGATACCGTCAGCATGGAACGTGTCAAATCGAGCGCGAATCCCAAAACGAACAACGTGTGTAAAATCAGGTAGGTGAATCCCATACTCGTGGCAATCAACAGCGCGGTGATCCGATCCACCAGAGCATCGAACTGAAAACCTTTGAGCAGGATCTGCGATATCGCTATCGCCACGATAAGTATCAGTGCGATCCATGTCGGGTTTTCAAGGGGGTTATCCCCAAAAAGCCAAGCACTGCCTCCAGCAATAAGCACTCCCAGAACGGTGGCAGCCATCCACGATCCCATACCGGGAATCTTCTTTCCTCCTGGCGGTACTTGTCGCAATTGATCGGTAACACTGCCCGAGGACAGAAAGGCATGTGCCTTATAGAGGGAGTGACCGATCAGGTGCAATAACGCAAGAGGGAAGAGCCCCAACCCCAACTCCAGCGACATGAATCCCAGCTGGGCCGTGGTAGACCATGCCAACATGGATTTGATGGACGTCTGGGTGGTCATCACCAGAGAAGCAATAATGACCGTCGCTAATCCAGCAGCTCCCAAGAAAATCAAGGCATCAGGAACCCGGACCAAAAGCGGACTGGTACGCAGAGCGACAATGGCGCCGCTGTATACAACACCGGCGTGCATCAGCGCAGAGACCGGGGTGGGCGCCTCCATGACTTGAATCAGCCAGCCCTGGAATGGAAAGTGGGCGCTCTTCAAAATCACTGCTGCAACGATCAACCAGGCCGCCATCTGCAACGACACCGGTATGCTTCCCGCCTGCCCGGCAAAGTGGCGAATGGCGCTGAACTGGATGTTGCCAAGCTGTTGCCCGATCAGCACGGTGGCCGACATCAGACAAAGATCTGCTGTTCGGGTGAAGAGAGATTTTTTATGGGCTGCCATGATGGCTTTGGGACGATCGCTGTAGAACTTGAGAAGCCTATTCAGGCTGAAACCCATGACGACGATTCCAAAGGCAAACAGACCGAGATTCCCGGAAACCGTCGCCACCAGGAAAAAGCCTCCCGTGAAAGCCAACAAGCGAAAAAAGCGTGCTTGCTGCGGGTCACCATCCAGGTACCCCACGCTGTATTGAACGATCATGACGATGACGAAGGACACCAACGTGGCCAAGACCAGGGTCAAGCCGTTGACGGCAATCGACAGGGGGAAATCGAAATGCAAACCTGGCAGTGGCAAACTTGTCACATCCAGATCGCTTCGTGCGCCCAGAAAAAAACAAAGGTCGCTGGCCAGTGCCGCCAGCAAAGCCGCCACCGCCGCCCAGCGAACACGATAGCGGGTCGACAGGGCCGATTGCCGCGTTGCCCGCACACCGGGTAAAGACGCGACGATGAGCCCCAAAGGCATCAACGCCAGGAACGCACCCGCAAGCCAAGGTATGGAAAGTACGTGAGTCATAGTTGCCTCCGTGGTTCAGTTGACTGGCGGAGACAATAATGGGATACGAACATTTATTCTAATTTAATGTATAAATCATTGTGATTTATATTTATAAATGCGTTATTCTTGCCCTGAAACCATGGATCAGCCCCCCTCGCTTGTCTTCGAGCAGATGATGTTAGAGATATCTGGCCAGGTCAGGCCACAACTGCACGAGGCGGTCGGTGATGAACTGCTCTTGGGAAACGGAAAAGTCCAAGAATTTTTGCGCTGTTAGCGATAACAGCCTGCCCCGGGGGTAGACCAGAAACCATTTCCGGAGGATGGGAAAGTCCTCGGCTTCCAGCACCTCAATGGGTCCGCTAGTTCCTTCCAGGGCCAGGGAATGAATGGAGAGAATGGATATCCCCAAACCACTGGCCACAGCGTGCTTGATAGCCTCGTTGCTACTCAATTCCATAACGATGTTGGGTCGCAAGCCCTTTTCACCAAACAACCGTAAGTAGGCATTGCGGGTACCAGACCCCGGTTCCCGAATGAGGAAGGGGGCCTGAGCGATGGCGTCTAATGGCACGGGCTTCGCAAGCCTGGCAAGATGATGGGCTCGGGGCACCATGACCGTGAGCGGGTTCAAGGCAAAGGGGATGGCCTCCACATCAACCTCATCCGTGGGCACTTGACCCATCACATAGAGGTCATCCTCGCCATTCTGAATGCGTTGAATGATTTCATCACGATTACTGACGTTCATGCTGAATTCAATGCCCGGGAATTGTGCACCAAAGGCAGCCAGCAACTCCGGAGCAATATACTTCGCCGTAGTCACCACACCCAGATGCAATTTACCCCGTCGGATTCCCTTGCGGTCAGCAATTTGCGTCTCCAGGTTCTCAAATGTCCGGAACAGATCTCGACAGGCGGCGTATAGATCCTGTCCAGCATCAGTCGGTCGAATCTCTTTTCCAACTTGCTCGAACAAAGGGATGCCAACGGCCTCTCCCAACTTTTTCATTTGCAGAGAGATAGTGGGCTGAGCCAGAAAAAGTTCTTCTGCGGCCCTGGTAAAACTCCTCGTGTGAACAACTGCAGAAAATATCTGTAATTGCCGGAAAGTAACATGGCGCAAGAGTGAATGAGTCGATCTGGACATACTCTTTTTTTAATTATTACTCATGAAAAATAATGGGTACTCCATGGTCAGCCATTAAGGAAGCCCTGATCTGAACGGAAAAGCTCCTTTTTCGGAACACGAAAATTCCACTCAATGATGGGTTTCCCACCGAAATTCGCGCTATCTGAGGGCCATCGGCAGATTTTGGGCGCAGTGCGCTTCTGGCGGCTAGCAAATGCCGCATCAGCAGGTAAAGATTGGCTAGGGCGAAGGGCGTGGTCAGCTGAGCACCGTTCTTGTCCAGCCCCTGGTAGCAGGTCTTGGGGTAGCCGAACGGACACTTCAGCACCCGTAAGGCATGCTCTCCCAAGACACGGATATGGGCTACGCCCCGGCTGCAGCGCTTCATCACCGCCAGCCCTTTCTTTTGCCCCATATATCGACGCAAGGCCACGGCATCCTGGGTTCCCTAAGCGGCCAAATGCTCGTAGACCCGGGGATAATCATAGCCCCGGTCCACTAGGACTACCGATTCTTCTCCGGCCAGCAACCGGCCCAAGACTTGATGGACCAGTATTTTCTCCGCCGTGCAGCCACCGCATGGTCCGCTTCCAGGGAAAGGAAAGATCCTCTTCTTCCGCAAGAGTCATCTGCCCGGACATACTATCTCCCCTGTGCATCGTTGATGCTTACCAGTATACCACAACACCAGGTGACAAATTCCTGAATTTTGAATCAGTCCAGTACGGCGTGCAGATCGGATTCGTAATTGAACAGCGAAGCGCCTGCACCTTATTATCCAGATCAAGCGCCATCTGCCGAGGGAAGCACTGTGCAAGAACTAACCCTGACCCGCCCCGATGACTGGCATCTCCACCTCCGGGATGCAGACCTGATGGCGTCGGTATTGCCAGACAGTGCCCGCCGCTTTGCTCGCGCCATTGTCATGCCCAATCTGCAACCGCCGGTAACGACCGTGGATCTGGCAGCCGCCTATCGGGACCGAATTAAGCGCGCACAAAAAACCAAACCCGCCTTTGAACCGCTCATGACCCTTTATTTAACCGACAACACCCCGGTCAGCGAAATAGAAAAAGCCAAAAAAAGCGGCTTTGTACATGCCCTCAAATATTATCCGGCAGGAGCCACCACCCACTCAGAAAACGGTGTCACCGACCTGAAGCGCGCGTACAAGGTACTGGAAGCCATGGAAAAACTGGAAATTCCGCTGCTCTTGCATGGTGAAGTCACTGACCCCACAGTGGATGTGTTTGACCGCGAAGCCGTCTTCATCGAAAGGCATCTCGACCCGCTGATTCGAGCTTTACCAGGCCTGCGCATGGTGCTTGAACATATTACCACTGCCACTGCCACCCAGTTTGTTGCCGATGCAGGGAGTCAAATTGCGGCCACCATCACCGCCCATCACCTGCTGCTCAATCGCAACGCCCTCTTTGTAGGCGGAATCCGTCCTCATCATTACTGCCTGCCGGTACTCAAACGGGAAATCCATCGTCAGGCATTACTTGCCGCCGCCACCAGCAGCAATCCCAAATATTTTCTTGGCACGGACAGCGCCCCTCACCCCCGCCATGCCAAGGAATCCGCCTGCGGCTGTGCCGGCATTTACAGTGCCCATGCCGCTATTGAACTGTATGCAGAAGCGTTTGAAAGCGCAGGCGCTTTGGATCGCCTCGAACCCTTCGCCAGTTTTCATGGTCCAGACTTTTACCGCCTGCCCCGCAACACGGATAGCATCACCCTTGAAAAACAAAGCTGGACCGTGCCAGAAACCTTAGACTGCGGCACCGACACCTTAGTACCTCTGCGCGCCGGGCAAGCCATAGCCTGGCGCATGAAAGCCGAAGCGTCATAACCTATGCAATCGCGCTTCATCCAGCAAGGGGCGCTCTGATGGCAAAAATCTGGCAAAACTGAATGGTATAGCTTTCTCGTGAACCCTCTATCTTGCGTTCGCTGAAGTGCGTCGCCGCGACGCACTTCCTCCCACGCTGCGAGCCTGGAGAGTGCAACGAAGGGACCACTCAAGGCCCGGCGGTAGCCCTGGTCATGGTCAGCCCTCCAAAAAGCCAGCGCGATCTTTCGACGTGAAGAGAGAGCACATTCATCCCTGCGATCGCCGTTCTACGCAACGAAAATACCAGAACCGCATAGCCTGTTGCGTATTCCGGGGCATCGTGGGCATCCATTCCGTTTGATCGTGGGCAGTGATTCTACAGGGCCCAGGGCAGTCATGATCTCTCGCTCCGGCAGGTGGCCGTTACGAACGACCGCCTGACGACCATTGACCATCCGTACAGCAGAAAACTCTTCCAGCAGTACGGCCACCTCTGTCTCTATGGCCTGTTCGATCAGGGAACGTGCCGCTCGCCGCAGCACGCCCTCTATCCCCAAGCCCAGCTCTTTTTACAGCCATGGTGACGAGTTTCGAGAACATGACGGTCAGTTCGCTGGACGACTGCTTACGCTGCATTTTGGTCGTTCGGATCTAACGTTTGCCGGTCAGTGACAGCGACCGACCCAACAACGATCTATACCCTCACGTTGGGGTGACGCAGAGCGTCTACCCGGTAGACGATTGAGGGTGTCTGATGAAAGTATATATTGCCGAGAAACCCAGCCTGGGTAAAGGTATAGCCGAGTATTTGCCTGGACCGAAGAACAAGGGTAACGGGTTCATTCAGTGCGGATCCGATACCGTCGTGACCTGGTGTTTCGGCCATATATTCGAGCAGGAAGAGCCGGACTTCTACACGCCTGATGATGTTCCCACCACGCCAAAGGGCAAGAAGAAATGGCGCCTTGAGGAACTGCCCATCTTTCCGGAGCAATGGAAAAAGCGGGCGAAGGATGACGCCAAGGCCCAGATCAAGGTGATCCGGGACCTGCTCAAGAAAGCCTCGTCCGTAGTCAATGCTGGCGACCCGGACCGAGAAGGCCAGCTGCTGGTGGATGAGGTCCTGGAGGAACTCCGCTGGAAAGGCCCAACCCTGAGGATCTGGCTGGCCGCCCTTGATGAGCAATCCGTGCGTAAGGCTCTGGCATCGCTCAAGGATAACCAGGACTACCAGAATCTCCGAATTTCAGCCGAAGCCCGTGCCCGCGCGGACTGGCTCATGGGCATGAATCTCACCCGTGCTTTCACCCTGCGCAACAGTGGCGCCGGCGTCGTCTCCGTGGGCCGGGTGCAGACGCCAACCTTGGCCCTGGTGGTCGCAAGGGATGAGAAGATCGAGCACTTCAAGCCTAAGGATTACTACGTTCCCCGGATAAACACCGGATTCTGGGCCGTCTGGGAGCTGCGGGAGGATTTTGAGGGCGTCGATGCCGAAGGCTACCTCACCGACCGGAAAGCAGCTGACCGACTGGCAACCCAGGCCAAGACAGACGGCAAGGCCACGGTAAAAGACTTCACCAGCGCCGAAAAGCAGCAACAGGCACCGCTAGGGTTCTCTCTCGCCGAACTGCAAAAGGTCTGCTCGGCCAAGCTCGGCATGTCGGCGCAACAGGTCCTCGACGCAGCCCAGGCGCTGTACGAGGAGCACAAGGCGGCGACCTATCCCCGGACCGATTGCCGCTATCTTCCGGAAGAACAGTACGGTGAAGCCGGACGGGTCCTGGCCGGATTGGCCAAGAATGGATTCGCGGATCTGATGAAAGCTGCCGATAGCAATCGGAAGTCGGCCATCTGGAATACGGGCAAGGTGACGGCGCACCACGCCATCATTCCGACCGGCTCCATGCAGGGATCTATGAGCCCGGCAGTGGCCAAGGTCTATGAGATCATCGTCTGCTCCTATCTCGCGCAGTTCTATCCGCCCTATGTGTACCGGGCGACCAAGGCCCTGCTGACTTGCACAGGCGAGGACTGGAAGGCGACAGCCAACGTCCCAGTCTCCGCCGGATGGAAAGCCGTGTATGGGATGACCGATGACGATAATGATGACACCCCCGCCCAGCCGATCCCATCCCTCAAAAAAGGTCAGATCCTGGCTGTTCAGGATGCGGACGTGCAGGCAAAGCAGACCAAGCCACCGGCGCGATTTACCGACGGATCCCTCATCGAGGCGATGAGCAACATTCACAAGGTGGTCGAAGATGAGGCGGCCAAGGCCAAGCTCAAGGAAACCTCTGGTCTGGGCACGGAGGCCACTCGGGCCAGCATCATCGAAACGCTACTCACCCGTGGATTCCTGGAGAGAAAAGGCAAACAGCTCATCTCCACACAGGCCGGGCGCGCGTTGGTTCACGCGCTGCCCAGAGACCTCACTGATCCCGTACTGACGGCTCGCTGGGAAGATGCCCTTGCCTCCGTCTCCGAGGGACGGCTGACATTGCAGCAGTTCGAGGATGCGCAGCGCAAATTCGTCTCGCGCATGATCGAGTCGGCCAAGGCAGCGACCATTGTGGTCGGGCAAGCGCGGTCATCTTCCATCGCTGGTGGCGGAAAATCGTCTACCGGGAAAACGCGGGGCAAGGGGCAAAAGGTTGGCCCCACCTGCCCTACTTGCAAGAAACCGACCATCACCCTGAAGACGAAGAAGGGGAGTGCCTTCTTCAAGTGCGAGCCCTGCCAGTCCTGCTGGTGGCCGGACAAACAGGAACCCAACAAGCTCGGGACCAAGTGGATCGATAAGTAGCTTCCATCAAACTCACTGGTCCCTCTCTGGTATCTTACTGCGCTTCGGCTTATGGATTGTGCGATTAGACCACCGCATGTGCCGCCCCTCAGGCCGTCTACCCGGTAGACGCCCTCGCTCTTCCCGTCCAGGAGTCTCGTCTACCGGGTAGACGCTGGGCCGATCTTCGCTGTCAGAAATCGTCTACCGAGGAGCCTGACCCAATTCAGGTTTGAAAACCTCTCGCCGATCTATACCAGTCTGGGATTGATCCTTTCTCGCTGGAGGGCTTGTAGATACCATGGAAATCCTGGCTTGGCTGGTAGCCGCCATCGTTGCGGTTTGGAGTGTACGACGAGTGAGCAAACCTGTGCTTTCCGAACTTTGGAGGATTCCACTCATAGTGTGGGCAGACTTTCGCCATCCTCCGCAGGTTGCCTGCATACCTTTGCGGGTGATGACCCGCTGGGATGTTCCATTGTTCTTTGTTGGGAGCGTTCTCTGGTTGATCTGGGTACTCGCTTTCGCTCTGACGCTCTTTTTGCATTTGACGCTTCTGGTCTTTCTGGCATTCGAGATGGGTTTCCTCTTGCTGGCTATTCCACGCGCATATAACGATTCCTCCGTGAGGCGAAGGCTACTCGGAATGTGCGCGAACGACGGCGAGCGGCTCGCTTGGCTTGCCTTGTTCGAGCGCACTCACCCCGATCTGGCAAAGATGGAGCCGACGTTTTTCTATCCTATTGATGGCAATCTTTGGAGATTCGTCGCCGCGATCTTCATCGTGCTCTTCCCGCTATATTCACTGGCGCTACAGCTCATGCTGTCGGGGCTGGCTGGTCTGGCCGTACAAGGCCTCGTCCTTTCCTGTGTATTGGTTGTGAGCATCATCCCTCTGGTTCGATGGGCCGGAGCTCTAATCGGCGGCAGGTACGCCTGGTGGCTTGAATACCACTTACTGCTCTCTGAGTCGTCTACCCGGTAGACGATCTCGCATTTTTCACCCAATCGAGCCTGTGTTCGGGCGTCTACCCGGTAGACGGTCGCCCGCCTTCCCGGTGAACGCAGTTCCCAAAAATCGTCTACCGGGTAGACGAAAACGCCAAAAAAAGCGTCTACCGAAAGAAAAGCGGAACGCAAGATAAAGAGGGGGTAATGGGGCCGTCTACCGGGAAGACGCTGCCGTTTTCCGGGAAAACGTGGCCGCGGCGATCGTCTACCCGGTAGACGATCGCCCTCCCCCCTTTGTTTTTTGGCTCTCCGGGACAGGCTCGACCTCCAAACTGGCGATTGGCGATCATCGTCCCTGCCGGCCAGGTTTTACCGTAAGCTCAATCCCCAGAGCCTTCATGACTGCGAGCGTGGTCTTGAGCGTCGGATTGCCGCGCGCGCTGAATGAGCGGTACAATTGTTCACGCGAAAGACCAGTTTCTCCAGCGATCTGAGCCATTCCCTTGGCGCGGGCCACGACGCCCAGCGCGTGCGCAATGTAGCCGGCGTCTGCAGATTCAAACGCATCGGCCATGAAGGCTGCGATGGCCGCGTCTGATGTCAGCCCTTCGGCAGGGTCAAAAGTAGATAATTTTTCACTCATGGTCATTCACTCCATTCAGCAGCCAAGCGTTTCGCCACCTTCGATGTCCTTCGCTTGCGTGCTCTTGTTGCCGCCACAGAGCAAGACGATGATCAGCAAATGGACGGGGATACTGCTCGGACACGAACTGCACGAACGCGAGCAACAACACCGTTCAGCCAGTCAACGGCGCAAGGCGGGTATCCAGATTGAAAAACATTTGGGCGAATTTGGGTAGCTCAGCTACTGGACTTCCAGTTCATCGACAATCGGCAGAACCTGATCTTCATCGGCCCGCCGGGCGTGGGCAAACCCCACCTGGCCACCGACATTGGAGCAGGATGAAATCTGTTTTCCCTATTGTGAGAGTCGTCGGGCGGAACATCTGGATCAGCCTACGATCCTATGAGGTCGTCGTGGACGAGCCGTATCGGACGCAGTGACAAGCGGTATCATCTCTGCGTTATCGCAAGGGGTCAGCCCCGGCGCTGTGGCCGCGCCGGCCCTGAATCCCTCCTGGTTTGTTATATTTTAGGAGCGCACGAACTGTAAGAGGGGCCCGATGTTGTGATTGTCGGCAGCGCGCAGCGCAGCAACGTATGTCTGCCGGGTTTCTCCGGCATTAACCAAGTTGACCCGGCCCCAGCTAAACCGGGGGCATCCCAGTTTCACCAGCAGCAGATCGGTGGCAAGGCGGGCATGGCGTCCGTTGCCGTTGGGGAAGGGATGAATGTAAACCAGCCGATGATGGAAGCGTGCTGCGATCTCATCTGGCGGATAAGTCTCGTACTCGATCCAGTAGCGGCAATCGTCCAGCAGGTTCCTCAGGCCAATCGCAATACGGAAGGGATCGACCCCGATGTTTCTTTCGGTCTGCCGGAAATCACCCGCCCAGCGCCAGACTCGCCCAAACATCCGTTTGTGCAGGCTCTTGAGGAACTGTTCGGACAGCACGTCGCGTTTGCGGGAATATGCCCATTCTTCGGCCTCCACGATGTTGGCCTGTTCCGCCTCGTTCAGTTCACGGCGCAGCGTGATATAAGACGGAATCAATCCCTCCCGTTCTTCGGGCGTGAGCGGAGTGGCCGCGTCGTCCTGTTCAAGCAAAGGATAAGTCAATCCGTATCCTCCCACAGCTTTGAACTACTTTTTGCGATGAACTGCTGGACAAGTCGTTTGAGCTGCTCGTTCTCATCGCTAGTCTCCACGCCTTGGGCTTCGAGTGCCATCGTGTGGCTTGCCGATTCAAGCCGTTTTTGGGCAAGCAGACGCGCACGCTCCTTGACCAGCGTGTCCAGGGGTTTTCGGGGCACAAAAGCGTAGACCAGGCGGCAATCCAGTGCCTGTGCTGCCCGCTCCAGGCTCTCCAGGGTGATGGAGCCGGTTGCTTCTGCTTTCTCGATCATTACGGCGCGCGGCTGGCTAACTCCAAGCCGCTTTGCAAGCTGGGCAGTGGTCATCCCAAGGGCTTCACGGATAGCTTTGACCCATCCACGCGACGGGCGGATGAGGGCTTCTTCGTTAGCTAGGACACACAAACGTTTGTCGAGCTGACGGCGGGCGGTGGCACGATCTTCAGAGCGCATTTGATAATCCATATACTATTGGAACACGGGTTAAGAATAGTACATACATTATTCGTAATCAATATTTTGATAACATATATGTGATTCTTCAATTTTTAAGAATAACAGAGATGTAATGGATGCCTCCTCCTATGGTAGGACGGACACAGCGGGGAGTGCTCCTAGAAAAGGGAGTCCTCGCTTGAACCGGACGGCATCGAAGTGCCAAGGTGGACATTTCATCCACGAATAGGTCAAGGAGGACTCACCATGGATTCTACAATTTACGGTTTAGATTTGGCAAAGCGGGTGATGCAACTACACTGGGTGGACATGGGTACCGGTGAAATCCACCGCAAGCAATTACAGCGGCGGGCGCTCCTGGAGTTTTTTGCCAACCGGGAACCTGGCATCGTTGCTATGGAAGCCTGCGGCAGTGCGCACCACTGGGCCCGGGAGCTGCGCAAGCTGGGGCACGAGGTCCGCTTGATCGCCGCGCAGTTTGTGCGGCCCTTCGTCAAGACCAACAAAACCGACGCGGCGGACGCGGCGGCGATCTGGGAGGCAGCCCAGCGGCCAGACATGCGCTTCGTGACCGTCAAGAGCGTAGAGCAGCAATCCGTCTTGGCCCTGCACCGAATGCGGGAGCAGTTGGTCAAGATCCGCACCATGCAGATCAACGCGATTCGGGGACTTTTGTACGAGTTCGGTGCCGATATTCCCCAAGGGCGCCAGAAGGGGGAACAGACGATTCCCCAGGTCTTGGAGCAACTGGAAGAGCAAATCTCCAAGATGACGTTGGACGCGATGCGCGGGCAGCTGGAGCGACTGAAAGCGCTGGATCAGAATATTGCCGACATTGAGAAATCGCTGACCTTCTGGAAAAAGGATCAGGAAGCTGTATCCCGACTGATGGCCATCCCCGGCGTGGGCTTGCTGACGGCAACGGCGATTGTGGCTACCGTGGGCGACATGAAGACCTTTCGTTCTGGTCGGGAGTTTGCGTCCTTCCTGGGCTTGGTCCCTCGACAGAGTGGCACAGGTGGCCGGGTCCGGTTACTAGGGATCAGCAAACGGGGAGACACCTATCTTCGGTCCTTGCTGACCCATGGGGCGCGGGCGGTAGTGAATCGACAGATCCATAACCGCAATCCCTGGATCGACCGGTTACTCAGTCGCCGGCCGCACAATGTGGCCGTTGTGGCTCTGGCCAACAAGATGGCCCGAACGATCTGGGCATTGCTGACCAGGGACCGGAGCTACGATCCTCTGCACCAGAGGAGCGTAACAGCCGCCTGATCCCAGAGGGGTAGTAGCAGAGTTCCGCAGTAAAGAGTTGCGCAGGCAGAAAGACGATTGATGGCAGAATAGGTCAGACCGGGGAAGGGAGAACCTGGCAAACTCCAGTCCTTTAAGGACGCGACAGAGATGAGGACCCTTCCAGCGGATTTCATCAAGGCCAGCAGAGATAATCTGCGCTACAGGCCGGATATAAGGCAGTAACTCGACCTCAACCGCCAACGATCAAAAGTCGGCTTGCACAAACGGGGGCATCCATATAAAGGTGTTATCTATTTCTTGTCAAGACTTGGTTCTGAGGAAACGGAGTGCGGGGGTTCAGCGTTCGAATACTTTGCCAGTCAAGGCGTCTTGCCGGCCCTTTTCTCGGTCAGTTCAATGTTGCCGCGCAATCTGGCCAAAGGCGCTTGAAGGTCAATCCCACTGCTCGTTCCGTATCCGTGTTGGGGTTAGCCTTCTGCGCTCAATCCTTCAGCCCTTTCTTTCCGCGTGTTGAACAAACCGTTGAAAGGAAGACCATCATGCCCACAGACCTCGAAATCGCCTTCATCGATTACCTGAACGCCGTCGCCCTGTTTCTGGAGCGATCCCTCGATCAGGCCAGCAGTCAGGACGACATTCCAGAAATCACCGGTGCGCAAGAAAGTGCTGCTTGCTTAAGCTCAGTCATCGCACGACGATTATAGTTCATAAACTATTAAAACCAAGCTCCTGTTCCCATGCTTTTCGAACCCTCGTACCAAACTTTGGATAGCTGGTCCGTCGGAATCCTGCCGCTGCCCCGCCCCTGATCTATACCCCGCCAACTGGGTGGGCATACATCGTCTACCCGGTAGACGATAAGGGGGTATCTGATGAATCCGATTGTAGTCTTTGACCTGGATGGTGTGCTGCTGGACTTCGCCACTTCCTGGGCGCAGTGCGCCTCGTGGGAACTGGGCAGACCCATCCAGAAAGTTTCCGATGCCTATGACCTTCAGGAGCGCTTCGCACTCAGCGCGAGAGAGTATCATCGGGTGCGGTCCGCTTTTCATCGATACGCATGGTGGGAGCGGGTACCGACCCATGATTCCGCCTGGGATACCGTCTGCAACCTGGAAGCAGTAGGGGCCAGCGTCTGGGCTGTCACCAATGTCGATGCCCAGTGGGTTCACGCCAGAGCGATCTCCCTTGGGGGGCTGATCCCGGACGATCGCATCCTCTGTCTGGGCGAGAATGCCACTGCCAATGATCGGGTAGAGGCTCTGAAATCTCTGCGTGCCCAGGCTTTCGTAGATGACCAGGTGGCTAACGTCAACGCGGCGATAGGCATCATCGCCGCTCCGGTACTCCTGCACCAAGGTTACCAGGGGCAGGAAGAGCCCGCTCATGGTGTTACGGTAATCGATGATCTGCTGGATTTCCCCGTGGTAATCGAGTCTCTCTTCAAAACGGCCCAGATGGCATGACGGCCCAGGGCTCCACCGTCAGTCTACCCGGTAGACGATCGGGAGCGTATTCTAGGGATGCGGGGCAGAAACAGCGAAGGGAGGTGGATATGGCCGAAGGAGTGGGGATCTATCGGAGAGTCGGTAACCATGATCGAGATTTGCCGGAAGATCACATTTTCCCGCTGGAGACGGCGGAGCAGCGGCAGAGGTACTCGAACATGCTCGCCGACATGAAAGCCAGGGATGCCAGGACAATTCGGGTATATCGTCTGGCACCTGGGGAGTCGAAGGTTAAGCGGTTCCTGACCCTTGAAGATGCCAATGCAGATTGGGAACGCTGTGCCAGGCGTGCTGCGGGCAAGGATACCTTGCGTGAGTGAGAAAGAATCCCGACCCGCAAACGGAGCTGACCTTGTCCGGCTTTTGCAATCCCTTTCTGAGCATCATGTGGACTACGTCCTGATTGGCGGGCAGGCTCTCAATCTGCACGGCTTTATGCGGGGGACGGCGGACATCGACCTGCTCTTACCCATGAGCGAGATCAATGGGCGAAAGGTTCTGGACGCATTGGCATTCCTTCAGGACAATGCGGCGCGCGATGTGGATCCAGTCTGGTTGACAGAGCCAGGCACCGTCCGTGTAGCTGATGAGATCGTTATTGATTTGATGACGCTTGCGGCGAACGGCGAAACCTATGATTCACTTCGGGATCACATCGAAAAGAGAGAGGCGGAGGGCTATTCATTCTATCTTCTCGATATTGAAGGACTGATGCGGACAAAACAAAGTGCCCGCCCGAAGGACAAGCTGGACCTGGACATCCTGCGCAGAATGAAACTTCAGCGCAGCCAGGGGCAGGCATTGGAAAAACCTGGGAACCTGGGCAAAGCCATAAAAAAGAAAAAAAGCGGTCCAGAGATCTGAACATCGCTTTTCTGTCGTCTACCCAGTAGACGGTCTGCCCCATCTCCGATCTATACCTGCTCATGCAGAGCAAATACGTACCCGTTTCCGTCTACCCGGTAGACGATTCGCGGAGAAAGTCCGCTCCCGTCTCCCGATTCGCCATTCCAGTACTCCTGGGTGCCCTGGTTGGCGCCCTGGCCTGGCCTCACGCCATCTGGCTTGCGCCACTGGCCTTGCTGCTTCTGCCAGTTTTGAACAAGCGGCACTGGTTGGCGCCATTTGCCCTGATGTTCGGTTACCACCTGGCGACGACCTACGGCCTCATCAAAGGCACGTCGGTATTCTTCCCACACTCCGGACTATTTCTCGGTATTGGGTTCTGGTCGCTGTCATCGCTGGCCTTTGCTCTGCCTTATCTAGCGTACCCGTACATTGCTCTGTATTTCCGTGGCGGCGGCCTTGCAGGTGGCAGCCTTGCAGGCGGCGGTTTTGGCGCGGTCACGGCCACTATCATTACCTCTGCTGTCTCGACGATTCTGCCACCCTTGGGAATCATCGGCTGGACTTCCCCCTGGCTCGGCGCCGTTGCCGCAGGCCCGACCGGCATTCTGCTGACCATTCTCGGGATCTCCGCTCTGGGCTACTGGGAGCGGAAGAATCAGGATATCCCGGTGCGTTTACTGATGGCCGGAATCGTCATCTTCAATCTCTGGCTTCTGGGTTTTGCCTTCCCTGCCCTGGCCGAGCAGGTACCGGCACTGGATGACATGATGGGTCACCCGCTGCCCACAGCGCCCGCTGGCTGGGTGGGCATCAATACCCACCTGGGCCGCCTGCGTTCCAACCTTTCCTATGTCGATGCGTCCATGGAAATGGCTCCCAAGGTTTTGGCGGATCTGCGCTCTGGCGACAACGTGGTATTGCTCCCGGAAACCGTGGCCGGGCCCTGGCTGCCGGGCACCCGGGCCATTTGGCGTCCGGTCATCCGCTGGACGGCGCGACATCCAGAACAAATCGTGTTGCTCGGGGCCGATGTGCCCCTTGCCAAGGGTTATCTGGATGCTCTGGTGAAGATCCAGGATGGCCACCAGACGGTACTGCCGGATCACATCCCGGTACCTTTCTCGATGTGGCACCCGTGGCATCCCCGTGACAGCTTCCGGATGGCGCCGTTTTCCAGGAAACCGGAAACCACGGAGATTGACGGCAAAAAAGTTGGCTATCTCATCTGCTATGAGCAACTGCTGATGTGGCCTGCCCTCGATCTATACCCGCATGGGATACAAGTCCTGCTGGCCCCGGCCAATGACTGGTGGGCGCGGGGGACCGACATCCCCGCCATCCAGAGGGCTTCGGCAAAAGCCTGGGGCGCGTTTTTTGGGGTGCCGGTGTTGTTCGCGGTGAATCGATGACGGGGGAACGGATGAAGAAGTCCGATCAGATGAAAACCATGGCTTTTGATCCCTGCGATCCATTGCTGGCCTGGAAGTCCGTTCTGGATTCCCTGGATGACAGGCGCCGTGAACGACTCAAGGATCTGCTCAAGACGCACCTGTCCCGTCCCCTCACCGCGCAACAGCGGATTGCCAAATGGGAAAAGGTGCTCTCTGCGGATTATTCGCGGATTCCGGCTGAACAGCACATTGCCACTCTGGAAGCCTCTCTGGAAGAGGCGATCACTGTCCTGAAGGAGCGGGTGCGTGAGCAATCCTCTTCGGCAAGTCATCGCTCGGCTTGACCAGAGGCTAATCGCCTTCTTCGAGCGACCCGTGCCGTACAAGGCCGCTGAAGCCTTGCTATGGGGTGCCACCCATATCGAGTGGCTATTCTTCTTCCCCTTTCGGCTATTGACAGGCCCCGCACGTTTTTTTCTGGAGCGCCGCCATGCAAAGAATATCCGCCGCAATCGCTAAGCGGCTGCTCTGGTGGGGCGCATGGGCGATCATCGGTGTCCTGGTGCTGAATGCTGCCGTAGGGCTATGGATGCAGTACCAGCATCTGGTCTTCAACGACTCGACCTGCGAGCCCATCGGCATCTATAAGCTTCTCGGCTCGCCCTATCCATTGCATGATGGAGAACTGGTCGAAGTCGAGATTCCTGGCCCCGCCCATCACGCCGCCGTCGCGGAAGGCCTGAAGTACCACTGGTTTCCCGCTGGACAGCCGTGGATCAAAGAGATCGCCGCTGTCCCCGGGCAGACCGTGACGCTGGCAAGATCCGGGGTCCGGGTAGATGGGCACACTCTGCCCAACTCCCATGTGGATCGCTGGACGCCCGGCCACCATCACCGGATTGTCCATTACCCTTTCGGCACCTATCACCTGAAGCGTGGCCAGGTCTGGCTCTACGCCCCGGGAAACTATGCCTTTGACTCGAGCTATTATGGCCCAGTCCCGGAGACCAGCATCCTGCAACGGGCGGTTCCCTGGTGGACGATTCCCGGAAGCCAGTTCTGGCTGCAGAAGGGAGACTGAGCCCCGGGCCGTCCTCGTAAATCGTCTACCCGGTAGACGATTCCGACGGCGGGAAATGGTTTGGCGTCTACCCGGTAGACGATCTGGCCCGGCGCTGATCTATACCCATTCGTGAAAGGGTCATAGCCGGGAAAAGCATGCTGACACCATCTCTCTTTAACGGTATGCCCTATGCGGGGGAATCCACGGTTATCCCGCTAAAGATGCATCTGTACATCCAGGCTCTGGCCTTCGTTCAGGGGATGACGCTGCGGGCCGTCCATGAGGACTGCGCTTCCCGGTTTCTGGCCGAAAAAGCGTGGGAGAAAGGACTTCGATGGCGGGATGGGCACCGCCCGGCCTTGGCCGACCCGGAATGGGTGGAAGTGAACGTGCGGATTCCCTGCGATCTGGCGGACAACTTGGTAGAGGTCAGCCACCGGAACGGAGTCGACCTGCCCGATGTGCTCTATACGATGTTGTATTGGTATTCCTGGGTTCTGTACCCGCCACTGCATGAGCAGGAGCGGCGGAAAGCGCGAGAAGAGAGGTAGAGATGCCACAGATCATTACCGTGACCAATCAGAAGGGCGGGGTAGGAAAGACCGCTCTTGCCGTTCACATTGCGGCTTACGCCAGCATGGCGGCGAAGAAAAAGACATTGCTCGTGGATATGGACGGCCAACGCAACGCCACTTTTATCACTACGGGGGAGCCGAATGGCCGTGGCAAATCGGTATTAGACCTGTGGGACGGGGACACCAGTCTGGAGTTCCAGGATACCCGGTTTGGGGATCTCCAAATCCTGCCAGGCCACCAGCATGTCCATCTGGTGGAAAAGCAGGGATTGAAGGCCGGACATGAGGCGATGAACCGTTTGCTGAATATCGATTTTGATGTGGTGGTCATCGACACGCCACCAGCTGCCGGCGTACAGCAGCTGGCCCCGCTCTATCTGGGCGGGTTGTTGGTGGCGCCCGTGGAGCCCGACCTGCTGGCGTTGCAGGGGCTCACTTCGCTGCTAAAGGTTTGGCGGGAGATCGCCTCGCAGGTCGATCTGGGATTGTCCCTGGTCATCAACAAGCGGGTTTTGAACTCCACGAACCAGCAGATGGTCGTGGATGCGATCACCGAGTCGGGTTTCGGTCAGCATGTGCTTCCGGTGCATCTGACCAATCGGCAGATTGTTTCCAACGCCATGAAACAGGGGATGCCCGTCTGGAAGCTGGACCCGAAAGACGCGGCGGCGGCGAAATGGGCCATGGCCTGCAAGATGATTCTGGAAACGGACCGGGTGCCGACGGAAGAAACGGTGAAGGAGGGATAAAATGGCCAAGGTAGATCTTTCAGAGAATCTCTTTGATGAGATGAAGCGCACGCTGGCCGAGATGGCGGGAGATTCCGGCGAGACCGATGCCAAAGCCAATCGTCTACCCGGTAGACGACTTCCGGGACAGAAAGCGGCCCCGGCGGATGAACAGAATACCGTCTCGGGCGGAACTGTCGGCAGCGGAGCCGCTTCGGCGCTCTTTCTGGAGTTGTCGGAGATCGAGCCGGACCCGGAGCAGCCGCGCAAGACGTTTGTGGCATCCGGGGCACAGGATGCCATCGACAATGATCTGGAATTGCTGAAGGAAAGCATCTTGCAGCATGGGGTATTACAGCCCATCGCGGTACGTCATGCCGCGTCGGGAAGGTATCGGATCATAGCGGGCGAGCGGCGCTGGAGGGCATCCATGGCTGCCCGAGACAGCGGCCAGCCATGCCGTCGCAAGGGCTATGACCTGTCCCGGATTCCAGCCGTGATCCTGGAGCCCGACACAGACGCTGACCGTCTGGAAATGCAGCTGGTCGAAAACCTGGCGCGAGCGGATATGACGCCCGTGGATACGGCGAAGGCCGTAAAGCAGTTGATGGATAGCCTGGATCCCAAGCCGAGCCTGGCGGATCTGGGCAAGCGGCTGGGTCGATCCAAGGCATGGGTACATCAGATGCTCTCTCTGGGGAGCGAAGATGCGCAGGCTGTGGCGGAGTATCTGGGCGTGCCGCTGGAGTCCATCGGGCAAACGGACATCAGTCGCATGAAAGGATGGATGAAGGACGAGGACAAGCGCATCGTGCTGGACGCCATCCGTGCCAGCCTGCAGGCCGGGGAAACCCTCTCCCGCGTGCTGGTGGATAGAGAGGAAGATCGCTACGAACAAGGTTTGAGCGGAAAACCGCAGGAGGTAGACATGCAGCAGGAAAATGGGGCCGTGATGGGTTCGCACCCTGCAAGGGCTTTTGATGCCAATGGGGAAGAAATGGATTTGTCCACGATCGATCTGCGCAATGTCGATAGCGATGAGGACGTCGAGGATGGGGGCGCCGTGGATGAGAATGGAGTGGTCGTCGGAGATCCGGCGGATGGAGCATCCCTGCCGGGAGCATCCCTGCCGAACCAGGTGACGGTGACGCTTCCCCGCCCTCTGCTGGAGAGGGCCTTTGCAAAGGCAGGGCGCGAATTGCCCGGGACGATGGGAACGGCGGAGATCGTTGAGGTGTTGGAGTTGGTGTTAAACGGGTGACCGCGAAACCGCGACGTCAACTACCCCGTCCTTAAAGGACGGAGCTTGCAAGGCGGTACGCAGGCTGGGTTGACCAGGGAGCACGAGCGGTAACGTGCAGACGTTTGTAACAGGTCGTTGAGACCCACTCCGGGATGCTTCCTCAGTCCCGGACACTGGAAGGCTTACAGCCCGTAAGGGCCGGGATCATGCTGGCGAAAGGTAAAGCGCCGAAGGTTCCAGCCGCGTGTGCAAAAGCACGGAGCCCACCCTCTGCTGGCACTGAATGCTGGACGGTGAAGGCTTACGAATCGACAGACGGTACGGGTGAGTACAAAATGCAGTAACCCATCGGGCTAATTCGTCCCTCCACCAGTTGGCAGGTCCCGTCCTTCATCATTTCCGGTCCCATGTTGTGCATATTCCCCATCATCTCCGGCCCCATACCACCCATCATTCCGTGTCCGGCGACCCCGCCAGTCGGGATGAAATGTATGCACATCCCGCACATCTTGTGCCCACTTGGGTGATCCTGGTAATGGACGACTGCTTTTGCGATCTTCTTGCGCGTCGCAGCGTGGGTCATTGCGCCAACAAATGGGTATGTGGCGACCGCCACAATGGTCGCAGCAGTTATTTTTATCCAACTGCGGCGTGAAATCCGTTTAGGTCTTTCCATGATGGGTTCTCCTATAAACCTGTACAGGTTTATCCGTTAGTCAACCATGCATCATCATGTGACCATGCATCATGTGGATCCAATTCTCACGGGCGAGATGGTGATAGATAGCTTGCTGAGCGGGATTCAGGAGCCGGTACCCCTTCATATGGTACGGGATCATCACATAACCCAGGTAAGCTTGAGCACGGCCAACAGCCTGGACATCTTGCGTCAGCACCCGGATAGACGGATCTGGTAGCTTCGCTTCTTCTCTGTACTTTCGGTAGGCTTTCTTGAGAGTCACAACCCCGTGTTCGGTGTTCTGCATCATGCCGATCACCAGTATTTTTTCCTGTTTTATTTGCCCTGCGGTCAGATGCAGAGCGGCGGCATTCATCAGGTCCCAATGTGGACCAGGATGGAACTGATAAAAATTTCTGGCAAAGCCAAAATTGTGATGTACGAAATACATATGTGTTTTTTCCATAGCATTTGCGTTGCCATGCATAGTGGCTTCCGCTTGCGAAACCCCTATACTGAGCATAGCCAGAACCACTGTTGTTGCCATGATCTCCATCGTTTTTTTCATCTGTCGTATCCTCATTGAACAATGTGACTTGTCACAGAGCTTATTTTTGCCTCTTCGGTCGTTATTCCATGGATGGGTTTATGCCTCGACAACGCTTCCCTGAACATGGCTCTCAGATATGACCTGATCGTATCGTCAGACAGGTCGCTAACCTCGAACACGCGCATTGCAAGCCATGAATCTGCCTTGTAAGCATTTCCAACACAAAGACAAAGCGCATCAAAAAGCTGGCAATCCATCGTGACCAATACCGTTTTGGTATCGGTGACATGCACTTCCTTGATGATTTGTTTGCCGTTTGCGGGGGGCAGAGCGCGCACATAATCATCCTCTCAAAATAAAAGCCATTTATGTACGATAGCTCTTAGGCCCGCATGCCGCAACTTTCCTAGTTTTGACACCGCCAGAAAGGGGTTGTAAGCCCATCCAGTGCCAGCAACATTGGCGGCATTGTTCTCAACCGATAACTTGCCTCGATCAGCAGACGCATCCAGTGTCCGACACGCTGCGCTACCATGAAAAAGAACATCTGATGATAAGACCCGCATCGAAAACCGCTGCGGGCTATCGGCCCGCGGCATATCCGAAGCGCCCGAAACGTAAAGCCATGGTCGGTAGCACCAGCAGGTTCAAAGCGGTCGATGTGATCAGGCCGCCGAGAATGACTTGTGCCATAGGCCCTTCGATCTCGTTGCCCGGTGCTCCGCTGGCGAGCGCCAACGGGAGCAGGCCCAAGGCCGTAACCAAGGCCGTCATGAGGATGGGCACTAGCCGCTCCTGGGCGCCTCGGATCGCCGCCTCCCGCCCCCAAGACATGCCTTCCACCTCAACCAGATGCTGGTAATGGGAAATCAGCATGATGGAATTGCGCAAGCTGATGCCGAAGATGGTCACGAAGCCCACCAGCGAGCCAAGCGACAGTACGCCGCTGGTGAACAGCACGGCCGCTACCCCGCCGATCAGGGCGAAGGGCAGATTGAGGAGCACCAAGAACAAGGCGCGCGTACGGCGCAGGGCGATGAAAAGCAGGAGAACGATACCCACTCCCGCCATCAGTGCATGCATGAGCAGTTCGCGTTGCGCTTTCGCCTGTGCCTCCGCGGCACCCGAAAAGACCACGTAGGTTCCGGGCGGAAAACGGACCTCCGTGTGAATACGCCGCTCGGCCTCTTGCACGAAACCGCTCAACGCCCGCCCCTGGACATTCGTCGTGACGGTCTGCACTGGCTGCCCAGCGGTTTCGAGAATGGCATAGGGTCCGAAGCTTTCATGGATGTCGGCCAAGTCCCGCAACGGGACGACCCATCCATTCGGGTTGCGCAAGGGCAGATTGCCCACCTGCACCGGATTCTGCCGTTCAGCGGGATCAAGCGTTACTACCACATTGAATACTCGGTTACCTTGATAGGTTTGCGCGACCGTGGTGCCCGCGTAGGCGGTTTGGATCGCGTCGAGCACGCCCACCGGCTCGAATCCCCAGCGGGCCAACGCCGTCTGTCGAAGGCGAATGGTCAGTTGCGGCGCACTTGGCGGGGCGTGCATCCGCACATCCACGGCGCCTTGTAACTGCTCGAGAACCGAGGCGATTTCCCGCGCTTTTTCATAAAGCAGATTGAAATTCGTGCCAAAGACGCTGACTATTACCGGTGCGGTGTAACCGGAGATCGTTTCTTCAATACGATCCGACAATGGGGTTTCAACAGAGAAACCCACCCCTGGAAACTCCGAGAGGGCTTTGCGGATCCGGGTCAGGACATGCTCTTGGGCATCCCCGGAAAGGGGTTTGAGACCGACGATAAATTCGCTCACGTTGACGCCGTAAGTATCCGTACCCGTCCTCTCTGCACGTCCCACCCGTTGGGCTACCGAGCGCACGGCTGGGATACGGCCAAGGGCCAAAGAAATGCGGCGCCCGAGTCGTAACGACTCGGCAAGCGAGGTGCCCGGTTCGGTGGATACATGCACGATGAAATGTCGTTCCCTAAATTCCGGTAGAAAATTATTTCCGAATGAATGCAAGACCGCCATCGCCGTCAGGAACAGTAGCGTAATTCCCACGATCAGCCACCGACTGTGGCCCTCCGTGGTAGTGAGTAACCGTGCCTGGGCCGCCTTGACCTTGCGAATCCAGGCATGCTCCAGCGAGCGGGATGGTGTGCGTTCAAGCAGCAGGTAGGCCAGGGCAGGGGTCACGGTCAGCGCGACCCCCAAAGAGGCGAAGACGGCCGCGATATAAGCCTCTCCCAGCGGCGCGAAGAGCTTACCGGCTACCCCGGAGAGCGACAGCACCGGCAGGAAGACCAAGGCCACGATAAAGGTCGCGTAGGTCACCGCCCCCCGCACTTCCCATGAACTGCTGAACACTACCTTCGCGATGGATGAGGGTTGTGGTCGGATGCGGTTTTCGCGCAGACGCCGAAAGATGTTCTCGACGTCGATGATGGCGTCGTCCGCCACCTCACCAATGGCGATGGCAAGCCCACCCAAGGTCATGGTATTGATGCTGGCGCCCAGCGCGTTGAGAACGATGATCGCAGTAAGCAGCGAAAGGGGGATGGCGGTCGCCGATATCAAAGCGGTGCGCACATTGAACAGAAAGAGAAAGAGCACGGCGATGACGAGGACGGCTCCCAACAGGAGCGCCCCGCGCAGGTGGGCAATGGCGGTTTCTATGTAACTGGCCTGCCGAAAAAGATCAGGATGCAGGGACACCCCTTGCGCCGCCAGCACCGGGCCAAGCTGTTGGAGACGATCCTTCAATGCCCTGGTCACCGCCAGGGTGTTGGCGCCGTATTGTTCCTCGACATTGAGGATGACTCCTTGCTTGCCGCCTATGGTAGCGCCGCCGATGGCCGGCGCCGGCGCCGCCACCACATGCGCCACATCACCCAAACGGAGATCCGCGCCCTGGCGACGCAGGATGACCACGTTCGCCAACTGGGGGGCGGTGATGCTTTGGCCCTCGGTGCGTATGGCGATCCTTTGGTTGGCATCCTCCAGGAAACCAGCCGCCCGTACCCCGGTGGCCCGTTGCGCGGCGCGGACGATGTCTTGGAACGACAGTCCGAAACGGACCAGCTTTCCCGGTTCGACCTGGATCTGCAGTTCGCGCACCTGCCCACCATATATGGCGACATTGGCCACGCCGGGGATGCTGAGCAGTTGGGGTTTCAGCAGCCAATCGGCCAAGGTGCGCAGGGTCATCAGCGAACGGGTATCCGACGTAAGGCCCAGCACTTGGACCACGCCCGTTGCCGACGTCAATGGGGTCAGGAAAGGTGCGCGCACCCCGAGGGGCAACTGTCCGGCGACAGCATTCAGCCGTTCGGCCACGATCTGGCGGTCCCGGTAAATGTCCGTCCCGTTGTGGAACGTCAAGGTGATTACCGACAGTCCTTGAATGGACCGCGAACGCATGGACTGCAAACCGAGCGTCCCGGATAACGTGTTCTCGATGGGCTGGGTGACCAGGGTCGCCTCTTGCTCGGGCGAAAGGCCCGGGGCTTCCGTTGCCACGGTCACGAGCGGCGGCGTGAAACTGGGAAAGGCGTCCAGCTTCACCTGGGAAAGGGTGTAGAGGCCATAACCGACCAATAAAAACGCCAGGGCGATGATCACCCCGCGAAAGCGGATGGAGAAACGGATGATGGCCTTGAGCATGGCAGATCCTAAAATACGGTGGGCGGTTCAGTGACCGGATTAATCGTTATCCTGGTCTTCATCGGCCCCGTGGCTTCCGGAACCTTTTTGGTCTTTGTGTCCCTCTGCACCTTCACCTGTCCCCGTGCTTGCCGACGGGGCTAACAGTTCCTGGGAAAGCAAGAGCTGGGCGCCTTGCGTCACCACCCGTTGCCCCGGCCCGAGGTCCGTCTCGAACCAGCCGCCGGGGACCGGAGCCTGCGTGGACACCCGATGCCGGACAAAACGATCCGCGCCGGTTTGCAGATAGACCCAGGCTTCATCGGCATACCACAGCACGGCGGAAGCCGGGACCACGACGCCCTGGACCGTCGGCTTGTCCAGCGGTATGGCCACCGCCAGCCGCATACCGATACGTGCCTGGCGCGCGGGCATGAGATAGAAATAGGTCTCCCCCTGAATGCTGGGGTCGCTTTGGGGGGAAGCGGAAACCAGCCGCGCGTCGATATGGAAAGCCGCCGACCCCCCGCTCTCGACATGGATCAACGGCGGCGCGGAAGGGAGGATCAGACCCGGCGGCAGCGTGACCAGCAACAGGGCGTCCTGGCCGTTGAATAGATGGGCGAGAGGGCCAGCGGTATTGCCCAAGGCCCAGTGTGCCAGCACGGAACCCCATTGCGTAATCGCCGTCTGTTGCAGGCTGGCGACATGGGTCAATGCCGCGGCGAGGCGCGCCTGGTCCGACTGATACGCCCCTTGCGCCGCCTGCACGGTTTTGAGGGAAACGTTCTGATCGTCCCGATTCAAAAGGCGCAGCCGCTCATATTCCCGCTGTGAGGTGGTGGCGACAGCACGGGCCACGCCTAGCTCACCCAAGGCGGTGGCATCACTTGCGCGTAACGCCAGAAGCGGCCGCGGGTCGAGGATCAGGCCATAGGCGCGGGCGTAGCCTCCCCGATAGCGCGCGGGCAGGAGAGTCTGCGTTCGGATACCGGCTTGCGCTTGCGGCGCCTTGCCCAAGACAACGACCTTCAGACCGTGCGCCGTGATGGTGGTTGGCGGCAGCTCCTGCGAAACCGCTCTAGGCCTCTCGTCGGCTTCGAGACGCCCTCGCATGCCAAACCAGGCCAGGCCCGCCGCGAGCAGCGACGCGCCCACTATGCCGACCGCCAGGAGATTCCATCGATTGCGTTTCATGAGTGCTCCCTTGCGCGGTCGGATAATGCTTCTTTCCCGTAGAGAACGGGCGCCAGGGGCTGCTGTACCGCATTTTCCAGCGCACCCAGAGCTTGTTGGGCCTGATACGAGGCGACGAGCAGATCGCGCTCAGCCACGAGGTACGCGAGGTGTCCTCCCAGCAAAGCGAGAGAGTCCGTTTCACCAGAGGCGTAACGCCGCTCAAGCAACCGCTGGTTCTTTCGTTGAACTTCGAGCAGCGCCCGGACCGTCCGGAGTGTTTGCAAGGCGCCGCGATAACCCGCGGCGGACTGGCTGACCTGGCCGATTACTCGGGCCTGCAGAGCGGTGAAGGTGGCAGCCGCCACGGCTACCTGTCCCTTGGCCGCGGCGATGGGGCCCTGGTTTTGATTCAGGATGGGGAGGGTGATGGTAAGGCCCAGCGCCCACCGGTTATCCCCTTCCTCCCATTCGTATCCTGGTCCCAAGTGGATGTCAGGGTATTGCTTTGCGATTTCGAGCTTGAGGGTGTCCTCGGCGGCGGCATACCCGGCTAAAGCCGCCCGGAGATCCAGGCGGTGGCGCAGGGCCGCCCGTTCCAGGGCGGCTAGGGGTGAGTGTTGCCCTGGAAGGGGCTGGTTCATGTCCGTGAAGTCGAAATGCACATCGGCAATGGCACCCAGCGGCAGGCCCAGCGCCTGGGCCAATGCAGCGCGCGCACTGGCGGCGTGCGCCTCGGCGGCAGCCAGCGTCATCTGCGTCCGTTGCAAATCCAATTGGATGCTGTTGACCGCAAATGCGGAGCTCTCGCCGACGGCGAAACGTTGTTCCACCAGTTTCAGCATGCGCCTGCGCAACGCCACCTCGGTTTTGAGCAGCTTGGCTTGCTCGATTGCCGCCCAGAGATCCAGGAACCTTTGGCGGACCAGGACCCGCAGCTGCCACGCGGTTTCCCCCACCTGGAACCGCGCGGCGTCGGCCAAAGCCAGTGCCCCCTGGATGCGGTCGCCGCGTTTGCCGGCCGTTTCGATGGGTATGTCGAAGGAGAAGCCGAGCGTCCAGGGCAATACGCCTTCCGGTGCAATGCTGTGGTGCTGGGAAAGAAAGCCGATGCTGGGGTTGGGGCGCTGCCCGGCGGTGATCACATTGGCGCGGGCCACTTGCCATCGGGCGCGCTGGACGGCCAGTTCCGGGCTTTCATGAAGAGCCACCAAGATCAAATCATTCAGTTTCCAGTGTTGCTTGGGCCAGTGTTTCGGCGTGCGGCCATAATCGGAGAGAAAAACCCGCAATTTCGGATCGTCGAGGCTGCGCGCCCGAAATGCGGCGGCGGACCCTTCCGGTGAAAGCGGCCGGGGGTGATAGGTAGCACAAGCGCTGAGGAGTGACAACAGGAAAAGTGCCAGGATCGGGCGTTGCGGCCCCCGAATCGCCTTTCCCGTTGCCGCCTTCCCCGCGCCACCGGATGCGCTCATCAAACCCTGCCCTTCGGCAATGCGGCCAATGCGGGGGCTTTGTCGGAGTGGGTTGGCTGGCGTGAGCCACCCTGGTGCAAAAGGCGCGCCGAGTTGGCGAGGATGCCGAAATCCGGGCCGGCCTGCGCCGCCGCCGCCATCGCCGGCGGCAGGAAACCCAAGGCGGCCAACGCCAGGCCAGCCAGATTGTAGACGGCCGTGAAGCCGATGTTGATCTTGACCGTGTTCATGGTCCGCCGGGCGATGCGCAGGACCTCCGGCACCAGTTTCCAGTCGTCGCGCAGGAGCGCGATATGCGCCGCCTCGATGGCCAGAGGGCTGCCCGCGGCACCCATGGCGATGCCCACATCGGCCTGGGCCAGTGCGGGCGCATCATTGACGCCGTCGCCGATCATGACCACCACATGGCCTCGGCGCTGATATTCCTTGACGACTGCGATCTTGTCCTCGGGCAACAGCTGGGCACGCCAGTGGATTCCCAAAGGCGCGGCAATGGCGGCAGCCGTGCGCTCGTTGTCGCCGGTCAGCAGTTCCAGGTGTTTGACGCCGAGGCGGCGCAATTCGGCCAAAGCCTCCGGCACGTCCGGGCGCAATGTATCCATGGCGGCGAGCACGCCCACCACCTGGCCGTTGCGAATTACGAACAACAGCGTTTTGCCCTGCGCTTCCAACTCGGCGGCGATGGGAAGCAGCCCCTCCCCGGCAAGCAGGCGGCGGCCGCCCACCGCCACGCTTTCGCCATCGAGGCGCACGCGCACCCCCATGCCCGGGATTGCTTCAAAGTCTTGTGGCTCGGCGAGCTGAAGTTCGCGCAGCGCAGCGGCGCCTCGTACCGCCTCGGCGAGCGGGTGCTCAGAGTAGCGTTCCGCCGTCGCGGCGAGCCTCAACACCTCGTCGGCGCCGAGCTCGGCATCGAGAGGGATCACATCGGTGATGATCGGGCGGCCGAGAGTAAGCGTGCCGGTCTTGTCGAGCACTACCACGGTGGCTTTGGCGAGCACTTCGAGGTACCGGCCTCCCTTGATCAGCAGCCCACGCCGCGCCGAGGCGCCGATCGAGGCGATC
>JAPTWR010000204.1 GCA_028065135.1 Acidithiobacillus sp.
CGAAACTCTGGAAACCGCATCCTGGGCACCGTTTCCCCTTCTGCCGGGAAAAGCTGCTGCATCAACCCCCTTTTATGAGTCTTGAGCGCATTGAGCTTTTGCGCCTCCAGGGTGATTAAGTCGTCGAGGGAGGAAAGGCAATTGGCGATTTTTTGTTGTTCTGCAAGAGTAGGAGGAATAGGTAACTCGATCTCCGCCAAGTCTGAAGAGTTTATCGCAGGATAGTTAGACCCTGTACATTTCACCATAACTTGGTCGACAAATGAGTCTGTGTGAATACTCTGGTACAAAAAGTGATTGCTGTCCTCGGCCCTTAACTGGGCATAGCCAGTGGACGCGACGTAGTTCTCATCGTCATTAAATTCGCAAAGCAGATTGTTGCGTTGGTAGGGGCGAACTATTTGGTAAATAATGTCACCAGGTTCTATGAGTCGTTGAGCACGGCTTGGCGCATCGGTTCTGAAAATTCTTGTCTTAGTTTTAAGCTCACCAGCGTCAACTGCCTCAAGGTCGATATAAACGAAGGATTTAGGTAACCCTTTGTTTGCTGGATTTATTAGTGCTACCGTCTTGAGGGGCTTCCCAGTCCAATTTTCCGTCCCCCGAAACTCCGGAAACCGCAGCCTGGGCACCCGACCACTATTTGTTGTTCCACTCATCCGTTGTGCTTTCCTTGTTCTCCCTGCCGTAGCAGGTGATCCACGCTTAATCCATCGATTTGCAAAAGCTTTGTTTCCAGTCGCGTGATAGCCGCGTTCTTGGACTGTTTACTGTTCATAAGCCTCCAGCCCCGAAATCTCTCGCCCCTGAGCCTGTTTATGCAGCAAAGGAATCAAATCCTGCATGAGCGCAGTTTCCTTCTGGGTGCGGGCTTTCCAACCTAACTGCAGCGGCGCCAGTAATTCACTCAGTTGTTCGCCATCAAAAATCATCCGGCTCAGAGTCTGCGCCATGAAGTCCTGGAGGGCTTGAGCTTCCAGTCCATGCACCTGGGCGATTTCTTGTATGCGCTGCTGTTGCTTCTGCTTCTTGAAGTGTTCAAACCCTTCGCGAATGGCCGATTCATCCAGTCCCTTACCCGCTTTCAGAGTATCGATATAGGCCGTAATCTCTTCCCGATCATCCAGGAACTGAGCATCGGACAGAATCAATCCCACCAGTGCTTCCCGATTCATGGTCTGCTTGCCCGGTGTAGGGTTCGTATAACGACTGATCAGGGTCATGATGTAGTCGTAATCAATCACGGCCGAGGCAAAAAGGACAAACTCAAAATCCAGCTGCTCAACTTCCGGACTGGTCTGCTCGCGATTTTGCGCTCTTTGCTCACGCAATCGCTGTGCGGTATCCAGATAAACTCCCCGAAACCCTTGTAAGGTTTCTGGCGGAACCATCTGTTCAATGAATTCCCGTTCTTCAGGGGTTAAATCCGTGTATTGATCCAATTGGGTTTTGCAACGCTGTACTTCTTTGAAGCACTGTATGAACTGACAGCGCGCTGCATCGCCCTGCAACTGTGGTACGGCTTCAGGGGCAGCCGGTAATCCCTGTGACTGCAGGAAGGTATCCAGTTGCCCCAGAGCGCTTTGTAGGCGGTCGATCACCACCGGCGCTTTATCCACCAACCAGATTTTCTTGGCCTGTTCCCCGGATTGTCCGGAGAACAGGCTGATGGCAGTGTCTACGGCCCCTTGTTGCTGGCGAAAGTCGAGAATATTCCCATAAGGCTTGGTGTCATTGAGCACCCGATTGGTGCGGGAGAAAGCCTGAATCAGTCCGTGGTACTTGAGATTCTTGTCCACATAGAGGGTATTGAGATACGCGGAATCAAAACCGGTGAGGAGCATATCCACCACAATGGTGATATCGATTTTCTGGGCATGGGGCAGATCGGTATTGGGGTACTGCTGATCCTTGATGCGCTTTTGGACATCCTGATAGTAGAGATCGAATTCCCCGATACGGTGGCTCGTACCATAGCGGTGATTGTACGTGGCCATAATAGCCTGTAAGGCGGCTTTCTTGCGATCCGGATCCTGGGCATTGTCGGCTTTCTCCTGGGGTAGATCCTCCTGGATCTGCAGGACATCCTGGTTCCCTTCCGGCGGTGGCGAGAAAACACAAGCAATGTTCAGCGGCTGATAGTCAGGGTTTTCGGCCTGTTTCTCAGCCTGCATGATCTCGAACAAGCTGTGGTATTCAATGGCATCCACAATCGAGGCGGTAGCCAGCAGCGCATTGAACTTGCGCCCAGCGGTAGCGGCGTCATGTTTGGAGAGAATCGCTTCAACAATGGCGCGTTTGGCTAACGCTTCTCCCGGTTTCGGCGCCTGTTTTCCTTCGGGCTTGTAGTAGTCCACATGAAAGCGCAGAACATTGAGGTCATCAATGGCGTGCGTGATGGTGTAGGCATGGAGCTGCTGCTGGAAGATGTCTGCGGTGGTGCGATAGGAAGCTTGTTCCCCCTCGATCTGCTGGTAATTGGCATTCTGCTCAAAGATGGGGGTGCCCGTAAAACCAAAGAGCTGGGCATTGGGAAAGAATTCCTTGATGGCTTGATGGTTCTCGCCAAATTGGGAGCGGTGACATTCATCGAAAATGAATACCATGCGCTTATGCCGTAAGGGTTCCAGTTTTTCTTTGTAGTGGTAGCGATGATTCCCATCCAGAGCTAACCCGAGTTTCTGGATGGTGGTCACGATGACTTTATCGGCATAGTCGTCAGAAAGCAGTCGGTTCACCAATGTACCGGTATGGGTATTGGCTTCTACACATTTTTCCTGAAAACGATTAAATTCATCGCGGGTCTGGCGGTCGAGGTCTTTGCGGTCCACCACAAACAGGCATTTGTCGATATCGGGATTGTCTTTGAGGAGAGTCGAGGCTTTGAAAGAGGTCAGGGTCTTGCCACTGCCAGTGGTATGCCAGATATAGCCATTGCCGCGATGCTGGTGAATGCAATCCACGATCGCTTTGACGGCATAGATTTGATACGGCCGCATCATCAGGAGCTTTTGTTCGCTCGCGACCAGTACCATGTAGCGGCTGATCATCTCTCCTAATGTGCATTTCGCCAGAAAGGCGTCGGCAAAATCATCCAGATGGGTGATCTTGCTGTTGTCTTCCCGCGCAAATTGGTAGAGCGGTAAAAAGCGTTCCTCGGCATTGAAGGCAAAATGACGGCTGTTGTTATTGGCGAAATACCAGGTATCGCTGCGGTTACTAACGATGAACAGTTGCAGAAAACAGAGCAGAGTCTTGGCATAACCGTTGCCGGGATCATGCTTATACTCGACGATTTGCTGAATGGCGCGACGAGGGCTGATCTGCAGGGTTTTGAGTTCGATCTGAACGACGGGTACGCCATTGATGAGCAGCATCACGTCATAGCGATGATGGCTGTAATCGGTGTTGATGCGCAGCTGATGGATCACTTCAAAGGTGTTTTTGCACCAGTCCTTGATATTGACCAGGGTATAGTGCAGCGCCGTACCGTCATCGCGCTCGAAATGGTTGCGTTCCCGCAGGATGCGAGACGCCGCATACACATCAGGGGTCACAATAGACTCCAGCAGTCGGGCGAATTCACTGTCACTGAGGGAAACGTGATTCAGGGCTTCAAAATGATGGCGGAAGTTGGCTTCCAGAGCGGCCCGATCATGAATATCCGGGCGATAGCTGTACTTCAGATCGCCCAGTTTTTGGATGAGGGCTTCTTCAATTTCTTGTTCGGTCATGTTGCGGGATGCGGCCTCCTGAAAACATTCACGCCCATGGTGCGAGGTTCAGGAGCTTACGTCAATTTTTGCAGGGAATAGAAGTGGTTCAAAGGGAGGGTTTGTGCCGGGAAGGACCATCCTCATCGAAGGTTCCGCCATTTCCCGAAGCCATGGCCCAGATTAAAGCGGCAATCCAGCCGAGTAACGTCCATCCCAGCAAAATGTCCAGGAGCGTGATGGCGGTAAGATGTGGACTACCCATAGTCCAAGCCATAAAGATTGGAAGCGCATAGACCAGCGCAGCGATTACAAAGGCCGCTATCAGTAAAAACAGAAAACCAGCGCGACTATCCACCATCCAGTGCATCATTAACGGCATCCTTATTTATGGAAATACCAGCATACTAAGGCACTCGAAAGCAGGAGAAGCCTTTCCTTGCTGGCAATATTACAAACCCGACACGCAAGAGTAAATAAGCTTTTACTGTCATCCAGGCCCAGGCCGCATGCCCCTTCATAGCACGAATGGCCGCAAGAGGGTCGAATGCCACAATCTGTAAAGCGCTCTGGTTGGTCCAGCTGGTCGCACCCGTGTTTGTTCCCAATTCTGCAAAGTTTTGAGCTTTATCCCTCATCATCAAGGATGGTCGAAATGGTTTTTGGTTATAAAATGGGGGATAGGATTTGACGATGACTATCGCCAAACTGTACGCCAATCAATGCGTTCATTCTTTCATGCGAGAAAGTTTATTTTGATGATGTTTTTCAGGTTCAGCATTTATATGACACATATTGTCGCAGCATGATGCTACCGTACTCCTGTCGCCCAACCGCACCCAGGAGAACGCCATGAGTCTTGAATCCATCATCCAGCAACAACAAGAAACCCTACAACGCTGGCATCAACAATCCAGTCGGGATGCTGAAGATCTTGCCGAATCACTCGTCGAACGCTTCCAAGTCCATGTTGCCGCTGAACTGGATGGTTTTGTCTGGGATTTCGCCGATGATTTTGTCACGATGATTACCGCCGAATGGGGAGACCAATATGCCAATCAGGTCGATGCGCACTGGCAAAAAACATTGGGCCACCTGCAAAGACAACTCGAAGCCCATGTAGGGAATGAAACACCTGAGTATGCGCGAACATCCGGCGAGTTGGACCGACGATCCCTGTACTTTTGTGTGGACAAAAGCACCTTCAAAAAGGCTTTTGATGAAGCCAAGCCGGGCGTGCTGGGTATGCTCCTGTCACCCTCCATGGATAGTGAACGCTGGGATGACTGGTCTGCCGAACAAAACCAGAAAATCCTCCAATCCCTCAAAAAGGCCCTGTCTTCCATACAACCCAAAATTGCTCGCGCCATCAGTAAAACCCTGGACGATGCCTATGACGAATATGACCAGGGTCTGGCGTTGTTAAAGCCCTGCTCTTTGGTCGAAGCGTGAATGCCCCAAGGCGAAAGATAGCTCGCGAGATGGCAATGCATTGCAGGAATCCAGAATGACCAGAATAGCGACAATGCCGTGCTTTACCACGCAGAGGATCAAAGGCTATAGTTCCATCAAAGAGCGCTGTTATCCACCCATGAAAAGCAGGCAACAGGCATGGGTTGCGCAGCACTTTAATAAGGAAAAAAATGATCAAACCAGCCGCCATGCAGTTATCTTGCCCAAACTGTGGATGGAAGAACCGGTTCCAGCCCCGCAGCGATGCCTTACTGGGACAGGAATGGCCCCAACAATGCCCGCAGTGCGGCAATCCGCATTTGCACAGCACGTCCATACCCTCAATCTCAGAAAGCCTGACCCAACTGCTGGGACAAGTTCGAGGCAAAAGGTCGTGACTCATTCCCGCAGTAGTGGATTGGAAACGGCTCTACTACTGCTGGAGATTCTTCGACGCATTCCCCGCAAACGCTTCATTACCGCCAAGCAAATCAAAGACGCACTGGATGCAGCCGGATTCGAGCGTGATCTGCGCAGTGTGCAACGCTATCTGGATACGATCAGTCAGCATTTTGACATTGAATGTGACACCCGCAGCAAACCTTACGGATATCGCTGGCCAATCCATGCCCGAGGCTTTACGTTACCATTGCTCAGTCCCGCAGAAGCACTGTTGGTCCATCTGGCAGAATCCGAATTACATGACATTCTTCCAGCCGATCTCCTGCGTGATCTGAATCCCTTACTGGAACATGCCCAACAACAAATTGACTGCGAACCAGAAGCGCAACCCGTCCGGCAATGGATACGCAAGGTACGACGCATTCCCACCACAATGCCACTATTGCCAGCAAAGATTGTCCCCTACGTCTTGGAGACTGTCAGCAATGCTCTATACCGGGAACAGAAGCTCTATCTGCATTACCAAAATGTGCACGGCGAGCAGAAAGAAGCGACTGTTTGGCCCTTGGGACTCGCCCAGCAAGGCAACCGCCTATACCTGGTCTGCCGATATGAAGGCTATGACAACGAACGTATCCTGGCCCTGCCACGCATCGAGAAAGCCGAACTACTGCCACAGCGCTTTACCTATCCCAAGGGCTTTGATCTGGCGCGCTATGATGGGGAAGGGCGATTTGCATTTGGAGAGGGCAAGAAAGTGCGGATCAGCTTCAAAATAGAGAAGGCCGCAGGTTGGCATTTAACGGAATCACGACTATCTGAGGATCAGGAGATAGAAGTTCAGGGAGATTTGCTGCATGTTCAGGCAACGGTGACGGATTCTATGCTTTTGCGAGTATGGTTAAGGGGGATGGGGCCATCTATTAATGAGATTAACCTGGGTGAAGATGCCATATAAAAATCTCTTACTAAGACAACGTGATACAATAGTATCTTATTACATAGTCTGACTAATCTAAAAAGGGTTAAAGTGACAAATATACTAAAAAATATAGTGACGTTTGGCGCGCAAGGTAGAATTGATAAAGCTATGGAAAGATTTAATTTGGTAATTTACCAGCGGGATATGAAACATAAAAAATTAGTTTGGCAGTATAAGATGACTTGCGAAAAAACAAATAAACTTAAAAAATTAGAAGAAAATATTTTAATAGAGCTAAAAAAAATAAACAAAATAAACAATGCTCTTTCTGTTAAGTCACGAGAAGTAATGGAAATATACATACAAAGCTCGAGTCATGAGAACATGAACGCGATGGTTTTGCCGGAAGATCTTGAAACGTTCACATCAGAAGATTTTTTGTCGGGGGTTTCTAGTAGTGCAATAACAGCAACGACAACAGCAGGCTCAGCATTCTTACTTATGGGTGATGCAGCTGTAGTTTCAACCGGGTTTATAGCAAGTGCAATAGCACTTCCAGCTCTCATTACTTTTGGTGCTTTCAGTCATATATCAGCAAGCAAAAAAATTGCCGAAATTCAAGAAGCAGAATGGCGTGTTCATAAGGAAATAGAAAAAATAGATGAATTAAGTATTAATTACGAATACGTATCAAAAAGATGCGACGAGGTAACAAATATACTAGATAAATCAATGAGAGTGCATAAAAAGCTGTACAAAAGAGCATACAGAGCAGTATATCCAATTCCAATATTATCGAAATTATTTCGCGCATCAAAAATAAATATGAGTGATAAGTCAATGGAAAAAATTCGTAACTTGGTGATATCAGCGAAAACAATTGTTGCAATAATTGAAAAGGCAAAATAAGGAATAATAGGCTCTTCGTCAGATTGAGTGGGTAGGGGGTAGAATGCTGTGGAGCGGTCGTGCCCTGAATAGGAGTTAGCTGATGGTCCCTGAAGAGCTGTTTTCTCTCGCGTTAGGATTGGTTCCGCCGTGGT
>JAPTWR010000115.1 GCA_028065135.1 Acidithiobacillus sp.
ATTCCTATAATACGGGTCCTCCGGGTTGTTAGCTCAGTTGGTAGAGCAGCTGACTCTTAATCAGCGGGTCGTGGGTTCGATCCCCTCACAACCCACCAAATAAAACAGGCACTTAGGATGATTTCCTTGGTGCCTTTATTTTTCCATCCAACCTATGTCCAACCTTAATGCTATCAAACCCTAACTCCATTCTCTTCACTCAGCCATAGCCTTCAACAGCGCGTCTCTGGCATCGGAGTAAAACTGGATGTCGATCTTAGTTGCCGTGTCATCGGACAAGTCGACCAGCTGGCGCCGACACGCCACCGGCATGAGCAATGAGGTCGCGCCTTTCTCAACGGCGATCTCAGCGATCGTGACCGCGTTGTGGACTGGTTCGATTGAGCCGCCGAGGTTGATCTCGCCAACGATGATCAAGCCCCCGCGAACGCTTCGCTTCAAGAGCGACGTGCATAAAGCCACCAACGAGGCCACGCCCAGCTTCGCGCCTGACTTGGCGGCATCAAACGCCCGAAGCTGCACCGTGAACTCATGCTGCCGAGGGTCTTTGCCACCAACCAACTGCAATGACCTGGCGTACAGGTTCTGCTCGGCGAAGCCAATGCTCTCGCGGAACGCAGGGGGAATGGGCTTGTTGAGAACCTTCACGCCAGACCCAGGGCCTTCGTTCACCTCAATGCGGTAGAGACCTGAATTTTCCTCCCCGCCACCAGGGCTGATGGCCCACACTTGTCCCGGCTCCAGCGGGTCGCCGCCAATGCTGTTGTCGTTTTGCAGCTCAGGCGTCGAGACAAACTTCTCCACGCCATCTGCGCCCATGATGTAGCTGAAATGCGTGTTCCGAAACTCGGCGGCGCCGACCCTCTTCTGCTGCTCCTTGACGCGGCGTCGGACCTCCGTGGCGATGCGAACGGCCCATTCCAGGTCTTCATCCGGAACCGGGGTGTCCGAGCTCGGGTACAACAGCTTGAGTAGGCCGCTGACAGTCTTGTTGACCGCATTCGTGTCCCGGCCAGACAGGGCGCCGCCGAAGAAAACGCGGTTTTGCAGCTCGCTCACCCGGCTCTGGTTCCGAAGCTGGCTCCAGCATTCGGACAGGAAATCGCTGACCAGGCCGAAGTGATTGGTGACCAGGTCCTTGTTGATCTTGGGCACATCCCAACCCGGCAAGAACGCATGGATGCGATCCATGAAGGCAGTGTCGTCGCGCATCTCTGGCGGCATAGGACCAAACAGGTGCCCCACGCGTTGCTGGTGTTCCACATCGACGTCGAAATTGCCGACCAGGACGATGCTGCCGTCCGCCCGGATGCTCTCCTTGCCACGGCTGAACTCGCCGGACTCCATGTAGCCCTTCATGATGTTCACGCCGTCCTTCTGGTCGAACGAGATGCCTGACACCTCATCGAAGCAGACCACGTCGTACTGGCACACCAAGCCTCGACGGCCCTTGGGTGTGTTCTCCACGAACATCTTGGCCACAGTCGCCTTGCCGCCGGAAATGAGGTGGGCGTAGGGCGAAACCTGCTGGAACAGATGGCTCTTGCCCGTGCCACGCGGACCGATCTCCACTAGGTTGTAGTTGCGCTCCACAAAGGGCACCATGCGCAGGAGCAGGGCGTTTCGCTGGCGGTCGCTCAGCCCGCCTGACTCAATGCCGATGGATCGGAGCAGAAAGCACTTCCATTCCTCGGTGGTGAACGCCTGACGGGCCTTGGCCAGGGTGTCCAACACGTCGCGCTTGGACAGCTGAATCTCCCGCAGCGACGTGATCCCAAACGGACGCCCTTTTGCTTCCTGCGCGATCGCCACATCGAACGTCACGCCCAGTTCGGCATAGAAGCCACCGGTCAACATGCGTTCGTGCTGATTGACCAGCTCGCTGCTGATGCGCACATCGGTCAGGCGCAGGCTCGGCAGGCTGGCGACGTACTCGCCCTTGTTGTCCACGCGCGCGGTCACGAGGTCGATGATCTTCACCTCGCCGGTTTCCAGCGCCTTGGCCTTGAACAACTCCTCCTCGCCGGCGCGCACCGTGCGGGACTTGAGCTGGCGCTGCACGATCTCGAGCCCCTCGTCGATCTCCTCTTGATCGGTGCTAGCGCAATAGCGCCCGAGCATGAACTCGACAACGTAGGTGGGGACCGGAAACTGGCGACTGAAGGTGCGGACCAAGTCTTTCCGGACCAGGTAACCGTCCAACACCGAGGCGGCTTTCTTGTCTATCTGATCCAGTTCAATCATGCGTCATCCTCCGCCGATCACGGTGTTTGCCTCGGCGACCAGTTCGCCCGATGCGCTAAGCAGAACCAGAAACGCCGCACGGCCTTGCAGCTCTTCGTTTTCAACAACCACCGATGCGGTGCCGTTGTCCTTGAGCAGCTTCACGCTCACGACCACGCTGGAAGCCGGGTCGCCCGCCTGGGTGCGAATGTCCAGGGACAGATTCGCGTACTGGCCGTCCACGGCCACCGTGCAGCGCAAACCCTTCCAGGCGATGTCGGTGACCTCGGTCACCTGCTTGGCCGAAGCGCTCCCGCTCCGAGTCACCACCAGATCCAAGGTCAGGCACTCTTGCAGGCTCAACCCGCCGTGGTTGTAGTCCACGGATTTGCCATAGCAGCTCACGCCGTCGGCCAGTGCGAACTGCTGATGGGGGTTCCAGAACCAGGGGTACAAGCGCTCACCGGTGGAAGCGCCGGGCTTGATCGAGGCGCAGCGCCCCCATCTGTTGTCGGTGAGGTCCTTGGACATCTGAATCGTGGGTAACTTGCCCGGCATGAGGAGCCAGCCGTGGTCGGTCACCACCCTAACACTGTTCCAACCGGCAGCCAACAAGGCGCCGATGCGTTCTGCAATCTCAGCAAGAAGCGGGTCGATGTGCTTGGCCAGCTTCCAGCCGCGCGCATGCCCCTCGCTATCGATGTCGCCGAATTCGCACCACGCGTTGCCCTGGCCGTCACCGTTTTCGGTTCGGTCCAGCACCTCCCAGTGGTTGTCGTTCAGCAGCTTCCTCAAGTGGTAGCCGCCCTTCAGAGACTGGCCGGTGGCAGCGACGCAAGGTTCGAAGTCATCACAGTCGTCGGTGCCACTGATCTTGGTCCGCACTGGCGAAGCAGCCGCCTTACCGGTTGCGGTCACGCTGGGCAGCGCCGTCCAGCTCATGGCCTCCGCTACCTTGCAACCGCGTGTCTCCAGGACAGCCGAGAGACGGCGAGCCGCGTCAAAGCGCAGGCCATCCACGAACAGCACGCACTCGCCCTTGGAGACGGCGAAGGCCTTGGCGCTGGCGATCGTTCCACCGGGGTAACTCGATCCATCGACCAGCTTTTGCAGGTAGCGCGCAGACTCCTCCAGCCACGGCAGATAGATCGCCCGAACAGCGGCTGTCACCGCATCAACGTCTGCCGACTTGTCTACGGACGCCAGCGCTGACAGCACCGCATCGTCGGCGCGCCAGCCCTGCGTGGCATACCCTGCCTGCAAGTCCGCAACCGAGCCGGCCGCCAACGCCGTCTCGGTCACCTCCGCAACCACTGCCAGGTGCTTCGCGGCCAGCGCCAGCGGCGATTCGCCCAACTCGGCCCATACCAGCTCACGGCGCAGCGCATGGGCCTTCTCCAGCTCCAGCACCCGCTTCCTGGCCTCGTGCGCAGGCAGGTGGTCCAAACCCAGCAGATCATTCTGGAGCGACTTCTCCTGCTCTTCGTTCCATTGCGGCCAACCGCTGAGCTTTTCTGCGGGCGTGTCGAAGATGCCCAGGTCGGGCGGCTTGCACTGGCGGATTCGGTTCGGAATGTTGGGGTAGCGCTTCGGTGCTTCGCTGTACCGCTCCCACACTGAATGCCAGGGTCCCTCGCGCGTCGCCAACTTACTGGCGCCCGCCAGAACGCCATCGGCCTGGGGGTTGAACGCCAGCTGTGACTTGCAGACCTCCACAAAGGCCTTCCACTCGTTGGCGCCGCGCGTGGTCTGGAACGCGTCGCCCAGATCCAGCCACTGCAGCAGGTCGCGCACCGGGTCGCCGCCGGTCAGTAGGGTGTTGAAGTAGTCCTTGTCCAGCCGCTTGCCCTTGAGCAGTTCAAGCTCTTCATCCAGCAGTCGGTAAAGCGCCAGTTGCATGGCGTTCTTGGCGTCATTGTCCTGGGCCACGTCCAGACCCATGCCGCCTTGGTCGGACTTCAGGAAGGCCATGATGGTCCAGTCCTTGGCGTTCGCTTGTGACCAGATCACGCCTCGGTACTGCAGTTCAGCCAAAGGCTTCAAGAGGTTTGGGCAGTCTTCGATCGCCCGCAAATCCTGGCGGCTCACACCAGGCAGGTAGAACACCGGCACGCGGTCGGCCGGCAGTGTCGCATCGGGCGCTTTGCCCGCAATCACACAGCGCAGCCAAATGGCCGGCCCCGTACGGTTTTCGGGCGTGTAGTCGCCCAACACCAGCAGTTCCGCCAATTCGCTCTGCAGGCGAGGAATCACCGCCTCCCACTGGCGGTCCTTGTCGGGCCACAAGATGCACGAGGGGGCAACCTGAACCTCGGGGTTGAAGACTGCCGAGTCACGCAGGGTCTTGACTAGGTGTTCGATCACCCTCATGGCATGCTCTCTTGAATTTTTTTCTGCCAGGCCAGAACCACAGCTTTGTTTCCCTTGGCGACCGCATCGATGATAGTTGCGAGTGCTGTTGTTTCAGTGCTGTGCGTACCCACATACCCGGAACGGATCAGTCCGATCATGTCGGCTTCGCGCAGATAGGTTCCATCCAGAGCGTCATAGCTCATACGAACACCGCCGCGTGGCCCTTTGGCGGCAGGGGTGGCGAGAATGTGCTTCAAATGGTCGAGCGAGATGAGAAGCGATGGATGCGAGTCATCGACGATTTTTCGTTTCACAAACTTGAAGAAGAACGGATTGCGGTTCAGTCGATAGTCAGTCGGGGCAGCCTGAATGG
Source organism: Acidithiobacillus sp. (assembly GCA_028065135.1). Next base: position 4,949 of record JAPTWR010000115.1, read on the forward strand.
CGGGAATCTTCATTCGCGCAATCTCTTTCCGAAGCTGCTTGTCCGGACGGAAACGCCAGTCGCCTTTGGCCTCTTTATCTTCTTCCAGCATTTTGTACTGGATCATGACCATATTGCCCCGGGTTTCGTTGACGTAAATGAGATCAACGCCCAGCATTTTTTCCAAGGGCAACTTGTTCGCGGTGTAAATCACCAGCCGTTCATCGCCTTTCCGAAAAACAGCGCGCCCGGTGACATCCTTAGCAATGGCATCAAACCCTGGAAGGTGTGATGCATCCGCGTTTACCACATTGTCTTCGTAGAGATAGGCACCAATTAGGCCGAGTCCAGAAGATGCCCCGTGTTTAAGGACTACCTCGTCGGGTAGCGCATTACCTCGAATGCCAAAGGCATCCATGGCAGTTTGTATGGCGTCTTCCTGTGCCCAGTTGGCGTTCGGCGCCTGGCGTAGCTTGGGCAGTTGCGATAGCGCGGTGTCAAGAGCCGCTTGATTCTCTGAATCCGCAGCCAGTATTTCAATGAGATGACCGCTCAACTTTGGCGAAAGATTTGCGAATTGGCCCTCTGCTGAAATGCGCCCGCTGAACATCCGCTTCATTCGCGAATCGGTGAGCTTGGCCCCAATCTCCTGCAGCGAGGACGGCTTTATCGGCCGCAGTTTTTTGATTGTTAGACGAGAATCAAAAGTGCTGACGGCGACTTTCCGCGTCACTGTGGAGAGGTAGCAACGCGGTGTGCCTTGCTCTTGAATTTCCATTAAGCAAAGCGTCGGCAGCTTGCAGTCCTGAAGAACTGAGTGCGGTTTCACGATGGTGAGATGCTCGAAACCTTGCCGCGAATTGTGCAAAGATTCCGAATAAGCCTCGTCGAAGCGAATCAAGATCATGGGTTTTTTCTGAACCCATTCGGCGATCTTGATCGATGCGCTCACTTGGCCTTCTCCCGACCAGCACGCTTCTTGGCCAAGGTCAAATGATGGTCATTAATCCGGTCGCCCACCTTTCCGCCGTACTGCGGGCCAAGGTCGTACCAAGGGGCGGACGGCACATCACTTCCGCGGTCCTTTTCCCAATGCAGGCTCTTTGGCTTGTCTCTTAAAACGCCAGCGCCTTTTTTCCCGACGTCGGGAACCGATAGGAAGGGACGGATGTTCAAGCGCACCCCGTCGTTGAGATCGGGGTTCCAGCCAATGGGCTGCTGCTCGATGGGCTTCCAGCGCACAAAGATGTCGTAGGGCGCCTCACCGGCCAGGATTAACTCCAGGCGCTTCTTCAGTGCCTCAGCCGCCGCCAACTTTTCCTGAGCGCCATCGACGCCGCTCTCAGCATCGCGCTTCTTGCGGCTGATCCAGTCACCTAGGTAGGTGTAGATCAACGCCTCCAGCGTCTTGTAGTCAAGCTTGTGGTAGTTGACCAAGGCGGCAAAGCCATCGCGCAGGCCGTCCCAGATGTGCCAGACAAACGGACGATTTCCGAACAGTGCGCAGTGCTGGGTGAAGAACTTGTCGCGCAGCCAGGTTTCCAGCGACTTGCCGGTGTGTTCGGCTGCCGTTAGCAACCGTGCCAGTACGTCATTGCTCCAGTTCTCACCATACGCTGCGGCCAACAGATTGAGTAAGCGGTCGGCGGCGCTGGCCTCGCGGCCCACTGGCGGGATGCAGACGATGCCGTCACTGTCTGCGTGCGGAAGCAGGTCCCGGCTCCTCGCCACCCAAGCCCGCGCTTCATCCGCAATTTCGATGGTGTCGTCGGTCTCTGCCGGCCAGCGGTATCCGAGCAGGCGTGCGATAGCCACCTGCAACACGGTGTGATCGGTGCGAATCGGGCCGGGCACGGTCCACTTTTTGACGTCATCCCAAACCACTGAGCCGCATGGGTGACCGTGAAAGATCCACTGGGTAGGGTCGTCGGAGTATGGCTTTGGCAGGCCGTTGGGGTAGCGCTCGGCCGCGACCTCTTGCCAGTGCTCAAGGTCGAACGGCACATTCAGCAGCGTCTTAGGTGCGAGTTTGAGGGATTTGTCGATGCTCCTGACCGAGCGGCTGAACTCACCGCTTTCGCAAAATACCCAGATGGCAGGTAAATGCTTCGGGTTGTTCGGGACGATGGCGCTGCTGTTTGAGTCGAATGGCTCGCCCGTGTATAGCGCTGAATCGACGCTTCCCATCAATCCGACTACGATTCCATGTCTGCCCCAGAATGGTTTCCCAGCCCGCCAGTTTTGGGCTGCATGATTAAGATGCTTGACGCTATCGGCCAGAGCGGCCAGGCGCCCAGACTCCTTCTCCCATAGCAGTATTTTCTCTCGGCCTGCGAAGGGCATCATTGTGTTGACTGCAGTCTGTGCCAGCTCCCATGCGTTGCCTTTCTCTGCAACTTCCCAAAAAAGACCAAAGAACTGATTCAGGTCTCCTGCATGGAGTCCGCTTCGGGCGTCAGCATATTCCTGTAATAGAGCTGTTGCACCCGTGCGCTTCGCAATAAATCGAACATCAGGATTTTCTAGGAGATCGGTCTTCGATATTCCAATAATCGGCACAGTCGTTAGCCCGCTAATGTTTTCTTCAACGGAGTTGGCAGACGTACCATCCAGAAGCTGGATAGCACTCGGTCCCTTAGAATTGGAATAGAGGAATAGTGCCGGGTTCGCTCGAATTGCTGAAGAAAATGCGTTCCATCCAAGGCGGGCTATTAGCGTAGGCGAATAAGTTGCTAGGAAGTGTTGGCGATACTTCGTGTATGGCCGCAAATACATCCACTCCCCAAGAGTGATTAATGCTGCCGTACCTGAATCAGTAGCAAGCAAGTCCGCGCACCTCTCCACAAACATAAGTGCTAGTTCGTGCTTCGCCTCGGGGTAGGTTCGTCTACCGAAATCCACTAATTCAGCCGATTGATATCCCACTCCAAGGTATGGCACGTTGGTAGCGACCAAGTGATAACGGTCGCCGAGAAGGTGGGCGGCATCGAGGAGCCCTAAGGCACTCAAAGCGGAATCCCAACGCGACTCCCCGTCGCTGCTGGTCTTGGCGCTTTCCCGGGCCAGCGCCGCGTGAAGCAGTTCCCCCAGATGAGAGTAGTCGGCGCTAAACAGGTCGCCCACTTGCCGAGTGGGCGAGATCAGGCTGCCTAGGAGCGGCGCCTGGGAAAAGAGTTGGTGCAGCCGTGCCAGACCCTCACGCAGATGGGCACCATTGGGGGCGTCGGTCGGCACTAGTGCTTGCCAGTCCTCGGCCTTGGCAACTACTTTCAGGCCGCAGCACGCGATGTTCGGTGCCGGTATTTCTCGCACACCAAGCGGCTTGCCGGATGCATCTGGATAGCGCCAGGCTTCCAATGCCACCGCAAACACGGCGATCTCCACGCAGCGAGGGTCGATCTCTAGGCCATGGATGTTCTCAGCGAGTACACGGTTGATGGCCTCCTTGGCACTCAGGCCCTCTGCCGCCATGCGCATCGGCACCAGCATCAGGAAGGCGGCCACCAGGAAGTGGCCCGAACCGCAGCACGGGTCGAGCAGCTTGAAGTCGGCCAGCGAGTCGGGCCAGCCCTCGAACTTGCCTGCGGCCGGGGTACCGTCTTCCAGGGTGCGGAAATAGTCGAGCTTGACTGAGCATGGCTTGCCCTGATGCCGGGTGACCCACCAGGCGCCGAGCGAGTTGTGCAGCAAGAAGGCCACCATGTACGGCTCGGTGAAGAGCTGGGTGACGGCGGGCAGCTCGTCGGCGCCGATCTTCACTTCCGACTTGTTGATGCGCTCCTTGTTGTCTGCCTGCCAGAATTGGTACACCCAGCCCAGGCTGTCGCTGGCCTTGAAGACCGCATCGGGCAGGTCCTTGACCAGACGTTCCAGCTCGCTCTGATGCTCGGGCGCAAAGGTCAGCTCGAACACCGGTGAGCCAGGCTTGAACACCTGCGGCAGCATGCGGGCGGCCAACTTGCCGGCCAGCTCCCAACCGCTCTTGGCGCCTTCGTCCGGGGCGAGCTCATCGCACTCTTCGATGGTGACGGCCACACCGTCGTACATCAGCAAGTTGTTGTCTGCCAGAAAGCGTGCAAACAGCATGCGGTGCCAGTGCTGGTAGGCCACCTCTTGCACCAAGTGCTGAACCTCTTGCTTGCCGTAGGTCGGGTTGGTGCTCTTCGAGTCGCGAGCGTCACCGAGCTGCTTGCCGTGGGTGCGCAGGCGGTTACGCAGCACCTTTTCGGCATCGCTCAAGAACACTTCAGGCTTGTCGTGGCCGACGCCCAGTTGCTCCACCGCCGCTTGCGCGGCAGTTTCAGCGACCGTGCGTGCCGCTTTGACGGTTTTCTCCAGCGCGCTACGCAGGTCTTTGTCGAGTGCTTGCATCATGGGGAATCAGGCCTCAGTGAAGGATGACCGGTCCTTTTTTCAGGGCCTGTACGATGGTCTGCTTGGCATCCAGCAGCCAGGCATCAATGTCCTCAATGGTCTTGATGGTGCGACTGGGCAGCTTGACGAACTGCGCCTTGGGCTCTATCAACTCGGCGGCAGCCACCAGAACGGCGTCAAAGCGCGAGTCGATGGCGGCCACGCGGTCGGTGAGCGAAGACAGCGACAAACGATCAACCGTGGCAAGCACTTCGTCAGTGTTGGCCACCTGCACCTTGAGTGCGTCGGTGAGGGTGAGTTTCTGGGCGGCCAGCAGGCTGTTGCGCTGCTCAGGCTCGAGCTGCTGCCAGTTCGTGTCGGCGTCCAGGCGAGCCATGCCGTTCTTGTGGCGGCCTTGGTAGTCGGCGTGCAGGCGGTTCAGTTCGTCGCGCAGCAACTGCGTCAGGCTAGCCACCAGGGGGGTGATGGGATCAGGCTCCTCCAACAGCTGACGCTGCTGCTCCAAGTGCGTGACTTGCGCCACCAAGACCTCGGTGCCCGACAACCCATTGGCCTGGACCAGCAGGCGTTTGAGGGTGTTCCAGGCGGGCATGCGCTTGTCGATACGCTCGGCCAGATCCGTCCAGGTGTCGATGGCGGCGCTGAGTTCCTCGCGCTGGTTGTATAGGGCCAGCAGCTGCTCGTTGCCTGCGGTAAGGCGGATTTCTTCCAGTCCCTTCGTTTCTGGCCGCATTGGGCGAGGCGCATCGCCTCCGGCGCGGTTAGCCAGCTCTTGCGCGCTGACCAGAAACTGTGGCACGTAGGCCAGCTCTTCGCCTTGCTTCGCTGTGAGGCCGACCTTCTGCAGCACCTTGCGAATCTGGATACGCTGAGCCGCCGAGACGGTGGCGGACTCGACCTTGAACATGGTCTTGCCGATGACCTTGCGCTCCAGGTCCTTCGGGTCAATCGTCTGGCCCTTTTCGTCCTGGGCGCGGATCAGCCCGGCCACCAGCATCACCTGCAAGCCGCCGTCCACCGCATCGCCCGGCCAGCCGTAATTGGCACCTTCGAAGTTCTTGCGGATGTCGATACCCTTCTTGCCGCCAGCAATGAAGCCCAAGATAGCCCTGCAGACCGGGTTCTTGGCAGGATCACCGTCGTCGCCCACGCTCTTGAGGGCATCCGGCGCCCCCTTCTGCGCCTTCTCGTAGACCTTGGCCCACCCAGCATGGTCGGCGACGTGGAACTGCGGGTAGAGCCGCTGCAGCGCGTTGGTGGCGGCTTCCAGCGTCATGTCCTGCAAGTCGGTGCCCAGAATCTCGTTGCCGCCGCCCTGGAAGACGCGGGCACCCGAGAAAGCCTCTTGCAGCAGATCGCGGATCTTGCCCTCAGCGGTCTGCTTGATGGTCTCCATGGCCGAGCGAGCCTCTGTCCCCTCAGCGGTGTTTGGCACGCCACGCTTGTCCAACGTGGCGCTGGCGGCCTTGAAGTCGATCAGGGCGTGCCGCAAGTCATCGGCCGAGCGCTTGGGGATGAACACGAACACAGTGGGCGACTGGTTGCCCGCCTGGCGAGCGTCGGCACGCACTGAGTTCTCGTCGATGCTCCAGCCGTCGCGCACCCAGACGCAGACTTTCTCGGCGGCATCGCTCGGCAACTGTGCATCGAACACCGGGAAGATATCGCGCGTGACCTTGGACGTGCCTTGGATGAGCGACAACTTGCGCACCATCTCGCCGAACTTCTTGCGGATGCGATCGTCGCGCTCTGCATCCACTCGGTGCGCTTCGTTGGCCAGGCTACTGCGCTGGCTGAGGAACTCATCGTTCCAGGCAGCGCTCTCCTCAGTCTGGATGCGGTACTCGTCACCCACCTTCATCAGCAGCTCGCACTTATCGAGCACGCTCGGGAGCTTGCTGCGCAGCGCGCTGGAGCCTTGGGTGATGTCTTCCACCAACAGATCGGCCAGAGTGTCGACGGTGGCGCGAATACCGATCTCGTTGTTACTGCTGGCCAGCTTGTTGATGAGAAACACTAGGCCACAGGACCGTGCCATAAGGCGCTGGTCGTCAATGCCCTTGGCCCAGACCATGGTCTTCTCATGCACCTTGCGCGGCAGGATGCGCGACTGCAGCAGCTTGTCTGCCGCATCGAAGTAGAGGTAGTCCGCAGGCACAACGTTGCCGACTGTCGCGTCCAGGTTGGTCTGGATGACCTTGTGGATCATCGAGAGCTGGTTGCGCAACTGGCTGTCGGTGCCGGTCTGGTCGAGCACGCGCAGGGTGCTCTCCCAAAAGCGGCGGCGCACCGGCAGGATCGGGTAATCCTGCGGAAAGAACTGAATGTCGTCGGCGCGGTGACCAATAGTGGTGCCGGCCAGATGACGCGAGATCTCACCGAGGTTGGTCTGCATCACCTTTTCGACCGGTGCCCTGGCTTCGGGCTTCTTCGCCAGGACAACCTTGCGGATAACCGCGTCTACATCGGCATCCGACAACTCGACACGCACGGTAAAGCGGCCTTCGAGCTTCTTGAGGTTGGAGGTGCCGGTAACAGCGGTTTGGCCGGTGCCGATGAAAAGCATCTTGGCGCCGATATTCTTGCAGCAGGCCTCGACCACTTCCTGCACATCGATGGAGCGCTGGCTGTCTTCGCCGATGTACTGCTGCACCTCGTCGAGCACCACCAGGGTAAGGGGGAACTTACCGTCGCGGGTCAGCGCTTGGCGAATGGCTTTGAGCATGTCGCCGCTGGAGACGTCCTGCACATAGGGGTACAGGTTGTTCAGGGTCTCGACGCAGGACGCTTGTGACGTGAACAGGTTGGGCTTGGCTTTGACCAGAGCTTCGTGCAGACCCTCGGCCACGTAGAAGTTGTCGAGCTCTTCATTCCAGTCGAAACCGCTCGTCTCCACATGGATCCGCACGGCGTCGTAAATGCCTTCATGCTGGAGCCACATGACAAAGCGCGCCACCGGGTACTGCTCTGGCAGGCCGACAGACTTGAAGAGTATGCCCAGCAGGGCCATGCGCACGGACTTGTCGCGCGAGCTGGAGCCCAACGTACCAGACGCGGCATGCAGACCGCCGTGGCGCTTCGCCTGGGTACTTAGTTCCTTGAGCTGGTCACTCACGCTTTGTGGCAGGTTCGCGATGCCACGTGCGGTGGCACCGTCGTCGAAGGCGCTGTCGACCCAGAGAGCACGCAGCATCTTGACTAGGTGCGACTTGCCAGAGCCATAGAAGCCGCTGACCCACACGGCCGGCTGCTCGGCCTGCTCGATGTTCTTCAGGTAGACGTCGAGGATGTGTTCCAGGCCCTTTTCGTACTGACCATCGCAGACGAAAGTTTCGAGCTCGTAACGCAGGACGGACAGCGCCTGGTTGGTCGTCTCGTCATTGACGCTGGCCACGCCCTCGTTGACCAGCTTGCGAGTCGACGGGTCCTTTTCGTAGATGTCGCGATTGAGCATACGCTTCCCCTTGTTCAGAATTCTTTGTCTGCGGTGATCGGTACGGCGAGGTAGTTCCAGCCGTCGTACCCATCCAGCAAGCGGTAGTTGTTATCCTCGTAGCTTCCAGGGAAGAACACCAGCAGGCGGCCCTTCACCTTGGGAGCGAGCTTGTCCACGACTTCCTTGACCTTCAGGAAGCCGAACAGAGTGCCCACGCCTTGGAGCGCCACGACAAACTCTTCGCCGACGTTGTTGTCTTGCAAGAAGGCATCGAACTCGGTTTCGATGTAGCTAAGGTACTTGGGCAACAGCGTGGACAGCAGGCTGGGCTTTTGAAAATAGCTCTTTGCGTAGCGCTGGGAGGCCAACCAATTCGGGAACGAGTCCGTCAGATCGAACAAGGTCCAGTCGTGACCCGCCGCGCGGGTGGCGATCTCGAACTCGTCAACCTTGGCTCGCAGGCTCAGTTCTTCTGTCTCGTGGTAAACGCAGAAGATGACGCGCTGAGCGGCGGCGGCGTCATCGCGCCATGGCACAGCCACGTACTTGCTGTACGACTTGATCAATCGCTTAATTCTGCTCACGAAGCCATTCCATTTCTTGCGCGGTGATCAGGTTTGGGAAAAGCACCTCGACCACCTGGCCGACGCGCTTGAGCGAGACCCACCCCCGGCGCGAGGCGTCCTCCGCCAACTCGATCGTCTTTCCGAATGAACAGTCTACCATCCGCGTATAGTTGCTCTTGAACAATGATTCTCCCCGAAGACCGCTGACGTAGCCCAGAAGGAGGGCCAGCGACGCTGCACCTGGCGTGGCCACGGCACGGACGCGCACCTTGCGGACTCGGCCAACCAGGTGACCCGATTGGGTCCAGGACGAGTTGATGTTCTGCGCTGTGGACTTGAGCGTCGCCCTGCTGAAGCGTCCTGGTTCTTGTGCGTCGATGAACTCCTCCACCGCCTCACGGGTGACAGTGGCCCCTTCCTGGAAACCCAGGATAAAAGGTGCTGTGGCCCGAAGGATAGGGTCGCGCGAGTAGGCGCACAGCGCTGCCAATAGCGGCTGCCCATCCACATCGCGTTGCCAGAAGAAACGCAGAGCGCGAAACACCAACAAATTGGGATCAAGCCCGTAGAGGTCGGCCAAGTGCCGAAAGGTCAATGCCCGCGTCTTGCTCGATCGCTTGCCTAGGCAGTTGGCAGTTTGAATGGCTTCCAGATAGTCAGCCTTGGCCGCGCCCGCAGCATCCACAAAGGACAGTAGTGTGCGCAGCTCGACAAGCATCATCGTCCGGGCAGTATGGACCCCGCCACGCTCGAAACTGAACCCGAGTTGTCCCAGCTTTTCATTGTGTTTGGTCTCTTCGTTCACGTTGAAGTCAGTCCGTTATAAGGAGAATCGCCGTGCTCAGCATGCCTTTTCGCGCGTCCATGCGCGAACGGCCTTGCGCTGGCGATTACATGACAGGCCCCGGACGTCCCGGTCAGCTCGCGTATCGTCACGCCCCGATGGGGCGCAGACGACACACGGCTTTCCCGTATGACTGAACGACCACCATGCGGCACTGCACGCGCCTACACTCCCAGCTAACGCGGTCGTTTCGGCGGATGCAGTACACCGCGTGGCCTTCCGGAGACTACTCGCCCTCGCTTTGCTCTCCAGGCGAGTAGCGGTAATCCACATCGGCTTCGATCCGTTGTTGATGGGGAAGCGGCAATCCGGACCCAAGGCAGCATTATATGCACAATATGCTCGCCGCGAATAGCGAGATGGTCTTTCATCCAAAGCCGGTACTCCTGGCCGCGCAGATTATAATCCGGTGAGCAGTCCACGCTCCACTTGCGCAGAATGTGACCAACACTTGCTGTCCGGAACTTCATCTTCACCATGCCTTCGGCCATGCCATGGTCTATCTCTGCGATCTCGGGGCGGAGCACCCCGCCAAGATCAGCTTTGTTGTAGGCTACGAACCTCAAACGCTTGATGGTGGTCGCCTTATTACCAAAAGTTTTTAGGAATGCATAGCGGAACTCTACGGGATCGAAAGGCTGCTCGGCAAGGTCGGTGATGGCTTGTTCAATTTCTATGGTGTTCATGGAGTGCCAAGGCTATAGTTTGCCGGCGATTTTATCGATGTGCGATTTTTCAAGCATTCACCCATGATTTTTGCGAGCATCAAATCATTGATCTGCCGGCTGCAGATCCAGCCTCTGGACCTGATCCAGGTTTACCCGCTGTCGTGCCTGCCACAAGTCAAAATGATCCTGCATGATCATCCAGCTTTCTGCAGAGCGCCCCAGCGCCTTGGATAACCGTAGGGCCATCTCCGAGCTCACGCCGTTGCTACCATTGAGGACACGGGCCAAGGTAGAGGCCGATACCCCAAGCTTGGTCGCCAACTGCCGTCCGGTGATCCCATTCGGTTCGAGGTAGACCTCACGGATAAATTCGCCGGGATGTGGGGGATTGTGCATTTCCATTAGTGGTAGTCCTCATAATCCAAGACATAGGCATGACCGTCATGAAAATCGAAGGTCAACCGCCAATTCGCGTTGACCCGAATCGACCAGCGCCCCTTCTCCGTACCTTGGAGAGGATGCAGGCGAAATCCTGGGATGTCCATGTCGCCGATCGCCTGCGCAGTATCCAAGGCTGCAAGTAGCATGCGGAGCCGCTTGGCGTGCTGTGCTTGGATACCGGCGAGAGAGCCCCACGCATAGAATGCCTCCAGCCCCTTGTGGCGGAACGATCGAATCATATCGTGGAGTATACGGTGATGCACTGTCCGCAACAAGGCAGGGAGTGTGCCGGGGTGCCCGTCAGGAGAAAACCCTTCGCCCGCCATGAGGGAAGAAATATTTTGACGTTTTGTTGCCCGAGATCCGCTACTGTCAGCACGCCCATCTTTGTTGACACCGCGCCAGCTATCCACAGGAAGCATCAAATGGTTGGGGTGGACAATGATACGGGTCAAGCCTATCAAAAGCAGTGGCGGTGCGGCAGGGGTTGCGAACTACCTGCGCAACGAACGCCCGGGCGAGTCTGCAGAACAAGCTGTTGGTTATTATAGCGAGCGTGGCGGAGCTCCCTCCTTTTGGGCGGGCCGTGGTGCGGAAGCCCTGGGTCTGTCTGGAGCCGTGGATGCCGACCGGTTCCAGGCGCTACTGGAAGGCAAGCTGCCGGATGGAACGGATTTGGCGGGCCGGCACCAAAATCGTCGCATGGGCGACGGGTACGTCATCAGTGCTCCCAAATCGGTATCCATGATGGCCTGCGAGGATGAGCGCTGGAAAGTATGGCACGACGAGGGGGTCAAGGCCGCAGTTGTGTTTCTACAGGAACGCATGGTCTATGCTCGTCTTGGCAAAGGCGGCAGGGTATCGGAGTACAACGGGGACATCATCGCCGCCGTGCACCGGCATGAGGATGCCCGTCCAGTCGATGGGCTGGTGGATATGGATCTGCATAGCCATGTGACGGTTCTCAACGCCATGCGGCGGTCCGACGGGCAGTGGACCAGCATCAATAACGATCAAGGCGTCGATTGCGAACTCCAGAAAGAGGCCGATGCCATTTATCTGGCTACCATGGCCCGATTGGCCGTAGAGCACGGCTATGAATTGGAGCAAAGCGCTACAGGTTTTGAAGTGGCGGGCATCACCCGAGAGCAGATCGAGGCATTCAGTCGGCGGCGGGGGCAAATCCAGGCGGATCTAGCCGACAAGGGCGGCATCGAGGGCGCCAGCGTCGCGCAACGGGATGCGGCGTGGTCTGCCACCCGCGCGGAGAAACGTCAATTGAGCCAAGCGGAGCAACGTTGGGAGTGGCGGCAACGGCTGCGGGAGGCCAAGGTCCCCACCTATGACCTATTGGTGAGGAGCATGGAGCGAGCCAAGCAGCCTGACAGGCCTCACCCAGAGTGGGTAGCAATAGCTGTGCAACGGGCGCTGGATCATTGCAGTGAACGCGATACGGTCTTTTCCGCGTCGGCCTTCCGGGCCGAGGCTCTGCGCCAGGGCATGGCAGAAGGTATTCCCATCGAGGCCATCGACGCTGCCCTGCATGCGACCCCAGAACTGCTGGATGGTGGCGAAATAGACCGGGATGGAACCAGCAAGATGCGCAAGATGCACACCACCACGCGGGCCGTCGAGGAAGAGCTCGCGATCCTGACCATTGCTACCCAGGGCCAGGTCCAAGCCCTGCAATCCCCGGAAGCCGTATCCGCGCTATTGGAGCAAAGGCAGAACGCGCAAGGCTGGAACTATTCCGATGGGCAGGTCGAGGCCATACGGATGGCCCTCACCGGCAGAGAACCACATCAAGGAATCGTGGGTGCAGCGGGCGCTGGGAAAACCACCAGCATGGCCGTCATCGTGGAACAGTACCGCCAGGCTGGATACGACGTCATCGGCCTCGCCCCCTCGGCCAAAGCAGCGGTAGAACTGCAATCCGCTGGCTGTACTACGCAGACCCTGGAAGCGTTCCTGCGCAGCAAGCCGGCAGAGACTCCCGGCAAAACCCTCTACATCCTGGATGAAGCTGGCATGGTATCCCGCCAGGACCTGCTGCGATTTTATCGGCGAGCGGAACAGGATGGGGCACGGACACTGGCCGTGGGCGACCCCAAGCAATTACAAGCCGTGCAGGCCGGCAATCCCTTCGAACAACTGTTACAGCGTAACGACTTCCGTCAGGCCAGTATCTCCAAGATCAACCGCCAGAAGGACAAGACGCTATTGGCGATTGCCGAAGCCTTCGCCAGCGGGGATGCAGAGCAAGGACTGCGACTTGCCGACCACTATACGCGGGAGGTTCCCCTGCCCGATCCCGTACCGGGTCAAAAGCAGCTCGACAAAGCCACCAGACAGGAGCTATTGGCGAGAGCCGCTGCCGAATCCTACCTTCGGCTGTCTCCCGAGGACCGAGGGCAAACCCTGGTCCTCGCGGCCAGTAATGGCACCAGACAAGTCACCAATGCCGAGATACGCAAGGGCCTGATCGATCGTGGCGAACTGGGCCAAGAAGCCATCGTGATCACTGCGCTCGACAAGGTCAGCCTGAGTGCAACCCACCAGGGGCAGGCAGCCTTCTATCAGCCAGGGCAAGTGGTGGAGCTTGGCCGAGAGGAGAAGGGTGTTGGCGATCGCGGCACGCTCTGGAAGATCGTGGGAACCGAAAAGGGAAAGCTGCAAGTCGTCCCCTTGCACGAAGAGGGAATAGCGCCGGTGAACCTCACGCCCTCACAAAAACTGCAGCTATACAATGTGCGCCAAATGGAATTGCGCCAGGGGGACAGGGTTCTGTTCCGGAAGAATGACAAGACTCGAGATATCGATCTACGCAACGGCGATGACGCCGTCATTGCAATAAAGGATGGAAAAGCGTTCGCCAACATGAGCGACGGCAGAACGGTGGAAATGAGAACCAGCGAAGTGATGGATTACGGATACTGCCGAACCGTGCATGCCTCGCAGGGGGCGACGGTGGATCGTGCCATCGTCATTGCCGAAAAAACCAAGGCCGGTGCCAATCTCGGATACGTCGCTCTGAGTCGAGAAAAGCACCATCTGGAAATCATCACCGATAACAAAGAAAAGCTGGCAGAGAGTTGGGGCAAATACGTTCAGCAGGAATCTGCGCGGGATGCGGCCATGCGCGGTACTATCCAGGCACTCAGACAAGAAAACCGGGAAGTCCTATCTTTCCAACGTGCACGCGCAGAAGAAAAACGCCACCGCGACATTCTGAAAAAAGAGCGAATCTTCTGGTCTGCCGAACAGAAACGCAGCCAAGCGCGAGACCAGGGAATGACCCGCTAACTGCCAACACCACGGGGACACCCGATCCCCGGGTTCCAGAACCGTCGGCCAGTCGGTGTCAGTCAGCATGTCAACGACGCCGGAATCGGCACGGCGGATCGGCGAACTGGCTCGGCAGCACAAACGCAAGCGGAGCGTACCCAACAGGGTGCGTTTGTGCGGTTAAAAGCCCAGCCAGAAGGGTGAGCGTAAACAAACGAGAATAAACGTATAGGTGCAATATGTGCTCGGCAAAGCGTGTGAATAGCTTTCCTTTGTGGGTTATTTCCGTGTCACTCCGTGTCAACCCAAAACCAAAACGTGTTTTCGGTTGACATTCCGCCAGCTATGGGCAAGAGGCGCAAATCAGGCACAGGGCGCTGATGCCTCTTTGAGGAGGACACGGTATGGCGCGAACGCTCACTGCAAAGGTGCTTCCATACCTCGAAGCCATCGAGGCGGCGCACCGGGCCGGCGAATCGTGGAAGGATATTTGTGCACTGGTGGAAGCGGCCATAGACGCGCGTTTCGGATCGCCAATTTGTTTCGGAAATGCGGTCCGACGAGCACGCAAAGGGGTGGACGACGGGCGACTATGGGTCGAGCAACGGCCCTTGCCCGGTATGGCGCCAAAGCCTGTGGGCCTACCCCAAATCCAAAACACAACAGGGCCACATGAACCCCGTAAATCGCTCTCCATTGATTTGGATAAACTGTAAAGGAGGTTTCCATGAAACATCTGGTAATTAGCCATGGCGACAAGGGCGGCGTTGGAAAAAGCATCTTTTCCATGCTTGCAGTAGAATTTGGATTGCTCTCGGGACGGAACGCCGCGATTGTGGAGGGCGATACCAAAATCGGGGATGTGAAGGAACGGTACGAAAATGTGGTCTCCGTGTTGTCGGTAAATTTGGATAAAAGCGGCAAGGATGCCGAGAATGCGATCGCAACCCTGTTTGGTCACCTGGAAGCGCTCGACAGCGATTTTGTGGTGATGAACGCGCCGGCTAATGCGCACAAGGCCCTTGACTCCTACGCGGAGCTGATTGTACCGGTTGCGCGGGAGTTGGGGTTTCAAATCTGCGTAGCGTGGATGATCGGGCGGGAATCCAGCAGCGCTACCCTCGCGAACGAATCCATGATTTGCCAGGCAGCGGATCGCAAAATCGCCGTCGTCAATCGTCACGAGTCGGATTACGACCGGGATTATTACTGGTTCACTGTTCCGCAATACAAGGATGCCTGGATCGCTTCGGGCGGTTTGACCGGAGAAATCCCGGAACTGGCTTCCCGGGTTGGGGCGAAGGTCAAGGAATACCAGGGCAGATCGTTTGCTTCGCTGGCTGGTCCAGAGAGCCCTTTGTTTATTGTAGAACGGCAGATCATCAAGAACTGGCTACGAAAATCCTGGCAAGAGTCTGTGATCCCATTGATAGAGGGGGAATGAATCATGAAGGTGGCGAACGAAAAGAAGACGCCCAGCACGGAACCCATGCCGCAGGCGGTGAAGGGCATCAATGCAGATGACGTCAGCGCATTCATCGGTTGGTCAACCCGCTTTCGGATTGGTCCCGACGATCCCTTCTGGGGCGCGGTGCTTGCGACAAGGATCTCCTACCAGGCGGCGACCGTGTCCATTGGGGCGGCAACCGATCTCTCGGCGCAGGTATCCAAAATCCCCGAAATTATCTTTCAAGGAGCGAATCGGGCAGCCAACGAGGTTACGGCGAGTATTGCCGGGCAGTCCGATGCCTTTGTGTCGCGGCTCGAGGCGGGCGGGAGAAAATTCGCTCGGAACTTTTACGCGGAGGTGGAGCCCTTGCTTGACCAGTCGATGTCGAAAGGTAAAAGCACTCTGGAAAATGCCTTGCAGAGCGGTAGCCTCAAGCTGGAGAAAGCAGAGCAAGCGCTTGCATCCAGGCTCTCGGGAGAGGCCGTGCAACACTACATACAGGGTGCAAAGCAAGAAGCGCTGGCCACCTTCACCGACGAGGCGAGGAGAGCTGCCCAGGCGGCTGTGCGGGCGGATCTCAACTGGTCTTACGCTGCCACCGGTATGGTAATTGTTCTGCTCATCTTGGCCGGCTGGATCGCCAATGACATCTACCTGCACGCCACCGATCGGATCACACCGGAACCCATTCAGCAGTACACCAATGGTCAGCGGTATTGCCATCAGTCTGGCCCAGACTATGTGTGTGTGCTCACCAAGGCGCCACCGCGATCTTGAACCTGTACCATCGAGTTCAGTCCTCGTCGGTTAGGCTCGCTCCCTGCCAGGCCTTTCATGTTTTAGCCGATTCAGTGATTGGCCGCCGGCAAGCGTGCGCGGGCGACAATCACCACCCACAAGCTATTGTGGAAGCTGCAACTTTATACTGACATTGGGTCCTGTGACCGAGACTTGCTGATATTGTGAGATTGAAGCGATCTCAAAGGGCGAGAAAAGACGGAGAGCGAACGTTTAGTCACGTCTTTCGAGTAGTTGGGTAGCGCCGCAATAATGCGCCAGATCATGTACGGGGCCTGAACAATTGTCGGCTTTCTCAGAGTTTATTAAAATCCGCACATTCTGTATCAAGTCGACCCCCTTGTAGTTTCTTTTTTTGATCGCGATGCCTGTGCGATTATTATGACAGGCATCGTGACCCATGTGTGCCTATTTAGCAAAGAGAGAAAAATATTTGCTCTCCCTCGTCGTCGCAGATAAATAAAATTTCATCCCCTTCATCGGATCGCAGCAAACGCAAAGGATATTGCTCTTCCGGATTATCGTAGCAATCCGCTTGAAAAAAGAATCTCTTTTCATCTTCCTGCAAGGTGAAGATCACCTGGAATTGGTCCTCTCCGGGATCTCTTACATTTTTTAGACTGAAACGAATGATCTGTTTTCCGTTTTCTTGGTTACTTACAGTAATGGCGCCCCCTCGATAGAATGAGGCCTTCATATCGGCCTTGACGATCCAAGTCACATCTACCGAATCAATCTGCGTAATCATGATACTCTCCTTCTGTTGGCAAGAGAAAAAGCTGCTTAATACTTAAAATCCCACTTTTCGATAACTGTCACAGGTTTTGTTTGCGCACGCAGAAACCAGGGTATCTGAAAACGTCCTAATGTTCATGTTAGGTTGCCGTTTCAACCGCCGATAGACTGTGCTGGCAACGGTCAGGGTGAGGGGCGAGATCTTTTCCGAAATAACCTGAGGATCAACATCTTCAATTGGGACCGATAAGGATCGCAATAGATGGTCGAGAATACGCTCCTGTCTTTGTCGGTTCGGGATCGCGAACGCAAGCATCCAATCAAACCGCCGAAACACCGCACTATCCAAAGTGCGAACCAGGTTTGTTGCCATGATCAGCGTCCCTCGGAAGGAATCCATCTGTTGCAGGAGCTCATTGATCGCCGAGATTTCCCATGGGTGCGAGGCGAACTCTCTGGAGGAAAGGAAGCTATCCGCCTCGTCTAAGAAAAGTACTCCTCCTCTCGCGTGGCGGAAGGCGGCAGCGATGTTTTGCTCCGTCTCGCCCACATATCGCCCTAGAATATCGGAGGCCAAGAATTGATGCATCTCCTTGCCTAGGGCCTCGGCTACGTGTTTGGCGAAAGCGGTTTTGCCGGTTCCTGATGGTCCGTGGAGTAGAAGTCTTGCGTCGGGCAAATGCCGAAGCTGTTGTAGTAATGTTGACAAGTCCTGGTCACATTCCAGCAGACCGATATCAAACGCTAGCACGGGTTCGCGTGAAAACGTGTGCCCACGTTGTTCCAACAGCGTTTCCAGGACCTGGCTGGGCACCGAATCCGCCGCAGTGCCCATCAGTCTCAGTGCGCGTGCCGCCTGCTGCACGGCCCCTGACGTGAGGCTCGCCTCCTTCGCCCACCGTGTAATGTGCTCCTCAGGTATCGCTAGGCCCTGCAACTGTTGGGCAATGATTTGCTGACGGACAGCCTTCGGCGGTGCCGTGAACTCCAGCTCGTAGATCATGCGCCGCCGGTAGGCGGGATCAATGGCGTCGATGGAGTTGGAGATCCAAATGGTGGGCACCTTAGCCCGCTCCAGCAGTCGATTGGTCCAGCCCTTGTGGGCGCCCACTCTGGGCGCCCAGGGGAGCAAGGATGTCACGAACACGTCTTCCACTTCGTCAAAAAGGATCATACTGCGGGGTTGGCGCCCAAGGGCCTGTTGGCTGAGCGCGTAAGCTCGGAAGCGGTCGTCGCCTTCGATGGGATTTTGTTCGACGTCCTGGCTACGAACCTCGACCATAGCCGCATCCAGTGCCTTGGCCAAGGCCAGCGCGTACTCGGTCTTGCCTGTGCCGGGCGCACCGTGGAGTAGGATATGTACGCCAGGCTCCCGTTCCCGCCAAGCCCCCTCCAGGATCGCCATGAGGCGCTCGCTGTGTGCTGCGAGATGGGGAAAGTCTTCCACGGTCAGGAGGCTGGCCGGCAAGGGATGAAACAGGGGTGCGAAAAGAGCGTCGTCGTTCTCATGCTCCTGCAACAGCAAAGAGGCCATACCCGGCATCAGGCGGAGTTCCTTCTCGTGCGGACTTTGCAGCAGACCGCAGCTGCGCAAGACCGAGTTGGGCAGCAGGGCTCGGTGGACTTGCGTCGTATCGAGTTCGAGGGCCTCCGCGAAGAGCACGGCAACTCGATCCAGAGTCCAATCGTCGAGCTCGTCGAGCACGGCCTCCAAGACATCGTAGGTCTCGGCCAAAGCAGCGAGGAGGAGGATACGCTGCTCTGTCACGTTGAGCTCCAGACGGGCCGCCAAGCGGGCGACATTCAGAAAAATGGGTGACCCCCGCTCCTCCGGTTTCGGCAGGTCCCGAAGAGCCTCCAGAACCCGGCGCATTTTGCGGGTAACCGTGGCTTCGTTGTACTCCTCCTCCGTCCAGTCCAGTAGAGTCATGAGCTGACGATCACGAATCAACCACCAATGAGCGCCCATCTGTCGGCCCCGTAGACGGAGGATGCGCAGCCCCCAATACCGGGCCCACGATTCCAAGGGATCCGGTTCTACCTCCCAGGTGGGCCAAAAGGAGATATCCTCTTCGAGATCCCAGTCGTCGTCTTGCACGGTATGTGCTGCGGGTTTCCTAGCCATGATCTACTCTCCTGCGATTTCCTGGGTGCTATACTGACCGAAGAACGCGACCATAACGGTCGCATACAAACGGTCAGGAGTCGCTTTCCCGTGCGTGAAGAAAGCCAGTTTTTCCGCCGCTTCCAGATACTGCAGCAACTCTCCAGCGGTCGACACGCCCGACGGAGCGTGGGCCAGCTACAACGCACCCTCTCGCAACAGGGAATTGAGACCACCCGGCGCACCATCGAGCGGGACCTCCATTGGCTCAGTCGATTCTTTCCAATAACTACGGATGCGTCTCGGCCTCAGGGATGGTTCTGGCAGGCGGATCGGGAAAGCATTCAAATTCCACGGATGGATAGCCTGACGGCACTGGCCTTGCTCTTGGCTCATGAGACGCTTCGACCGATTTTTCCGCCCGCTTTGTTGGAAAACTGGGAGCGCTACCAACGGAATGCGGAGCGAGCCTTGGCCGAATCCTCCTTGGGCGATTGGCGTCGTCACGTGACCGTGCTGTCCTCCAGTGTGCAATCGCCGCCCTACCTACCGGACTGGACCTTGTCGCAGATCCTCGAAGCTCTGGAAGGCCGTTGTCAGCTGGTCTTCATTTACCACGCACAGGGACAAGCGGATAGTAAAAAACACCGTGTCAGCCCTTGGGGTGTTGTACTCCAAGAGGGCACCCTGTACCTAGTCGCCTACCACCACGGGCGGGAGACTCCGTTACTCTATGCCAGTCATCGCATGAGCAAAGTACGACGACAGAAGGAACCGGCCCAGGAGATGCCAGCGGATTTTTCCGTGAAGGCCTTCGCCAAAAGCAATCTCCGCTTTGCCGACGCGGGCTCCACGATTACTCTGAGGGTTCAAGCCAAGCGGGAGATTGCCCATCTGTTAGAAGAGCGCCCGATCGGAGCCCATCAGATGATCGAGTCGCGCGGACGGACTTGGGTAACCTTTCGATCGGAAGTCGAGGACTCCGAGGCTCTTCGCTGGTGGATTCTGAGCTTCGGCACGGGCCTGAGAGTCCTGGCTCCTGGCGATTTAGTAGAATCGCTTCGGGAAACGACTGCAACCATGGCAGGATACTATACTCGACGCCTCCGAGAGACCCGACCAAACATGCCCACTCCAATAGCAGATATTTCATGACCATCGACATAGCCGATCGCATCTGGGGCGGGTTTCTGGGAGGCGCCATCGGCGATGCGCTGGGGGAACCCCTGGAGTTTTTGTCCAAAGAGGAGCGCCTTCAGCGTTGGGGACCCTCTGGAGTACAAAATTTTGTCTATCCCGACGGCATGGGCCGGTTTACCGACGATACCCAGATGACCTTGTTCACGGCAGAGGCCCTCATCCTCCACGTTAAAACCCGGGAACCTTTATTGGTAGCCCTGCACAAGGCCTATCTGCGCTGGCTTGCCACCCAGAAACTACCTAGTCGCATTCCATCCGATACCTACCTCCACGAGGGCTTCTTGCTCGACGAGCCGATTCTGCATCAGCGTATGGGGCCAGGACGTACCTGCCTGCGCGCCTTGATGGAGGCGACCGATCTGGGAATGCCTGTCGTTAATGATAGTAAAGGCTGTGGCGGGCTGATGCGAGTAGCACCCATCGGTTTCTGGGCAGCTATGCACGCTGAAGACTGGGAGATCCGCCGAACGTTCACCGTAGCCAGCCAAGCGGCACAACTGACCCACGGGAATCCATGTGGCTACCTGACGGCGGGCTTCTTTGCCGTGTTGATCCGCCAAGTAACCCTGGGGGTATCGCTCGACGGTGCGCTAACGGAAACACTGCCGTTCCTCGAAAAGCTTGGGGGCATTGGTGCACGAGTCCGGAACTCGATCATTATCGTGCGGAAGCTTGCAGAGAAGAGGCTTCCATGGGAACTTGCAATCCCCGAGCTGGGAGCGGGATGGGTGGCCGAGGAGATACTTGCGATCGTAGTATATCTCGGCTTGGCAGCACCAGACTTTACGACAGGTATCCTTCAGGCATCCAACCATCCAGGGGATGCGGATTCGGTGGGGGCTATTGCAGGGCAACTGCTGGGGGCAATACGCGGCAGAAATATGCTCATTCCTGGTCTTGCTGATCGGCTAGAAGGACACTCTGCCCTCGCACTGGCGGCGTCCAAATTCTTTGAGGTGAGCTGATAGCCAGACTACACTTAGTAACCGAATATAGTGCAGAGAGTGGTCTGCTAGTTTTTCTGTTTAAGGTCCAAACAGTGGGAGCAAAATGCGTCACGAAAAGCTACGAGAAACCAGCATTGTGGATGACTATCTAACCACCCACGGGACTAATCAGGCCCGCCTCAAACAACTCTACAAGCTGCTTTGCAATAGTGGAGACGGTTCTGAAATCCCCCTCGCTACTACCGGTAACCTAGTGCCACGGTTAAAAGAACTGCGCGACCTGTTCGCGAAGAAAGCTGAAACCATCGCATGTAACCTGCCTAAGGATCACCCTTTCGCCATGCCTTTCGGGCTTCTGGGCGATTTGTCTATCGCACAATTGCACGAAACGACTCACACCAAAATGCTAGCTTGGCTTCTCGACCCAAGCAAGCCGCACGGATTCGGAACGGCTATGCTTCACGCTTTGCTGAATGAAGCTGGAGCCAACATCCCTGATGTGACCGAAGTCCGGGTGACCCCCGAGTACTCCTTGCGCGATGGGGTCGGGCGAGTCGACATATTCGCTACCGGCGGCACGACAGGATCCACTCCCAAGATCTGGGGGTTATGGATCGAGGCGAAGTCAAAATGGACGACACAGGAAGGTATTAAGCAGTTGGGACGCTACGAACAGGATCGCGCGCACTGGCGCAGTAAAACTGCTGGCCAGGACTATGGGATTTTCCTCACACCGGATGGCCGGCACGCGCACAGTACGCGTAATCACAAGCAGTGGCTACCTCTCTCCTATACCCGTTTGGCGAAGATACTCTGGCAGGAGGCCAACAAAAACCATCGTCTCGCGGCGGGATTCGAGTGGCTCCGGCTTTACCTATCCGGCATCATCAAAGAATATGCAGGAATTTATTGGGATTCCCTAGACACATTGCCCTACTTTCAACTCCTTGAGCTCGAAGCTTCACTATGAAACCCGAAGGCGCATTTGCGATTTACCTAGACTACGCTCCTGAGATGGAGTTCATGAAGAGAGGCGATAGCGAGGACACAGCCTTTACCGAGTCGATGCAGGCTATTGTTCAAGAAGCCAAAGATCGGCAGATCCTCCTTCACGAGGCCCAAAAAGTGTATCGTCTCGCGGCGCGATGTTTTTTTGATCAGGTCGTCAACCCATTTCAAGAAATTCTGAAAAACCTGGCTGGGGAGAGATACAATGTAAAAAGTAAGAAGCGGATCATAATTATCGAAGGAGTCCATCTGTGGCAATTCAGATCCAAAGATGACAAATTATTGTTCGAGGTTGGTTTTTTGTTTTCATCAACCCAGGGAAAATGTATAGCCACACCGTGGTTTTGGAGTAGCGGAAAAGCGCTAAATTTAAATCGTGATCAACTGGCTGAAAAGTTGGGGAAGTTTTCTTTTCCGCGCACGGGGAACTGGTACCCAGGTGCCCTGATCGCAAATTCTGTCGAATATTGTACAACGAGTGATATAAAAAAATTGAATAGCGATCTGATATCGCCAATCGAATTCGCGGTTAAAGCGATTGTGAAACAAATTGAACGTTAAGAGCCATTTTTTAAAAACAGAAATACCTGGCTCAGGCAATGTGCAGAAAAATGTACAGCTTGCATGGTGTCTATTGGTTAATGTTATCGGGACTTATCGGCAATAGACAGCCGGGATTTGTCAACAGGAAAATGATCAGAGTACCGAGTGGCAGCTTTCGCTGCGTTCCTATCATTGGTGTGTTCTCTGCTGAATAACCGCGTGGCCAGTCTTTACAGCAGCAATAGGCATGGACGCCCCTATCATCAGCTCTATGCGCAAAAACAATGCCGATAGTTCTCACATAGCTCGCTCAATGTGGGTAATTCGCCCCGGAAAGCAAGTGCCATAACGCTTTCACTTGTAATCTACGAAGTCCCAGGCAAGTTGTCCATTGGGCTCCATAAAATAGGGTGCTTCGGTGACTGATCCAGATCTTGCGGTTATAGGGGATGCCGCGATGGCCTCAAGGTAGGCCAACAGCCGCCGGCGTTTCTTGTTTACCGCCTGCCGGGAGCAGCCCATCATCCTGGCGAGTTGTGCTTGGCTTGCACTCGGGAACTCTATGCGTAAGGCCACTAGCTTGCGGAGTGTGGGGGGAGCGAGCCGAACGAGTCTATCCACGTCAGGATTGGCTACATCCAAAGGCTGTAAGGATGCTTCTGTTGCCAAGTCCTCCAGCAATTCCCCGCCCTGGGCGTGCTGCTGCCTTATGCGGCGATTTACAAGCGCCTGCGGAGTCGTCTTGACAAGTTGCGGGTCGTTCTGGAGCAACCACAAGTCGGCGGGATCAAGGTGCGAGGATCTCATCGCTCTCCTCCTCGCGAGTTTATCTCGTCTGAGTTGAAGTGGGAGCATTTTCGCATCGCTCTTGGCCAGCATGCGCTTCCATCGGGTGACAGTCCGCTACGCGTGAGAGCGCAACGGCCAAGGCCATATGCAGAGTCGCCTATATCTTGCGACATGGGCCAGAAATTTCCGCAGCTACAGCAGTGTAAAGATTCCAATTTCCGGGTCATAGCTGACCGCTGTTTGCCATTCTCAGCATGGATGGCAGCCGTGCGATTTTCGGACTGTTCCATGCGCTCTGATGCCACCAAAGAAAGAATAGCGGAACGGTGCTCCCGGATTGCCTGCCGCAGTTCGTCGGTGAGCAATCCAGAAGGCCGAACCATGAAGCGGTCGCCCTTAACGGTGAGGGCGAGGCCCAGGCTCCTGAGTTCCGCCAAAAGAGAATCAGAACTCTTCATAGTCGCCCTCCTCGTCCTCGCTCGTCGCCTCGTTCCTCACTCCCCTCATGCCTAAAGGCAAATGAGGAGAGTGAGGAGCAACAACAGAGCTTTCCTCGTTTTCCTCAAATGAGGAATGTGAGGAATCGGACAGAGAGACAAAAATCCCGTCTATGGTGATTAATCGTCTGTCCTCGAGAGCAGCTATCCAGCGCGAGAAGTTGTGAATGGCCAGCCCTTCCTCTTTGGCGGCCTTGCGCCACTCGGACAGTTCCACTTTGGCGGCTTTCGTGTCCCTGCCACCTTGTGCAAGGTTGCGCTCATGTTCGGCAATCAATCGCTTGAGAATGGACAACGCCAGCCTTTGCTTGTCGCCCAATCCCTTTTCTGGCTTGGTGGATACCTGGGGCAAGTCGCAGGCCACTAATACCGCGCTTTCGGTGGGGGTGCCGTCCTCGTCCGCCCAAGCCTGGGGAAGCTCTACTGTGCGGAATTGGAAGGCTAGAGGCCGGGCAGTATCGCCCCCACGCTGCTTGGGGTTTATCAGGGCGATAACGCCACCCTCTCGCGGTTCCAGCACTGCCATGGTGTCGATTGCGCCCTTGAGTGAGGAATGGCCGCGTGGCTCACCTGGGGTGGTTTTACTGGGGTGGTGAATTACCAGGCACGTGCAGTGATATTTCTGCCGCAAGCTATCCAGCGCGGCGACAAATCCTCCCATGGCCTCGGCGCTGTTTTCGTCACCAGATAGCCCACGCTGCAAAGTATCCACAATCACCAACCCGGGTGGTTCTGGCATCGCGTCGATTTCGGCTTGTATGAATGCCAGGGCGTCCTTGTCATTCAGCGCCACGCCCCCGCTGCTCAAGTGCAGAGGTGCCGCGCTCAAGTCGTCATACACAATGCCCCAAGCGCAGGCCCGGCGTACCATGGCGGCCTGTCCCTCACCTGCCAAAAACAGCACGCGAGCTTGCTTGGTACGGATGCCGTGCCAAGGCTTGCCAAGCGCCACGCAGCAGGCCATATCCAGGGCAACAAACGATTTGCCTCGTCCCGGCTCTGCTATCAGCGCGGCAGTGGTGTTTCGTTCCAGCCAACCACGCACAAGCCAATCGATAGGGCGGGGGTGGGCCAGCAGTTCACCTATCGCGGTAAACAATGGCGGGCGGGCTGCCTGCGGCTCCGGTATTTGAGCGCCGGCAGTAGGCGCGGCGGGGAGTTCCTTGTCGGAACCATAAGGGGGCACGGCGTCCCAATCTTTTGGATTAAGCACGTTCCACCCCCTGCCGCTTGGTGTTCAGCAAGTCCAGCCAATCGGTACAGCCTTCTGGAATCTCGGCAGGTGGTGGCAGGAGGTGAGCACGGGCCTTCTCCGCCGCTTCCTGCCCTTTTCGGCGGCCAACAGCATCAAAATCCGGGCAGATCACAAGATCCAACGCAGGCCATTTGGAGCGGGCTGTTAGAGCTACGCTGGCGAGGTTCCCCGCGTCAAGGCCAGCAATGCAGCACACTTCCGTGCGCACGATCTGCAAAGCACAGGCGGTGCCCCAGCCCTCACAAATCCAAAGCGGGCGACTGCCGTCCGGCCTTGCTGCCACTGGAATATAGCCACCGGCCTTTTTCATGCCCGCAATGAATCGCTTTGTGCCATCCGGTTGTATGTATTGCACTCCTCGCAGGTACCCGGCGAGGTCTACCACCGGCAAAACCAGAGAGACTCCACGTTGCCGCGCAATGCCCGGGGCAAGGTGTTTGCGTTGCAGGTAGGCATGGGCAGAGCTTGCAGGCTGGGCATGATTCCATACCCACGCGCCCCTCTGTGCGGCTTCTCTGTGCCGCGCCCGTTCCGCGGCCTCTCGCTCGGCCTGTTCGCGCTTAATACGGCGGCGCAGTGTATCCCGCTCGGCTGGACTGAGGCGTTCTGGGCGCTTGCTGCACCACTTCACTCGGCAACCAGTCCGCCAATCACCAGCAACACCAGCAGGTGGCGGGTCGAGGTGCAGGCGATACCAACCTGTCCGCTGTCCTGCCTTGTCAGTGGCGAGGCGGATCCGGTGCAGTTTCCCATCTGGAATAATGCGCTCGCCATTGGCAAGCTCGATGCCGCCTTCAGCCAGGGCCTGAGTAAATTGCTCGATGATGTCTGAGGCCATTGGATCAGCTGTCTGCGCCTTGTCGGCGCTTAGCAATCCAAGCGGCAAGATCTTCCACACGATAACGCACCAATCGGCCAACTTTTATGTAGGGCAAGTTATAACGCCCAGTGGTGCGCCAGTTAGTCAAAGTAGAGACTTTGACGCCCAACACTTCAGAAGCAAGCTTTTCGTTGATTTGTAAGGGGATAGCTTCAGGTGGGTAGCCCAGGGTACGGCCAATCTCTGCGACAATCGGGGCCACAGATTCAAAATTGCTCTGCATGGAAGTTGCCTCACAGTTGCGGATAACGTGAGGCTAGGATCGGGGGAGCCATTCTCCCGATGCGGCAAATAGCTCTATTTGCTGTTTGCTGTTTTGCGAACTTTGATGGCTTCGGGAATTTCTTTCATGGCGTCCCGGATGGTGTGCTCAGATGCAGGGGTGCCTTGCAGGTCCAAGAGCGTCATGATTTCACTGGTGGCGCTCCTCCCCTTCGGATCAATGCCCGCTTTGATACAGAGCGCATTGACGACGCTCAACAATATCCGGCGGCTGGTTACCGCCTTTCCGCCCAGCACATCCTTAGCGACGGCTTGCTCGGCTGCCAGATGAAGGGTCTCTATCCGCCTGATTTCTTCGGACAGGATCACCAAGTCATCTCTGGTGACACGTGGCAATAACATCCCGTTATCGACGTCCCTCTTCCAAGAGACAATGCCGAGGAAAGTAGCGCGCTCAAAACCGCTAAATCCGGTAAATATTAGACCACCAACCCATTCTGGAAGATCGTCGTATCCAGTTAGCGAGCGAAGTATTAAGTGGTCCGGAACGACCTCTTTTTCCCCATCGAGAAGATGCAAGGCTTCTACTCTGCTTAGTTTGAACGTTGTCCCGGCCATCATATACCACGTGCTATCCCACAGTTTTCGTTCTATTTTTCCATCCGCTGAGTCTGAAGCATGGAGCAGCCCTAGCTCAACTGCGCGCTCATAGGTGAGCAGTGTGTTGTCAAGCTTATCTAACACTATGGTTTTTAGTGGTGTTTGGAGACGGGCGCAAATCTCAATTTTGTTTTCCGTTGCCAATCGCAAAAGGAAGTCGATCGATACCGACCACCTATCGATTACTTCCTCAACGGTGTAATAATCTGGTTCTGGCAATTGTACCGACATAATCTCTACCTCCTGCGGAATAGGTGTCATCCCCAAGGCCGGCAAGGCCTCATTTTTTCGGGGGTCAGACCAGGGCATGGCAACAATTGGTTATTCTGTTCTTCCTCGCAGTGCGGGTACCCCTCTCAGCATTCCCTAGGTGCTCAAGTCCTCATCAATCTCCGGCCAATGGATGCGATAGCCACCACCTGCAGTTTTCCAGGCGGCGTGGACCTTCGCGCTGGCATGGGCTAGGCAGGGGTGTCATCCAAGAGGAACCGATATAATGCGCCAGCCCATGAGTCGCAAGGTTGACGTGCCCTCGGTGTTCGGCACGTCTGCTATGCGTTCATTCAAGAGCGTGGCTCCAGCCGCACAATGGCGCGGCTTCCAGTAGCGGCGGCGATCCGCGCAATGGTTCGCATAGATGGCGGGGATTTGCCACTTTCCAGACGGGCAATAGCCGATTGGGTGGTACCCATGCGTTGCGCCAATTCTGCTTGCGACAGCCCAGCGCGGGTCCGGGCTTCGATCAACTCGCGAGCGAGGCTGAACTCATCCTCCAGCGCGTCGTATTCCGCTTTGAACGCGGGGTCTTTCATCCATTGCTCTTTCAGTTCCGATAAGCGGCTCATTGCAAAACCTCCTTGGCGCGTTGCCGTGCCATCTCTATGGCCCGCTTGGGGGTCTTCTGCGCTTTCTTGACAAAAGCATGCAGGATGACCAGCCGTCTCCCTGTTGCAGTGACATATATCGCTCTGGCAATCCCGTCCGGCGCCTTGGCGCGTATTTCCCAGAGCTTGCCCTCCAGGTGTTTGATATGTGGCTCGTGGACCTGCTCTAGGCCCACCTGCTCAATCAACTCCACTATCCGCAATAGACGTGCGCGCAACGCGGACGGCAGGGCGTTGAGTTCATCATCAACACGCTGGTCAAGTGTCTCCGTGACCCACTTCATAATATAGCGTTTTTGCGATGGCTAGGCAATTTTTTCATCGGCGTGACCTCGACAGGTTTTTTGACTCCGGCAGCCACCAGAATGGCGTCGGTGCCTCTCTGCCAGGCATCGGCAACGGGGTCTTGCGCCAACCTTGCATAGACGGCGGTCGTTTGCTGCGAGTGGTGTCCCAGCCCCTTGCCTATGACAGCCAGAGATACCCCCGCATCAATCTGAAAGGACGCAAGCGAACGGCGCAAGTCGTGGATGCGTAGGTCATCAATGCCTGCCCGCTGCAATAGCCGTTTCCAGCCCTTTTTGGGTTCTACGAGATGGCCGGTCTTGCCAGGCCCAGGAAATACCCACCCCTGCGCCCCGGATGTCTCTGCGCGGGACTGCAGCACATCTATGGCGGCGTCGGTGAGAGGTACGGCAATGCTATCGCCAGCCTTTGCCTTGGAGCCAGGAATGGTCCACGTTTTGCGCTCTAGATTGATCTCCTTCCAATGCATCGCCAGCACGTTGGACCGACGTGCCCCGGTCAGCAGGGACAGCATGACATAATCGCGCACGTCCGGACTTTCCTCGGCGGCCAGTGCCTCAAAGAATCTTGGCATTTCATCGGGGTGCAGGCGACGATCCCGACTTTCCTCTCGGTTCATCTTGAGGCCAGCAGCCGGATTGCCCAGTCGCGGAATATCCAGTGTGTTGATTCCGAAATTGAACACGGCACGGACCAAGGCCAATACACGATTGCCCTGATAGATTCCGGCTCCCGTGCTGACCTTCCGGTGCAGAGCGCGAATATGCTGACGTTCGATATCGGACAGTTTCTTCTTGGCGATCTCTTGCAGGTGCAGACGAAAGTTGCGCT
>JAPTWR010000072.1:0-798 GCA_028065135.1 Acidithiobacillus sp.
GATGGATCTGCTCCTGGTCTTTGCACAACGACCACGCCGAATACTCAGCCGCGATTTGTTGCTGCAATTGCTGGGTGGGGAGGAGGACGGCCGTTTTGATCGCAGTATTGACGTGCGGGTGACGCGTCTGCGCAAGGTGATCGAAGAAAATCCCCGGCAACCCCGCTTTTTGCAGACCGAGCGTGGCGCCGGATACCGCTTCACTCCGTCCTCATGAGTTCGCAGGGTGGGCGCAGATTGTTTTCCCAGACGGCGTGGACCCTGGGGCTGGGTATCGTCGTTCTGCAGGTTCTGACGCTGTTGATTGTCGTTGCCACGGTGCTGTATCCCTTGGCCGAACGTTCAGCGGAGGATCTCGCGGGATTGATTGTGATCAGCGCGAAAACCTATACCGAACTGTCGCCAGAAGATCGTCCTGCTTTCTTGACCAGTTTGTGGGCAGATAACGGAATGGAAATTGCCAAACATCTGGACCGTTCGGTATCCCATACCCATGGTCACGTCTATAGCTGGCTGCTGAGCCGGGCACTCTCCCGACGCCTGGGTGCGCCCGCTACGGTGTATGTACTGGGAGGAAGTACCCATACCTTCTGGGTACCCGTTCCCATCGGCGGACACAAGATTTGGGTATATTTTGATCGTCGACGCCTGGTTTCCTCCCTCCCCGTTGCCATGATTTTTGTGATCGTTTTTTCCACGCTGGCATTGTTGGTACTGACCATGATTCTGGTACGCCGGGTCTTGCGGCCTTTGGAGGTGATTTCGAAAGCCTTGCGCGGATCGCTGAAGGCCCCTCTG
>JAPTWR010000072.1:808-1952 GCA_028065135.1 Acidithiobacillus sp.
TCAGTCGTTGCTGCTGACCGGGATTTCCCATGATCTGCGTTCGCCGCTGGCGCGTCTGCGCATGGCCTGGGAGCTGCTGCCGGACAACACTCCGCAGCACCTGCGGGAAGGTATGCTGCAGGATATCGAGCGGATGGATGCGCTACTGGCCCAATCACTGGCGTTGGGGCGCGGTATGTCGGCGAAGGTCGCGGATTTTGATCTGATGGTGTTGCTGGCGGAGGTGGGGGCGGATTTCGAAAGAGAGGGCGGTCACTGGCAGGCGACTTTGCCGCGCCGTTACCCCTTCCGGGGGGATCGGGAGGCACTGCGCCGCTTGCTGTCCAACTTGCTGGACAATGCGCTGCGTTACGGCGGCGGGAGGGTGAGGGCGGAGTTCCAGAAAACTCAGGGACGCACCCAGTTGCGCCTTTGCGATGAGGGGCCAGGGGTTCCGGAGGCGGATCTAGAGACTGTTTTT
Source organism: Acidithiobacillus sp. (assembly GCA_028065135.1). The sequence continues at coordinate 1,269 of JAPTWR010000072.1, forward strand.
GAGCCTTTTATCCGCCTGGATGACGCCCGGGGACATGGGGAGGGCAGCGGCCTGGGTCTCGCCATCGCCCGTCAGCTCGCAGAGGCACAGGGAATGCGCCTGCGCCTCTTCAACGATGTCGGCGGTGGGCTCTGCGCGGAATTGTCCTGGAGCGCATGACCGTTCCGGTGGGGGCATCCCACATGCGCTTGGTTTTACGCAGCAATGTGCCCGGAAAGATGGTCTATACTAAGGTGCTTACCGGTCAACGATGGCGATGCTCAGGAGGGTGAAATGAACATATCGAAGGTCTTGACGGGTATGATCGTAGCGCTGGCTCTGGGGGGGTGCGCGACGGTAACGCCGGTGAGCGGGCAGTTCCCGTCCGTTACGCCGCGTCAGGCGCAAACAGGGGCGGAAAACGGCAAGCTGGTGCGTTGGGGCGGCACACTCATCAAAGCGCAGCCGAAGGCTCAGGAGACGTGCTTTACGGTAATGGCGCTGCCGCTGCGTCAGGATGGACGGCCTTACAAGGGCGGGGAAAAATCGGATGAAGGGCGGTTTATTGCCTGTGCGCCTGGGTTCTACGACCCGGTGCTCTATGCGGCGGGACGGGAGCTTACCTTTATTGGTACCGTGACCGGGGTGCAAGTGGAAAAGGTCGGCGGGTATGATTATCCCTATCCCCAACTGCAAGCCAGCACC
>JAPTWR010000072.1:1962-33605 GCA_028065135.1 Acidithiobacillus sp.
GTATTTATGGCCGGTGGAGGTACCGCAACCCGCTACGAGTGCGGTGTTTATCAACGGTGGTTGGTACGGCGGACCCTGGGGACCGTGGGGGCCTTGGGGGCCGTGGGGCCCATGGGGTTGGTGAGGCGCAGCACGGCGTCTCGGTTTTCCGCCTACCGGGTGAGTCCGATGCGTCTTGCCTGGGGCGGCCAGACGATTTATTATACGGCTTGGTATTTTGCCGGGATGGCGGAACTGGTAGACGCGCCGGACTCAAAATCCGGTGGTGGTGACATCGTGTCGGTTCGAGTCCGACTCTCGGTACCATTATTTAGTTCGTAGGCGTTCGTGGAAGTTCACGAACGCCTTTTCTTTTAATGACTTGGCGGGTTTTCCGTTCGTCGCGGTTCGCTCCGGTTCGTGTGCATCCGGGTACAGTTGTGGGTATGATTGTGGGTATTTTCCGCATGGAGCCAACCATACCATCATGTCCCTATCCGATACCCGTGTCCGCAGCGCCAAGCCCAAAGACAAACCCTACAAGCTTGCTGACGAAAAGGGGCTCTTTCTCTATGTGACGCCTAGCTCCAAACTTTGGCGCATGGCCTATCGATATGCAGGGAAACAAAAATTACTGTCGTTCGGGTCTTATCCAGAAATCTCTCTGAGCGCCGCAAGAGAGAAAAGGGAGGGCGCCCGCAAACTGCTTCGCGAAGGGATGGATCCTGGGGCAATAAGGAAAGAGGAAAAGGTGAAGGCTCTCCTCAACCAGCAAGGGGCAGTACCAAGCAATACCTTTCAGTCGATCAGCATGGAATGGCTGAAAAAGCAAAAAGAGGTTTTAACACCAGCAACGGCGGTTCGTCTGGAATCGCGTCTGGTGCGTTTCGCCTATCCGGCACTGGGTCACATAGACATCAGCAAGATTCGTCCAGCGGATGTTCTGGCGCTATTGATGCCCATAGAGGCCAGTGGGCGTAAGGAGACGGCACACCGTCTCGCGTCTATCATCAGTCGCATATCCCGTTATGCCGTGGCAACGCTCCGGGCGGAATCTGATCCTACCGTGCCACTGCGCGGTGCGCTCATGCCCTATCGGGACAAGCACCGCGCGGCACTCTTGAAGGCGGAAGATATAGGGGATTTTTTGCGGCGGGCAAAACAATATCGTGGAGGGCCCGTAGTGTCCGCCGCCCTATTACTACAGGCACTCTGGTTTGTACGCCCAGGCGAATTGAGAAAGGCGGAGTGGAACGAATTTGACTTGAAAAATCAGGCTTGGAACATCCCAAAGGAAAAGATGAAGATGCGGGAACCACATTTGGTTCCGCTGTCCACACAAGCCATTGCTATACTGGAAAAATTACGTGCCATCACAGGGCAAACTGCCTTTGTGTTTCCTGGTGGCCGGTCAACAGAAAAACCGCTCTCGGAAAATGCAGTTCTTATGGCTTTACGAATCATGGGATATGCCAAAGACCAAGTGACAGGTCATGGCTTTCGCGCTACTGCACGCACTTTCCTGGATGAAGAACTGGGCTTTCGTCCCGAAGTAATCGAAATGCAATTGGCGCATACTGTCAAGGACCACCTGGGCCGCGCCTACAATCGCACGCACTACTTACAAGAGCGCCAACGCATGATGCAGGTATGGTCAGACTGGCTCACTGACCTTGCTGGCGAGCCACTTGTTGATTGATCCAGTCCTCAATATCGCGTTGTATCCAGCCACTGGCGCTTCCCAGCTTGATTGGCGCAGGGAAGTTATTCTCTTTGATGCGCTGATAGACAGCCGTTTTGCGCAAGCCTACCATTTCCATTACTTGAGGTAATCGCAATATTCTCTGTTCCATCCGTTGGTTCATCATGGTATGACCCTCAAAAGAGCGTGACTTGCTGGCATTTCTGCCAATGTTTCGCCAGCCGGGGATTGATCCAGACCCGCTCCTCGCGTTGGGACTGGTCGGTATCGCGGTGCAGCGAACTCATCGCCTTGCGGGGAAAGGACAGGGTTTCCCACCCAAAGGACAGCAGCGCGTCGTCATAGTCGTCATGGGCGTACCCGCACAAGGCGGCGAACCCCTTCAACCGCCGGCACATAGCCAGCAGTTCCAGATGCTGCACGGCGTCCATTTCACCCCCTGAGTAAGTCCCCCGGCTGCGCTCGTGATGAATGTGGCGGGTATCGGGATAGTAGGGCGGGTCCAGAAAAAACAGGGTATCGGGACTGTCGTACTGGTCCAGCAGGTCAATGGCATCGCGGTTTTCAATCACCACGTCCTTCAGGCGTTGCGCCAGGGCGGGCAGTCCCTCGATGTGATAGTTCATGCGCCGCCCCTGGGAGCGTTGGGTACTGGTCGCAAAGCGTTTTTCGGTAAGTCCGCTTTGCCCCCCGCCACTGAAGGCGGCATTGGACACCACAAAAAAGGCCCAGGCGCGGGTCACGGAATCGCCTTCAGGAGCATTCAGAAGATCCAGGGCGCGAACATATTCTTCTCTGGCATAGGGCGTCCACTGCAGGCGTTCCAGCAGGGCCGTGCGCAGGTGGTGCTCCTGCATGACCCGATAGAAACCGACCAGGTCGCGGTTGCGGTCATTCAGGACCTCGACGGGAGATGGCGGCAGGGCCAACAACATGGCTGCGGCTCCGGCGAATGGCTCCACATAGCAGGTGTTGTTGCGCGGCAATCGATGCGCGATTTTCTGCACCAACCACCCTTTACCCCCCAACCACGGAAATGCCGGTCTTACAGACGGTAGTCCTGCGCACGGCGGTGCTGCGCACGGCAACGGTCCTGCACCCGGCAGTCTTACAGACGGTAGTCTTGCGGACGATGGTTCCGTGCTGAAATCCTGTATGGAAAGTGCTGTGTTCATGACGAATTCTCCATATTCTTCTATGCATCATCCTTTTGCAGCGGATGTTCCTGCGTCGTCTACATGGATTCCGACAGGCGGTTCCAGTCGCGTGTGTAGTCGGCTTCGCTTTTCCCGATGGTGTAATATTCGATGGGCATGGAGCGCAGCATGTCCATGATCCGGGTCCGCAAGGTGACCATGTGGTTTTCGTCTTCGGCCAGCATCAGGGCCAGATCGGAATCCTGGTGTTTCTGGGAGAGCATCAGCAGATCACGCCAGCGCCGGGGCAGGCATTGCAGCTTGCGATTCAGAATTTCCAGGTCCATTTTGTCGATGACGTCGGTCTCCATGCTATGGTCTCCTTCCGTGTTGAGGGTGCTCCAGCCTTCTTCGATGGCGTCCGGATAGCTCAGATCCTGCGCTTGCAGGCGGGCGTTGAAGGTTTCCTGTGTGATTTTGTGCCAGGGGGCGCGCTGTTGACGGGTATCGTGGGGAATGGGGATGACCCGGTCGTGCGCAGCAAACTGGCGAAAGCGGGTGTGCAGGGACAGGCGCAGATAGGTCCAGAAGGCTCCCCGGCTACGGCCATCGTAGCGTTCCACGGCCTGCGCGAAGGCGATCCAGGCTTCCTGTTGCAGATCATCCTTTCGGACATGACGATGGTGGCGCAGGGTAATATCGACCATGCCCCAGACCAGGGGGGCCATGCGTTCCCATAAGAGGCTCATGGCCGATGCGCTACTTCGCGCGGCCAGCACTTCGGCATCCTGGACGTAAATGCCGAGGCCGCTTTCCCCTTTTTCCCCTGGGATGATTTTTTCTGCCTGCGGCAATCCATCGCTTGCCGACTGCGAGTCTGCCGCCTGCATGGCCAACGCCTGGGCGAACAGTTGATCCCACAGATCAAGGGGCTGCGCCCCTGCAAGGGGCTGCACCCCCGCAGGGGATTTCACCCCTGAAAGGGGTTGTGTGGTTTTTCGTGCGAGATCAGCCATGAGTGTTCTCCTTCACCGGGGACATGAACAGGATGCCCATACCCGTACCGGCGGGAACCCGGACGGTGGGCGGCGTGTTGAAGCGGTTTTCCGCGATGGGGACCATGACGTTACCGACATTGCCTGCGGTCTGCTCGAGGATTTGCCCGTTATTGAGCTGGTTGGTCATCACGGCGAATCCGTTGCCGACCGTTACCGCCTGATTGGACTCCTGCAGGGCCTGATCGAGGCCTTGCAGGAACGCGCCGGCGAAAAGCCAGCCGTAGCGGTACAGCACATGATTATTGACGCTGGTCGCCATGCCCACATGCGCATTTTTCGTGCTGATCGCATAGGCGTTGATGGGATAGGATTGCCCGTCAAAAGTCATGATGTGGAATTGCAGCACGACCACCTGATGTTCTCGCTTGAAGCTGCCCAGTAGCCGCGCGCCATGAAAACGTCCCCCTTCGATGGTGGCCTCGATGGGGGTTGGCTCGTTGGAGTTCACTCCGATATCCAGCATGGCGAAGGAAATATGTCCCGCCAGTGCCAGCACATGGGAGGATCCTTGCAGTTCCTGATTCGCCGCGGCGGCATTGGTTTCCCCCGTGATCGGAGAGATTTTGCTGATCTGTGTCACGGTTACGTCCCCATAGGGTTTATCGTGGATGAACCGCTTCAGCTCGCTCATCATCGCCTGCTGCAACGGACTCGAGGACGTGGGAGACGTGGAGTTGGCGGCGGGCGTATAGGGATTCTGCACGAGAGCGGTAGACTGCGCCGGGGCGGTCGCTGCCGGAGCGGACGCCGCTGGAGCGGTCACGGATTTCGTCGGGGCTATGGGATGCAGGGCGGTTGGCGTAGGCAGATAGGTCTTCCCGGTCTGGGCCGCCTGCTGGCCCAGCAGGTGATTCGCCTGATTGAGTTGCGTGTTGTAGGCCGGGTTGCCTTTGCTGCCCCCGGGTGCGCCGTGCAGGTGCGCGGACTGGATCTGGTTATGGAGTTTGGGTGGCGCGGAAGGGCCGCTCACTAGCCGGTAAGCGCCGAAGCCCAGGGCAACCACGGCGACGCCGGTGGTGATGAGGGCCATCTTGCGGGTCGCGGGATTCGTATAGAACGCACCCACCGCCTTGGTGTAAGACATTTTTTTCGTCGCTTCCACGGCATCGGATGCATCCGATGATGTAGTTACGGGCTGGTTTTCTTTTTCCTGGTCCATTAGCGCACCTCCAGGGTCTGATTAGTGCCGTCGAAGCGCATCAGCACGGCATGAGTTTTGGGCAGGACATAGGCGTGGACCCCGTTGGCGGAGGCTTCGGTGGCGATCCAGGCGGGAGCCAGCAGGCGGGCATGGCTGCGAATCCAGAGGTCGCCGTTCAACATCCATGCGCGGGTGTAGCTGTAGGCAGGGGCGTTTTTCACCCGCAGGGTCTTGGCATCGCTGGGCATGGTGCCATAGAGGGTCTGCAGCAATGCGACGGTCGTACCGTGGTTGGGGCTGGGCGAGAAGGAAGCGGGCAAACTGCCGGGAACCATGCCGCGCACTCGGAGGATGACCCGATAGGCTACGGTTTCCTTGCCGTTCTGGAGGGGCCCGCCGCTGACCATTTGCACGGGGATGGGCGTATTCAGTCCCTGCAGGTTCAGCAACAGATTGCTCTCCGCGTGCGGCAGAAGGTCGGAAACGATGACGGTAGGTTCCAGCGCATTTTTAGCGATGGGCTGCACGGAAAACCGTTTGCCGCTACCGATGGCGGCGGAGACGATGGGCCAGGGCTGCCCGGCGCCGTCCACCACGGTCAGCGAGCAGGCGTACCCCGCCGCCATGTGGATCGTCGGCGTGATTCCCGCGTTCGGGTCGACGGTGATGACCTGGGTAATGCCATTCTTGGGGATAACGGGCTCGTTGGCGCTGTCCTGGGTTTTTCGTACTTGCCCCCGGAACTGGTGAATCTGCTTCCCCGACAACGGTAGCAAGGCTTTTTCGATGCTCTTGAAGGGCGGCAGACCAGGAAGCCCCTGCGGGGTGCGCCCTTGCAGGGTGCCAGCCCCCTGCGGGGAGCCAATCCCCTGCGGGGAGCCAACCCCCTGCGGAGCAGTGCTCGGCTGCGGGCTTGCGGGCTGCAAGCCTGTGGGCTGGAGGATAGTGGTGGACGGTGAAGGTGTGCCGTTGAGCCGGTCCTGCAATTGCTGTGCGGCCGTAGTCTGCTGTGGTGACGCTCCGGACTGGATGATCTGCGTCGTGGCGACAGGCGGTTGGGTGATGATGATGCCCATGGGTTCACTCCTTGATCAGGGAAATGGAGGCGATGGCGATGGCGCGCGGGTTCTTCCAGTTATCGACACGCTGGACGATCACGGTGGCCAGATACTTCTTGTCGGAAAGTCCGTTGGAGTTTTCGAGACGGAAATGAATGGGAATCTGCACCTGCCACGAGTAAACGCCCTGTGGATTCGGTCCCTGCCGGAGCATGACGGCGGTTCCGCTCTGTACGGCGGAGATCATGAGCTTGCGAGCCACCATGTCGGCGTACAGGCCGTTTTTCTTGAATTGGTGGAGGAACGTGACAAATCCCGCGTGCGTAAAATCTTTTTCCGCGGCGGCCATCCGTCTGCGGTAATCGAGCACGTCGAAGCTGAAAATCCCGGTTACGGCCTGTTCGGTCCAGGCGATGACGGCGGCGTTGGTGTCGAACGGCTTGTCGTTGGACACCAACGGCATGATGGTTCCGTTGGGTTCGGTGGCGAAATAATGGTTGGTCACCACCGTCCTGGGGAACACGAAATAGAGCAGGGCGAACAGCACCGCAAAAATGCCCAGAAACCATTCGCGGGTATAGGCCATGCGCAGGGCTTTTCCGGCGTGATAGGTACCGATGAACTCCGCCTCCAGATCCCCGAACCGTGGTTCCCCTGCGGGGTGCATACCCCCTGCGGGGTGCAACCCTGCGGTGGGCATCTCCCCTGCAGGGTGCCGCCCTGCGGGCGGCAACTCGGTTTTGGCTTTTTTACTTCTACCGAATAAAGGCATGGGCCAGCTCCTGGTTATGATTTGCGCCCATCCAGGTCTGACCGGTCCGGTCATCGATGAACGTGGGCGTGAAGGGATGGTGATCATCCACGGCATACAAAATGGCGGTGTTCACGGCGACGGTTTTTGCCACTGCCTTGTTTTTTCGGATTCCCTTTTTTATGCGAATCCCGCCGCTTTCGGTTTTTGTCCGGAATCCGTTTTCGTTCTGCAGCCAGAGGGAAAGCGGATTTTTCGCGCTCATGATCTCGATGGCGCGGGGTACGCTGGAGGGTTTCAGGGCCGCGACGGGGATAATGCGAAAACTGATGTTTCCGGCGTTCACGGCGGCTTTTTCGGTAGCGAACCATTGGTGGCAATAGAGGCAGTTGGGATCGACCAGGGCATCCAGGTTGGTATGGTCATCACGTCCCCAGATGAAGCCGCGGGCGAATGCGACATAGCGCAGAACCGCTTGCGCATGGGCCGGACTACCGTCTGTAAGACTGCCGTCTGCAGGACTGCCGTCTGCAAGACCGGTTCCGATGGCCTTTTGCGTCTTTTGCATCTTTTTCGCCTTTTGCGTCTTCTGCGGCAGGTCGGCGGGATTGGGGATGCTCATTAAGGCGTGTGTGGGGTGAATCACTATTCCTGGCCAGATCACGTTCCATGGATTGCCCTGATCGGTATACACATGGGCGCCGACGACGATGCCCCGGATTTTTCCGTCATGCGTGAGGAAAAAGACCGTGTGCAGGGAGTGATCGGGATAGCGGACCTGGGCTGCGGGAATGCCGTTTACGGTGCGGTTCTGCACCATCCGGACCTTGCCGTGCCCGGCCTGCCGGATGACGGCCGCCATCTGCCGGGTGCTCACGGAATGGGGTGCCGACCAGTAGACGATCAAGGCTAGACAGCCCAGGACCAGCAGGAAAAGCAACCCGACCAGCAAGACCCGAGGTCTATGCAGGTTCTGTCCTATCGTCCCGAATGCTGTTGACTTCATGCGATCCTCTCCATTTCCAAAAATCTCACTGACCTTGGTGCCGCAAACTTTTTTCAGGGGGTTTCGCCCCTGAAGGGGGTTCGCCCCCGCCGGGCGCAGCCCTGCAGGCGGCAAGCCCTCTGCGGGACGCAGCCCTCAGCCGCTTCGCCATTGCTGGGCCATATCGCGACGAAACCGGCTGGACGTGATCTGCAGGGGTTTGCTGAGATCGAGGCGCGGAATGCCGGGATGATCGCGCCAGTCGTCGAGCAGCGCCTGCAGGAGCGGGTCTTCCCGCAGTCTCGCGGCCAGTGTCCGTTCAGCCTCGTCGAGCGCGGGCAGGACCGAGAGAGATTCGGGATGCTGCAGGGTCAGGTAGCTGTCCACGAAGTGGGTCAGGATCGCCAGCGTCTCGATGACCGGGTGCTCCGGAACATTCAGCCAGCGCACCCATTCCTTGCGATAATCCAGGCCAATCCGCTGCTCGAAGGCGTGCGCGATTTCGGGCGAAATCGGGCCTGCGGCCTGCAAAGGGCTTGCAGCCTGCAAAGGGCTTGCAGACGGCTGTCTTGCAGCCGTCAGGCTTGCGGACAACAGGGTTGCGGACAGCGTTCCTGCAGGGCTGCCGCCAGCAGGGCCGCCGCCTGCAAGGCTGCCGCCTGCAAGGCTGCGCCCGGCAGGGGGATGTGCCCCGCCTGCGCGGTACCACTGGCCCTCGCGTTGCAGGAGGCGATCCAGGAAATCTTTTTCCTCGAACGCGGGGAATACCCGCGATGGGTCGGGGTCGCCCGGCAGACTGCCCGGAGCGGGCTGCACGCCGACGAAGGCTTTTACCTGCGTCCCCTGGATTTGCAGGGTGATCACATCCCCGTTGCGCACCGTCTTCGGGAGACTCTTTGCGCAATCCTCGCCGCCCGCAGGATTGTTGCCGTCCGCAAGACAAGGGTCAGAATGGTGTTGGCCGGGGATATCTTTATTATACACCCCGCCAACAGTTGGGATGCCTGCATTTCCAATGACTTGCGAAGGGGTGTCCGGGCGGAACCGGATGTAGGTCCAGGGTTCCGGGTCGTCGTCTGCGATGCGCTCCTCGACGGAGAGGCCAGGGAACGCCTCCTGCAGACGTTGGAGGACGGCCTGCTGATCCACCCATCCGGGAGTGATGTGGTACTGCCGGGGTTCCAGGACGCGATAGAGTTCGCGAATATTGAACTGGATGTCATCGTCTCCCCCGGTTTCGCGTCGCTGCTGGATCAGTTGGCGCAGCAGGGTGAACACGCGGTCTTCCTGGGGTTGTTCCGGCGCGGGGATGGGCAGGTCGGTGCGCACGATGATCTCGGTGGCCTTGCCGGGCCGGATTTTGTAATCGATCACGTCGGGCCGCGATTCTTTGAGCAGTTCCAGCGCCTCGCGCAGGTTTTCGGACTGGAAGCCAGACAGACCGTGCTTTTTCACGGTTTTCTGCAGCTCGCGGACGCTCATGCGGATGGTTTTTGTCTGCACGGGCAGGATCTCCGTTTGCGTGTTAGCACCCTGCGAAGGGCTGCCGCCTGCAAGGCTGCCGCCTGCAGGGCTGCCGCCAGCATGGCTTGCGGATGGTAGTTCGGCGTCCGGCAGGGAAATCTGGTAACCGCTGATGATGTTGGCCAGCCGTTCGACCGCTTGTCGGTGCAGGATTTCGGGAGACAGGAATTCGGCGGGGATGACCTCATCGATATAGGTGCCGAACAGGCCGTCGATGGGGGCAATCTCCGAATACACATCGCAGAATTTTTTGCGAGATGCGCCTGCGGGATTGTTGACTCCGCGCAGCCGGCCCACGGCCTGGGTGATGATCTGCGACGCGCGCCACCGCACGAAATGGTTGAAATCCGGGTTGGCGAACACCCGCGCCAGTACCTCGTAGCCCAGGTGCGGGAACGGTAAATAGTCCATACCGCTGCTGTCCCAGGGGTTGGCGAATTCGTCCAGGTCCGCCCATTGAGTCAGGCCGAAGATGCGCCGGGTGGCGAGATAATCGCGGGCCATCACCTGGGCGGGCGGCAGATCGAGCGTCCAGATCACCAATCCGTCGCAATCCGCCCAATCGTTGTGGGCGACATGGTGCTTGCCGATCCAGCCGATGAGGTACTCGTAGCCTGGATGAGCTTTCCTGACCCATGCCTGCAAGGTGGGTGCCATGGCTTTGGAAACCAGTATGGCGACTTTCAGCCCTTGGTCCCAATACGCCTGCAGGATGCGCTGCGCGCCCTGGATCGCGTTTTCGGGGTTCATCAGGTGGGCGGTTTTGGTATGATTCAGCGGCCGCCAGACCAGATGCACATGATCTTCCGCGAAGTTTTCGATGACTTCCTTGCTCATCGCGATCAGCGCCATGTCCGGAGTGGCCGTGTAGATGCCGATACTTTTTTTGCTTTCGCCGCGATGGCTCGCACGAAGCTCCTCTCCGAAAGTCGTGGGGAAATGCAGGATGATGCGACGGCCCGAGATCCCTTCCGCGCCCTCCTGGAAAAAGATGCTGCCGTGTTCGAGCGCCAAAGCTAACGACTTGATGAATACCGTGGGGGTGACTTTCCGTCGCGAATGGGGAGAAGGGGTATAGGGCTGCTCGTAGGGCGCCTCGTGCTGAATTTTCTGTGCGCGAATCGACTTCAGGAAAGGAAGGATGATCTTGCGCTGCACCTTTTTGGTCTTGATCCATGTGGCGATGCTTTTGGCATCCATCAGGGGTTCATCCGCCATCACATCCAGGAAATGCCGGTGGAGGAACCGAAGAAACAGCATGACTTTTTCGGTCGAGATAATGGATTGCTGCAGTTCCTTGCGGCGCTTCTGATTTGCGGGGGTGTCGGGAGTTTGCGCCAGAAGGAAACGCTGGTTGTCGATCCAGTGATCGATAGCGCCTCGCGATTCGTAGAACTCTTTCGTGCCGATGGCCTGTCCGTCCATGAGGGCGGGCATCTCATCCTGCTGGATGTGGGTGGCCTGTGCGAACAGCCGCCGGTCGTACTGCAGGAGTGCGGTGGTGGTACAGACGGCTTTTTCGCGATAGGACAGGCGGCGGTTGAGTTGTGCGGCGCAGGGCAGGAATTGCCCCAGCGTGGCATGGGTAACGGCGATGTCTTGCCCGTACACTTGATAGGGGCCCAGGTTTTTGACCGGCGCGTCCAGTTCGTCGAGGATGGCTTCGGCTTCGTCCGGTTTTTGAATGGCGCGAATCAGGGTGTCCGCCACCATGCCGTGCGCGCAGGTGGCGCACTCGCGGGCGCACCCGTGATGCTGTTGAGTCAGGATCTGGGGATGCAATTCGCCGTTTTCCTGGCTGAGGGCCCCCAACAGATCCATCTGCACACCGCCCTGCAGTTGGTCGCGGTAGCAGGCGGGCAAGGTACGATCCGTGATTTGCCGCTGGATGGTGTCGGCATCGGCCACGAAATTCGAGTCGCGGGTCCAGAGTGGTTTGCCCGCGTTGGCGTCGAGGCGGTCCATAATCAGGTTGCCGACGGCGTCATCTTCGGTGATGGTGTTGGTCCGGCTGTTGCGCAGGTAATAGGTTCCGTCCGCCTTGCGGTTGGTATCAATGATGCGCTCGGCGTCACGACGCTGTGGCGTGGCGACGACCAGATGATCGCGGCTGCCTTCCGGCGTGGGGAGTTTGGCCAGCATGCTGGTTTTTCCCGCGCCGGTGACATCCACATAGGTGCGAACGCCCAACGCATCGGCATCCTCCATGTGCTTGCGGTTGTATTCCCGCATGTTCATGTCGATGCGTGCGTGGTCGATGTCCTGGAGCTGGGGGCGTGGGACGACCGGGATGGCACGCAGGATGTCGCCGACGGCAAACTCCGGAGGAGTCCGTAGCGGCGCGTGTCGCAGGTTTTCGGACGCGTTTTGTATGGCGGTCTGGAGCGCGCTGTCCATGCGGCCTTCGAGCAGTACATCGTTCCAGTCGCCGGTCCAAACCGGATCATCAGGGCTGCCGCCTGCAAGTCTGCACCCGGCAGGGCTGCTCCCCGCAGGGGGTTGCACCCCGGCAGGGCTGCCCTCCGCAGGAGGTGGAGGCAGGAGATAAAGAACGCGCCGACCGATGGCTTCGAGAGTTCGGCCCAGATAGGCGGCGGCTTTTTCACCTTCGCGGTTTTTATCGCGGTCCACGAGGAGGATATGGATCTCGTCGGGATCGGGGGGCGGCATGACTTCGGCGTCGAGATCGAGGATAGCCTCGCTCAGGTTGATGAAGCCGCTGGTGGACCAGAGGACGTTCAGGATGCCGCCGCTTTGTTGGGCTACGGAGAGCCCGGACTCCAAGCCTTCGCTATAAAACAGGAGCTTTTTGTCTTTTCCGGCGTGGGCCATGAGTTGCAGGATGGTGGTATCGCTGGCTCCCCATCCCCCTGCGGGGGTGCAACTCCTTGCAGGGGCGCAACCCCGGGGATCGGCGGGGACTTTGATGTGGGTCATGCCGGCGGTGCCCAGCATGGCGCGTCCGGTTTTGCGCACGGGGTGATAATCGTCCTCGCCGTGGGCCAGGAAGGTGCGCTGCATGCCGCACATGCGGTTCAGTTGGGGATTGACATTGGTACCGGGCAGGAAGTGGGCGAACGGCTTGTAAGGAATGGCGAAAACAAAATCTGCGCCCAGGTCCTGCTGCTGACGTTCCTGCGGGGTATCCTGCAGCGGTCGGGTACCGATGATGTCAGCATGGCACCATGCCGTGGACAATCCCCGCGAATGGAAATAGTCGAGTACGGACGCCTGCTGCTTTGCGTAGATTTCTGGCGCTGGCGGGATCACAGGGTCGAACCCGGCCGGGGGATTGCTTTCTGGCCAAGGGTTGCCGGCGGCCTTACAGGCGGTAGCCTTGCGGGCTGCGGCTTTACGGTCTGCGGCCCGGCGGGCAGCGGTCATGCTCAGTTTTGACCTGCGGTCGGCAGACCTGCGATCGGCAGTGCTGCCGTCTGCAGGATTGCCATCCGCAGGATCGCTGTCTGCAAGACTGCCGTCTGCAAGACCGGTCCATTGTAGTTGTGACCAACGCGATTCGGCCTGGATGGGGTTCAGTGACGAACGGGAGCGGGGTCGGTGGGCATGGGCGCTGAGCGCCGCCCAGTCGGTGTCGGTAAGGTTGCTACCGCCCTGGCGGTCATCGGCGGACAGGCCGCGGACCTCGCGCAGGTGCTGGATCAGGTTGGTGGTTCCGCCGCGTTCGCCGCCGCGATGGTCGTACCAGAACCCGGTAGACCAGATGACGAGGGAGGGGGAGTTTTCGCCGAAATCGCAGCGGACGCTATGGGTCTCCGGGATGATGCGCGCCCCGAAGCGTGTGGCGATCTCGCACGACATGTGGAACCATTCTTCGGGGCTGCGGGCAGGTGGACGGGACGAATGCAGGTCGGTCCTGATCTGGTCGATGCCGGACAAGCTGAGGATGGTCACGATCAGTGCCCCGCGATATGACCGGTGCGGGGGCCGCGCCGAAAAAACAGCCACTGTTGCCGGGCATCCCGCGCAGAGATGAGGGTGTCGGTAACGGTTAGTACCTCGGCGGGCCAATCGCGGACGCCGTCTGTGAGGATGAGGATGTTGCCGGGGTCGATCTCATCGAGGACGCCCCAGAAAACCGGGTTGCCGTGGTCATCGGGACGGGCGACGACCCGGATGTGGGGGCTGCCGCCTGCAAGGTTACACCCGGCAGGGCGTCCGCCTGCAGGGCTGCACTCGGCAGGATTGCACCCCCGCAAGGGTTTGCACCCGGCAAGAGAAAGTGCTGAGTTGGTGGCAGGAATCATGCATTGTCGCTGCTGTGACATATCGATCTCCTTTTTTGGGGTAACTTCCCCCTTGGTGCCGCAAATTTTTGGGGACTTCTCCCCCTTAGTGCCACAAACGGTTTCCGGGCTATTTCGGTCTTGGTGCCGCAGACCGTTTTTCGGTACTTGCTTCCTTGGTGCCGCAGAGTTTTTCGGGGCGCGGGTCATGAGTGGTCCACTGTTGTCGTTGCCGATTCGCGATCGTGCTCCAGGAGGCTGATCAGGCTGCGGTCGTTGGGCTGCGCGAGTCGCTCGATGCCGGTCTGCAGAATGGCGGGCAGCAGGTTGCGGGGGATGATCTCGCGGATCAGGAGGGTGAGGCTGTCTGGATTGGTGGTTTGCAGGACACAGACCTCTTTTCCGAGCGGCTTTGCGTGATAGCTTCCGTCGGGTTCGATCGTCACCAGAAACCGGTTCTGCGGAGGGCGAGCCTTCGGCAGGGGTGGTAACCGGTCGATGACAGAATGGATGATGCATGGCTGCTGTTGCATGACGATCTCTTTTTCGGGCGGCGTCTCAAACGGCTTTGGGGCTGTTGCGCTCTGGATGCCGCAACGCTGATTCGTCGTTTTCGGCATCGCTGTTTTTCCCGTTGGTACTGTCGGCGCGCCGTTGTCGGTCCATGGACGCTCCGGCGAGTGCCAAGGTCTTGATGGCCCTCCACTCGGCACGCCGGATCGTCACGGTTTCTCCCTGGATTTTCCGGCGGAACGTCCGGTGCAGTTCCGCGCGGCTGCGAGGATCATGCTGCAGTTGATATTGAGCGGCGGCCGCGATGGTGGTGCCTGCGGGGAAGAGGTCCGGGCGAATCTCTGCGGGCGGAATCTGTAGCGCCCTGGCCAGGATGACGACACGGCTGAGCGGGACGTGGCGCCACTGGCTGATGGCCGCTGGTGTCACGTTCAAAATGTCGGCGATGGTCCGGATACCAAATTTCCGGACGATCGGGGGAAGGTCTGCATGGACAGTCATCAATTTTCTCCGGATTCTAATTTTTTCGTGGCTCGATCGTGGTTCGCGTGGTCTCCACTCGCGTCAAAGTAAGGATAAGTATAGTACGCGGCGGGTGTCAACCGCGCGTGTAGATGTGGTGACCGTCCGGGGTACAATGGGAGCGGAAAGAGGGTGGACTGGATGGGGATGGCATGACGCAGATCGAGGCACGGAAAAATCGCAATAAACCGCGAAACACGATGTGGCAGTTGATGAGGCAGTTACGGGAAGGGGTGGGGTTGCCGCAATCTGAAGTGGCGGAAAAGCTGGGGATTCGTCAGGAGGCGGTGGCGCAGTGGGAGCGATCGGAAGGCAATCCGCCGGGGAGGGCCCGGATGCCTGCGTTGGCCCGGCTTTATCAGGTGGATGTTTCTGTGCTGGAGACCGCGCGCGGAGACACGGAGCGAACCACGCGCGCGGTACGTCTGCCGGAACTGGATTTCGATCACGGTCAGCGTCCGAAGATCCACGGTTACCCGCTGCCTTGTCTGAATACGATACAACCCAATGATTTTGTGACTCAAATCCTGTTGGCGATCCGCAATCCGGAAGTTCAGTGGCGGGTGGTATCCACGCCGTGCGACACCCGTTCCTTTTTTTTCAAGATGGACAATGACAGCATGGAACCGCTGATTGCCAAAGGTGCATGGGTGGCATTCGATCCCATCATTATGCCCAAGGACCAGAACATCGTTTTGATCCATCGCAAGGACGATCAAAAAATATCATGGTTGATTCGGATGTTGCGGATCGAGGGGGATCAGAAGATCCTGATGGGAGCCACCCGGTCGTCCTGGCCGCCCAGAAATATGGAGGACCAGGACACCATCGTTGCCGTGGCCATCGAAGCGCACTCGATCTTTCCTCGCTGACACGACCAACCGTTTTTTCTTTTCTGCGAATCCCGCACCGTAAAAACGGTTTTCCCCTCTTTTTCCTCCCGTAGTCTCTGAAAAAACAGAACATCCGGACTGTTGACATAATGATAAGTAAGGATTAGTGTAATACATGTACGGCGTGTTGAGCCATTCAGGTGGTTGCGGCACCAAGTGTCTGACAGTAACGACGGTAACGAGGATCGAAATGATGTGGGTGGTACGTGGTGAAAATCGCTATCAGGTGGTGATGGTGGACCGGGAGGCGGTAACCCTGGCCAACCGCTACGGTGCGGAATTCGCGGTGGATGTTGCCGCGCTGGTGGCGAACGGATATGTCCTGGAATGCGAACCGGAAGTGGATGTTCCGGTCTGGTGGTTGAATGCGCAAGGCGACGTCCACGGTAAACAGCGGCCGGAACTCCTGCGGCCTTCGCCGGTACAGGATGTCTTTTCGTTGTTTGATTTTTAGAAGGAGGAAGTGTCATGACGGAACTGGAAAAGATTGAAGAGCAGATTCGCCGCCTGATGGCGAAGAAAGAGGCGCTGGCGGCGGGCATACCGGCCTCGAAAAGTGAATTGCGCCGGACGTTTTTGAAGGCTGTGCCTGGTGAGGAATATTTCGGGTTGAGCTTTGCGCAGATCCTGGGTGCGCTGGATGTGGTGCGCACGCGCGGCGTATCGCCGGAACAGGGTGCGGAGCTGGAGCGGATGGGAATGAATATCTTGAAGCAATATGTGCAGCGACCGGAAAACACCGCTGAGGAAACGAAAACAGCGTCGAGAACGCCGTTGCAGCCGGTGGAATAAATCATGTCCATGCGGAAGGAGTCCGTCATGCACATGGAGATTGTGAGCGTGGATTTGCCGCTGGTGGAAGTGACGCGGATCGTGCGCAACATAGCCGACGAATTGCGCTGGAAAGCGTATTGGGACGGCGAGAAGTTCCAGGTGCGTGATGAAAGAGGAGGAGATAGTCATGGTGATGATTATTCGGATTTCGACACTGTTTGCGGTCGTTGTGATCGCGGTCAAGGCGGGCATCTTCGTGGCGGATGACGGTTCTCTCAAGACCGGCATTTCGGGTTCGGTCGAGAAGATCGAAAAGAAGGTTTCGCGCCTGATCGACGAGGCCATGCATCGTCGTGGCGAGATCGAGGAGGCTGCTGACGGCGTGGCGGACATGGCCCAGGCCATCGCGCATTCTGCTGTGAGCGCCATTGTCCGGGTCATTCGAGTTATTTGGGTGGCGGGTCGCGCCCGGAACCGGGCAGTGATTACTGCGGGCGGAGCCTCGGTGATTGCTTCCTGCTCCAGTGCTTTCCGATCAGTGCTTGCGCTGGCTGGAAAGCCGTATCGCATAAAATTGGGCGGAGTGGCTGACTTACTCACCCAGATATTGTCTGGTTTTCAGATTCAGAACAAGCTGCGCGTAGTTGACTGAATATCTGATAGCCGAGAACAGACACGAATTTCTCAAACGTCTCGATAACGATCGAATATACGGAGGAGAACGATGGATAGCGACGAAGAAGTGAGTGTGTACAAGAAGGCGGAATATGAAGCCCAAAAAGCCGAAAATGATGCCATCAACAAAGAGTGTAAGAGATTGGCGGTGCTATTTCAGGAGCCTCATGTTCTGAATGCGAGCGAGGTTACGGAGGCAGGATTATATAAATGGAGGGGAAACAATATGTTTCGCTGGGTGATGGTGCGCGAGTCCATTTGTGGCATGCGGATGGCACTAGTTGGAGACCACAGTGGAAACGAAATGGAATTACACGGCCAATTCATCGGCCCGCTGAAAGCGCTGGAGTAGTGATATGACATAACCATTCGCAAAGCCATACGAGCGCCATTGCTCACTGTGCGGTCAGTTGTACCGCAGTGATGCGCCGGGGCTCGGTATTTAAACAAGAACAGGAACCCCCGGTACGTCCACCCTGGATGTATGCGGAAGGATCGGCCGGGCAGAGGTTGGGTGCTTGCTGAAGGAGATCATCATGAGTCTACTCGATAGCAGCAATTCCGCACGTCCCGTGGGTGGATTAGGTATCGGTCCGCGGGAGGATTACCGGCCGCCCGTGACGTATCGCCGTGGCATGGAAACATCTGCACCGGCAAACGTCCGCAGGGCTACCGTCAGTAAGACCGCCGCCTGCAAGGCTGCCGCCTGCAAGGCTGCATCCATATCAACGGAAGCCCGATCTTGCCCCAGGGAAGCCGACACGGTGCTGCCCGTCGGAAATCCTGCGACCCATCATACCGGCAAGGCTAGAAAGAAATCCCAGGCGGCTCGTGTCATGGATGCGGTCCGGTCCGGAGCGCGTAACACCACCGAGATCACGAGGTGTGCTGGACTGGTTCGTACCGATACCGTCAAGACGATATCCGCGCTGATCAAAAAGAAGATGCTGCTGGACTTGCCGCACCCGCCCGGCACGGATCGTTGCGTGATGCTGGGCGTATCTGCCGGTTTTCCGGTGGAATCGCCGGTATCCGGGGCATCGCCGGATGCCCTGCCACAAACACCAATCGCACCGTGCGACATCCACGAAAAAGACGAAAAAGCCGAAAAAGGTGAAAAAGGTGAAAAAGGTGAAAAAGGTGAAAAAGCGGACGAGTGGAATCACTGGAGCGACCAGGACGCGCCGGGTTCCATAGAACCTGAAGAGGTAATGCCGTTGCCTTATGCATCAGTGGAGCAGGGCGAATCCGGGGAATCCTCCCTGCTGGAGGAAATGGACCGGATGATCACGCGGCACCAGAAGGATATGAACATCATGGCTGCGCTGGTAGGTCGATTGCGGCGAATCCACGAGGCGGACAGTGAGGAACAAGGTGAACAAGGTGCGATGGCGGAGCTGATCAGGGTGCGGAAAGCCCTGCGGGATTTGATCGCATAAAGGAGATAAAAATGCTGGCAAATATTGCGTTGGACGTGGATGGCATTCTGACGGATTTTGACGGTCACTGGCGGCAATGTGCCGAGCGGGTATTGGACAGGGCCGTTTCGCCGGTAAGCGGGCATCACCATTTGCGGGAACGCTATGCGCTGACCCGACCGGAATACGATCTGGTATGGGACGCTTTTCATGCCGACGAATGGCACCGCCTGCCCTTGTACCTGCACGCTGCCGATCTGGTGCTTGCGCTGGAACATCTGGGATGTCGGGTGTGGGCCGTGACCAGTGTCGATCACGGCCATGCCGCAGCGCGGGCGGCATCCCTGGCCGGGCTGATCCCCGCAAAACGGGTGGTGTGCGTGGGACATGCCGCGTCGCCCGATGACAAGGCCGATGTGCTGTATGGCCTGGGTGCCATCGCTTTTCTGGACGATCATCCCGCCAACGTCAATGCCTCGTTGGGCATTGTCCTGGCGTCCGTATTGCTGGATCGCGGCTATGAAGGTCTGGAGGCTCCGGAACATGGGGCAACGGTCATTGATGATCCGATGGATTTCCCGGTACTGGTGGAACAGTTGCTGCAGCGGATGGGGAGGGCGGCATGAACAGTATAGGCGGAGCATATGGAGAAAGGGCAATAAATCACTACCGCGAAATTCGCCACTTTCACCTGTTCTGCGGTTTGGGCGGCGGCGCTGCGGGCTTCAACCGGGGTCAGGCTCGTGTCGGCTCCATGCAGGCCCGCTTCCGCTGCCTGGGCGGGATTGATTCCGATAAACGCGCCGTTGCCGATTTCTCGCATCTCGCCGGCGTGCCGGGTACAGTCCTCGATCTCTTCGACCGGGATCAGTATCGTGCCTTTCATGGTGAGGAGGCGCCTGCGGATTGGCGCGAGGCGACGCCGGCGGACATCTGCAAGGCTGCGGGCAATGAACGTCCACATATCGTCTTCACCAGCCCACCCTGCAAGGCATTCTCTGGACTACTTTCCGAGGGCAAGAGCAAAACGGAAAAATACCAGGCGCTCAACCGGCTGACCGTGCGCGGGATCTGGCTCACCCTGGAAGCCTGGAAAGATGACTTGCCGGAGTTCGTGATCTTGGAGAACGTCCCCCGGATACAGAACCGAGGTCGGCACCTGCTGGATCAGATCGGGGGGCTGCTGCGCCGGTATGGGTATGCCGTGGCGGAGACTACTCACGATTGCGGCGAGCTGGGCGGCCTTGCCGAATCGCGCAAGCGGTTCCTGCTTGTGGCCCGGCACATGGAGAAGGTGCCGCCCTTCCTCTATGAGCCGGAAAAGCGCCCCTTGCTGGCGGTGGGAGACATTCTGGGCCGGATGCCCATGCCTGGAGTTCCCACTGGCGGTGCCATGCACAGAGTCCCGTCTCTGCAATGGAAGACCTGGGTGCGTCTGGCCTTCGTGGAGGCCGGAGGCGACTGGCGATCACTCAACAAACTGGCGATCCAGGATGGAATCCTCAAGGATTATTTGATCCTGCCGGAACGCCGTGCCCACTACCTGGGCGTTACCCGATGGACCGCGCCGAGCGGGACCATTTCTGGGCGGGGTGGTGTCACCAATGGGCGCTACGCCGTAGCCGATCCGCGATTGGAAGAAATCCACCACGGTACTTTGGGCGTGTTGCCATGGGAGCAAGCCAGTGGTGCTGTGACAGCCAGCGGACGCCCCATGACGGGACGATTCTCCGTAGCCGATCCGTGTTTCCACGGATCCGCTGAGTACGGCCAGTATGGTGTCCGCGAATGGGAAGACAGCATCGGTGCCATCAGCGGACAATCCGCACCGGGCGGTGGTCGGTACGCGGTGGCCGATCCCCGCACTGGGCTAACCCGCACCAAAGGCGATCACTACCTTACGGCGGCCCATTACGGTGTCGTGCCGTGGGCGGATTCCTGTGGTGCGGCATCGGCAGCCGCCGGGCATGACAACGGAAAATGGAGCGTAGCTGACCCTCGCGTTGCACAGATCTCGGAAACGCCAGCCTGTCCGAAATGCGGCGGTCCTACCGGTTCTGATAAGAATAGTTTCTGGTGCGACCGCTGCGAAATGCTCTGGCCATGGGACAAGGACTGGACCGACTTGCCAGCGCCGGACGAAAAGCTGGTGACCATCATCCGCGCTCTGGACAACACCTGGCACCGGCCATTCACCACTCTGGAGCTGGCGGCTCTGCAAGGGCTGGTGGACCCCGAAGAACATCTGGAACTGGAAGGCCTCAGCGATTCGGCCTGGAGGGAGCGCATTGGAAACGCAGTTCCCCCGCCTGCGGCACAGGCCATCGCCGGGGTGATGGGTCAAACGCTCCTGCTGGCGTGGTCCGGAGAGACATTCGCACTCAACGCCATGCCCATCTGGGTGCAGCCGGTGGCCGTTGCGTTGAGTGTGGCGGGCTGAGGAAAAGGAAGAAAGATCGCAGTGTACAAAGTGAGCGAATGGGAGAAAAACTGAAATGACCACCTATTCTTATAGTTTTGATGAAGAACAGTATTACGGAGATTACCCATCGGTGGAAGATGCTATTGCCGACGCAGTGGACAACATGGACGAAGGGCAAAACATTTTCGTAGGGGAAAATAAAAGATATACGGCGCACCATTTTGTTGACCCTTCCATCCTATTAGAGCAGGCAATGGATCGTGCTGATGATGAAGTTGGGGAATGGTCTGAGGGTTGGCTGGGCGGAATATTGCACGACTACACCAAAATGGCAGAGCTTAAAAAGCTGGTAGGCGACTGGATACAGGCCAACGATCCACCGCAATTTTATTCGGTGGTATACGTCCGTGAAATCACGCCAGCAGAGATCAAGGAGGCCAAGAAATGAAGCTGCAACGTTACAGCGTAGAGGATGGCGAGTGGCGCAGGGCCAATGAGCAAGGACGGTTCTGCCTTGCGGAAGATGTGGAAGCCCTGGAAGCCGAAAATGTCGCATTACACGATGAATGCGACCGGCTGACGGCGATGATGTCATCGAACGAGGGGGGCATAGATAAAAAGGATATTTTCGCCGGTATCTGCGTTGCGCTCCAGGTTATCACGTCCATGGATTACGCCGCACTGTGGAGCGACCTTGTGCAGGCCGTAGGGCAAGATCGGCTGCTTCAGTATGCTGCATTTACTGCGCCAGATGAGTGGGAACTGGCTGGGTTCAAAAAGTACGCTTTGCGCCTGTTGGGCTGCAAGAAGCCTGCCAGTCGAACGGTTTGATTTGCTCGATTTTTAACGGCGATATCAACAACGCTGGAGACGATCAGGAAAAAACAGCGAGGAGTATTTATGACGGGACTTTTACCAACCATACATCATCATTGGGTCGTCCCACATATCCTCGTCCTCGCTGGGGTTCTTCTTATCATAATCTTACTGATCTTCTTGAAGATTTATATGGATAACCGTGATGATGAGCCACTTTCTGAAAAAAAGTTAAAGCGCATGAGCGAAGAACGGAAGAATTTTGCGCGGGCATACTTTGAAAAACACAACGAGCCGATCAGCAGGAAGATCATCAAACATTGGAAAAGCAGCGCCGTGCTTGCGCGGAGAAGCCGGAG
This sequence comes from Acidithiobacillus sp., assembly GCA_028065135.1. Next base: position 23,933 of record JAPTWR010000072.1, read on the forward strand.
GATGTGGCATGACGATGTTCAGGAATTGGTGGAAAACCTTACGGAATCAATTATTAGAGGGCCAGCACAAAAAACCACCTTTTATCAACTGGAAATTATGAATCCATCCATGAGCGCCGTAGTGTCCATAGATCGCAACATGGCGCAAAGGATTTTACGCTCGCTGGATGATGCCGATAGCCTCAGTGTTACGGTATCTAGCGGGGGAGCCAGCCTGACATTGCATCTGGAGAGTCACGCCGAGAAGGTACAGCAGGAAGTGAGAGACAAGATAGAGCGAAAACTGCTGTCTGAGATACCACTACCGGATGTTTTGCAAAGGTGAAACAAAAAAGGGAGGCCACATGCGATTTCTGGAAAGTAACCCACCTGTATTCCGGCACGGTGCCAATACTGCCGGGCGCGATTTCATCGTGGGCGATCTGCACGGCTGCCGGGCCATGCTGGACGGTTTGCTGGAGCATGTGGTTTTCGATGTTCAGAAAGACCGGCTGTTCAGCACGGGCGATCTCGTGGATCGTGGCCCGGATTCCGAGGGTTGTTTGGCACTCCTGGAACAGCCCTGGTTCTATCCGGTATTGGGCAACCACGATGCTATGCTGATGGCGTGGATCATCGGGGAAAGCAAAGACCGGCGACAGAGGGACTATGAATATGCGTTTACGCATAATGACGGCTGGCAATGGGTGAACCGTTTTTACAAGGCGTCTCAATACCTGCCTTTACTCGAGCGAACCCCTTTTATACGGGTAATCGGAGAAGGCTTGCACCCGGCAAGGGGCTGCACCGCTACAGGGGGCTGCACCCCTGCAAGGGGGGAGACCCGTTTTCAGGTGGCCCACGCGGAACTGGTGGATGTCGCATCCAATGTATCTGTTTTGACAGACGCGATGCTGGATCATCTGTCTGCCCAAACCTGGGACAGGGAGCATTATATTGTCGGCTATGATGATGTGGGCACATGGACGGATCATGTTTTATGGGGACGCAGCCTCATTCACGAGGTAAGAAGCCGTGCGCGGGCGGATCAGCATTTGCCCCTTGCTGTACAACGCGGCCTTTCGCGGACTTATGTGGGCCATAGCATTGTGGCTCCGGCGTTTGGTGGAAACGGCGCGTTACCATTGGAGGCTCGCAGTCATGTTTTTCTGGATAGCGGGGCTTTTTCAGCGGAAAAGAATGGTACAGGGCTGACGCTCTGGAATCACACGGAACATTGCGGGTTTTTTATGGACGGTATTGGGCATATTCATTTTCTGAAAGGAGACTGAAAAATGGGACGGAAAAAGGCGCATCTTGTTTGCGATGCCGGATCGACGGATGAAACGCCCGCGTCATTGGACGACTACAGTCGAGTTATAGCCGAACAAGGCGTCGAAGCCATAATCGACCGGTTTTTTGGTCCGGACGGCTGGTGTTACGACGAACGCGAACGACTATGGATCGTACCCCGTACCCAGGATGCCCGCAAAGGTCTGGTTTACTACTGCTTCAACGCTCAAGGGGAATGCTTCGTGGCACGACTACCTGCGGAGTCCCTGCAATGATGTCGGACCCTGGGAAAAGCGGCAGCCATGTCTCTGTTTTCGTTCTTGTCGGCCGGAGTCGGTAAACCAAGGAAGCACCCCATGCAAATCCTTTTTAAGGAGAAAATAGAATGTCGTTATTCATCGAACCGCAAGCCGGAGTATCTCCTGTCTTGCAGGTGATTGATTCCGCGCGCCATGAACTCAACGTGGGCGTGTATTACATGACCGACCGCCCGATTCTGAACGCCATCCGTGCCGCCAGGGCGCGGGGTGTGGATGTACGGGTCATTATCGAGGGCAAACCCTACGGCATGCAAAGCTGGCAGGTGAAAAAGGAAGAACGCGAGATCGAGGCGACAGGGGCAACTTTGCACCTTGCCCCGTATCGCTTCACCAGTCACGGCAGCCAGTGGTCTTTTTACCATGCCAAATATCTGGCGTCCGGTCACGAGGCTGAAATTGGCAATCCGAATTTCGCATGGAGCGATTTTCACCATTCCCGGAATTACCTCTACGTCACGAAAAACCCCACGGTAGTCCGTGCGGTCAACGCGGTGTTCAATGCCGACTGGAATAACCAGAAAGCGCCAGCATGGACGCATTCAGTGCTGGTCCTGTCACCGGGAACCTCGGCGGCGCAGATCATCCAGGTCATCGACCAGCCCGGTCCCATCGACATAGAAGATGAGGAAATTGGGCCGTATGCGCCGACGCTCGATGCCATTGCCGCCAAGGGCAAGCTGGCGCGGGTCATCATGCCCGCCAACATCAACGCGCAGGATAAAAAAGACGCGGCTTTTCTGGAAGCGCATGGCGTCCAGGTGCGGCTGCTCCCCGTAAAACCGACCTACCTGCATGGCAAATTGGTGGTTGGAAATGCCCTGGCTTATATCGGTAGCGAAAACCTGACCCAGACCTCGCTGGAATCTAACCGGGAACTTGGGGTATTGCTGAACGGCGCGGATATTGGGCAGTTGCAGGTGCAATTTCAACAGGACTGGCGGGCGGCGCGATGACCAGCGATTCCATCAAGACGTTTTTTATACTACGGTCGCGGTGTTGGGTGTCTTGACGCTATTGGCCACTTTAGCGGTGATCATCACAAAGACGAGGATTTGTTCCCGAGAAGATATACTGTAAAAACAAAAAACGTGACGCTGCGCCATCATTATTATAGAATAAACACCAATGGAAAGGATGCGCATTTCTGGATATTGGAGTAGATATCCATGTGTCGCATGTTATATGGTTTTCTACACTGCCTGGAGGTTTTTATGTACACCGAAAAAGATAAAGAACTGGTCAACAAAGCCGCCAATACTGCCGATCTGTTGAGCAGAGATTTGCAAGCCATGGTCTCCGCTGACGACCCTCTGTTGGGCGAGATCGCAGCGGGACTGCTGAATGACGCCAGGGTTCTCAACAACAAACTGACGCGATTTTCCTATCTGGTGACACAGTCCGCTGAAGGGAAGGATGCATGATCACTCCTATCTACTTGGCGACGCTATCAGACGGATGGATGACGCGGTGTTGGCGCTTTGCCAAGGTTCAACCGGAGCGGTATAGCGCACGCTATGCCCTATTTTGATCGACAAAAGGAGCAACATCATGTTTGGATTCGGAGAAAAACCCCAGGAACAGCAAACCGCCACTTGCCCATGCTGCCAGACGCAAATGCAGGATATGGGTGCCCATGGTATCCGCATGGGTGGACTCACCGGTCTGGGCGGTGCCGCCCTGGGCATGATCGGTGGCCAGATGGCCGATGATGGCGAGGAAGCCTTTGAGAAAAAGCTCAAGGTGCAGGTCTTTGTCTGCCCACAGTGCAGCGAGATTTCGTTCAAGTATCACGGTGGTTTGTAGTGGTGATCTCCATGACCCAACCGCACACGTTGCCATAGGCGGAGCTTACAGAGAAGTACGCGAACTCCCATTGTGGCACCATGAGACCAGGGATTCTACAGAAGGACATCCATCCATGACGATTCAGACCGCAACCCCTGTTCCCGCCCCGCAGGCGGCAGCCCTGCCGGGAGCAGCCCTGCAGGCGGCCGCCCTGGTGCGTCGCCTGCTGTTGGCGCGGGGGGCCGATCCTGAAGACGCGCTGGAACTTTCGACGATCTCCCATCCGCTGGGCAGACAGGGCATGATGGGCATGAAAGAAGCCGTGGACTGGCTGACTTATGCCATTTCGCAGCAATGGCCGACCACCATCGTGGGCGATTATGACGTGGACGGCGCCTGTGCCACGGCCATTCTGCGCAAGGGATTGGAAGGATTGTTGCCCGTAACCAGCATCGTGCCCAACCGTCTGACGGAAGGGTATGGACTGTCGGAAGCGGTGGCGGCACGGATTGCTCCGGAAACCCGGCTGGTGATCACGGTGGATAACGGAATTTCCGCCCATGCCGGTATCGCCGCGGTGAAAGCGCGCGGGATGGCGGTCATCGTCACCGATCATCACCTGCCCGGACCCGTCCGCCCGCCGGCGGATGTCATTGTCGATCCCAATCAGCCCGGTTGTCCCTTTCCGTGGAAGTCCACCTGTGGCGCGGGGGTGGCGTGGTATCTGCTGCTGGCCCTGCATCTGACGCACCCGGAATGGGTGGGGCGCGAGAGGATGGAGGAAACCCTGGATCTCGTGGCGCTGGCGACGGTGGCGGATCTCGTACCGCTGGAGCGCAACAACCGGGTACTGGTGGCCAACGGCCTGCGCAGGATACGCTCGGGGAACATCAATCCCGGGCTGTCCGGTCTGGTGACCTTTGCAGGATTGGAACTGGAACATCTGCGGGAACAGGATTTTGCTTTCCGGCTGGGCCCCAGGCTGAACGCGGCGGGCCGTCTGGCCGACATGCAGACCGGCATTCGCCTGTTGCTGAGCCGCGATGCGCAGGACATTGAAAACTGGTCCCGGTTTCTGGAAACCGTCAATGCGCAACGCAAGGAAATCCAGGCCGACATCGAGCGGGAAGCCATCCAGATCACGGAAAGTCTGCGCGATACGGGTGATCCAGTGATCTGCGTGGGCGATGACGGCTGGCACAGCGGCGTGGTGGGCATCGTGGCGAGCAAGCTCAAGGAACGCTATCAGCGCCCGGCATTCGTGTTCACGTCCACGGGAGATTACGGGCAGACCGCACAAGGTTCGGGTCGTTCGATGGACGGCTGGCATCTGCGCGACGCGCTGGCTTTGGTGGAGAGCCGTACTCCGGGCCTGCTGAACCGCTTCGGGGGACATGCGATGGCGGCCGGACTGTCGCTGAGCAAGGCGCGTTTCGGGGAATTCCGGCGGAACATCAATGCGATATCGTTGGAGCAGGTGCCGGGTGGGCGATTTCAGAAAGCAGTATGGTGCGATGGTCCCCTGCAAGCGCCGGAACTGACCCTGGACATGGCGCGGGCCATCGAGCAGGCGGGACCGTGGGGTCAGGGTTTCCCGGAGCCCCTTTTTGAAAACGACTTTGTGGTGGTGTCGAGCCGGACGATCAGGAACGGCCACTGGAAGCTGCAACTGCGTCTGGATGATGCCCTACCGGGTGCAGCCCTGCAGGCGGCAGCTCCTTCGCAGGGCGCAGCCCTGTCCGTCGCTGGCGCGCCCGGCGCAGCCGTGCCCGGTGCAGCAGCGTCCGAATGTGGTGCGACCGATGCCGTACATTTCCTGAATGGCCGGGAGATGGCTCAGGAACCGCCGCCGGTGGGCGTTCGGGTGCGCGCCCAATATCGGCTGCAGGTGAACCGCTGGCAGGGAAGGGAGGGCCTGCAGATCCACCTGGAACAGGTGGTACCATCACCGGCTCCGGTGGTGATGCCTTCTGCGGTGGAGGTCCGGCGCGAGGAAGACCGGCAGCCTTCGTCCATTTCAGCCGGTCCGTCCTGAGATCGAGGGCAGTTTGCTGGCGATGACGTGGTAGCGGGTTGCCCCCTGCAAGGGCCTGCCTGTCAAAAACCGGGAGCGTGTTTTTCCACGGATATCCTGGCGCCCGTGACTTCCCGCATGATGGGCATGTTTCGCATGTGCCGATCGACGGCTTGGGCAATGATTTCTGGTGACGCCAATTCCCATCGCAGGTCTTGTTGACGGACAATAAAGTTTCATCCTAGCGTTTCCACTGAATTACGGGGGGCTGGACCTGCTTGACAGACGCACCCGACTCTACCGCGAATAGTGCAGGCATGGTCAGGGGGTGGCGGTCCTCGGCGAGGCCTTGCTCACGGACGACTGGCTGCCGTAGTATTCTCTATGGTCTGATGACAGTTAAAGACTGAGAGCGGTCATTCAGGCTAGGCAATGTCAGCGCCCGGAGATCGTCCAATGCTGACGCTGGTGATCCCCCTGAAAAGTCTGCCGGTACCGCCCTACAGCAAGGTCAGCTATTTCTATCCAGCACAAACTTTACTTTAAGAATCCTCAGTTATTTTTCTTACTATGAATATAGTCAAGTATTGAGTTTATTGGGTTCACGCCATCGTCAGAATTTGTATTCATTTCCTCTGGTGTGACTGAAACATCTGGAAAAACTCCATTAATCACCCAATTTTGGCAACATTGATCACGGATCACTGTAGCCAGACAGTCGAGCTCACCTTTTTCATTACACTTTAGAAAATAGTTGATTGCTCCAGCACACAAGTCAGCAAGTTGAATTTGAGGATACTCCACAGAATTTCCTTGTTCTAATGAGGTGGCACGTAAGGGAAAATTAAACTTTCGACGATCATAACCAACCATCCCAGATGTTTCTCCATTGAGTGCCATCATACTTTCAAAAGCTTTTTGCGCGGCCAGAACTGGTTTGGAGGCATCGTGAACTATGCTGAAACGATCTTGTTTGCGCTTCCCCCATTCGTTGATGTGCTGGAAAAGTGCCGGAATCGCTGGCTCAAGCGCCATCGAATTAATTCCATCAAACCAAACATTAAAAGTTTTTGGCTCAGTGAATGGCCGTAGGAGTTGCTTGAAGTCATCCATGTTAGAAGCGTCTATCATAGCCTTACCTGCCATAAAAAATGCATCAGCGTGAGCGGTGGTCCGATTACGCAGAAGATCAATAAAGCTCTGAAGAAAATTCTCTGTTGGCTCATCCCCGCAGAATGTTGGCATGCAATAGTATAGCATATTTGACATGGCAATGTTTTGACCATGTTGATATAAATCAACACCAGATTCGTGCATTAATGTTTCGGCAATTAGGTCAACCATTTTTGCGACAACCATAAATCGCTTGTGGTAAGTATCCACAACAATACGAGTCTCATTCAAGCGTGGGTAAACAAACAGTTTGGTTAACCTTTTAACACCATCAGCAGTTCTTTTAAGTGTTTTAAATTTTGCCTCTCCCTGCTGATGTGAATGCAGGTGATTTAGCAAATTAAGAGCTTCTGATCGACTAAAATCGTTAGATGCAAGCACGAAAAAAGGCTGATCTTTGTCTAACAACTTTTCTCCAGAGTTGCCCGATTCATCGCAATATATAATTGACATATATTTAACCAGCCTTGTTCTGTGGAGCAACAGCAAGTTGCATGTTCCTAATTTTCGAAATTTTTTCCCAGATCACTGAACACTAGCGCCAAATCTGCCAAATCGAGTGGCCAGTTTTCCTTAGTCTGTTCAGGGATCGTGTTTGCGAAATAGTAAGCAAGTAGCACGATTGGCTGACGGAAAAAATGATTGCTTTCACGGCGGACGTTAACGCGGTCAAAGATGAAACCTTCGGTTTGGAGAAATTCTGAAATAGCCGCTTGCCAATTAGGAGGAAGTCGCTCCGCCAAGGCATCTATCACAAGTTGATTGGATCGCTCAATGCCAGCTGGTGATCCAACTCTATCAACGTAAATATTTTCGAGCATTCGCAGTAGTTGATTTTGCGTGGCATTGACCGAGTTAAGGCTTTCCATTGCCTGTGCAAAAAATTCATCGGTAGCCTCTATCAGCGCCATGCTCTTTGCAACGGTTCGCTTAACCTCCGGCTTCGCTGTGGTCTTAGGCTTGTAAAGCGTATCGTGAGTTAGCTCGCTGTGTGCGTGCTGAAGCAGTGTGCGAACCTGAATTTCGCAAGGGGTACCCTCAGTGATAGTGATGCCATTATGGTCGAAGTTGGAGGCAGCCTTAACAATGTAGTGCATCGACTGATAAGAAAACTCCAGCGGTTTCTCAAGCCGCTCGGCCTCGTAGTCGCGATCCTTGGAGGATAGCCAATATGCATTGGGACTTTCGATTACCGAACAGACCTTGGCTATATCATTAGTGAGCAAGACCACGAAGCGCATGCCCACCTTGTCCGTGATATTTACATAAGGGTTAGCATAACCCTTATTTCGATGGAATGCTTTATCGACCAAGGTGCTTTCCGCCTTCAAACGAGGTTTCACAGGAATCTTGATAAAATAATCTAGCGCTGTGGGCGCAATTTCTTCAGCTAATCGCTCGCTCATGCGCGCGAGCACAAAATCACCCCATGCCACATAAAGCGGCATTTCTGCGCGCCAGCGATCGAGGAATTCAGCTTCTGTCATTCTTGGTCTCTGATCCAGTCATGAACAATGATTTCAGTCCACTTCGGTACAACACCATCATTCCCAGCATCACCATCAATGGTACGCATCCTGACACGATCATGGAACTGTTCCGCCGGGCCGGTCAGCCGAATATTGTTGCTGAAAGTTACCTTGCGATCACGTAATGCCCCTTTTAACTCGCTAATGTCCTTTGGGGTTGCAGCGGCAGGGAAATCTTTGCCTTGCATGTATGTGCTATAAGCATCGCGTAGCTCCGCAGTATTCATGTATGTTGTCGCAAACTGGTTCACTTGAATAGTGCCGCCCTGATCCACTTTCAGGTACGTCGTTAAAGCCCCTAATAGGTCGGATTTTATTTCTTCTGTGACGTTGGCGCTGCGAATGAAATCCTTGGTCAGCGTATGGAACTGCTTCGTCTTCCAAGCGCTGTTGCTTGGGAAAGCCAGCCCGAGGAACGTGTCATAAAAATAATTGGCAGCATTTTGTCTGTTCCCTGCGGTAATCAAATCATCGAAAATAAACCCGCGCCATCCACCGCTTGGGTTCTCGACTGTAGCTTCGTTGGCATCATTGCGCATAAATGCACCGATTTTGTATAGCTTTGTCTTCGGGGTCAGGATCAAGTCTTTCAAGAATTCAAGCATCAGCTCACCGGAATTACCAACCTTGCGGGTGAACCCCGCATGGGGTTCAGCCTTGATGATGCAAGTGAATGGGATACCGGGATGTCCGACCATCCCATAAACCACCACAACTATACTGCTGGGAATGATTCTACTTGTCTGTGCGTCCGCGAGACTTGCCGCAATACTTTGAGATGCGGAAATAAAGGTCGCCACATTATCAGGAGCATCAACTATCTGTTTAACCTTAGCCCAAATGCTCTCGGCACCTGTCTTCCTGATGCTCATCTCCAAGCCGTGCGAAGCGTGCCCAAGAGCCGCAGTGATGCGCTGCTGTAGCGCATCTCGAGCGTCTGGCTCAAGATGAATTTCCTGTTCTCCATAGCTAGGCTCGACCGGAGTTGGTGCATCCGGTCGCTTGAATACTTCGTGGATGATGGTTCGCTGGATAACTAGATTCTGAAAGGACATGACTCGGCTTCGCCTTTTAGTTTGAACGCGGAAAGACCGCTATTGGTGCTATTACCAACTAAATCTCTCCCCCACATTGAATGGTATACGACAAGCAGACTCAAATGTCACAAGTTCTTCCCCTTTCGAAAAAAGAAGGATGCCCTCCGTTTATGCAAATGGCCGCCAACCAATGTGCAGTGTGCGATAATAACGGTTCTGAAAAAGTTGAAGGCGGACCTTCCAGCAGGCTGGTTCGACAAGCTTTTGCTAAAAAGGGCACTGTTTAGTATGGCCGAATTCCGGTAGCACGTGGTGCCATGACCGAACGGCCCTCTTCTTGGTCCATATTACCCGTTCCCAATATGGATGTGAACGGCCGCTTCCGCTGCATCACCGCCCATTCTCTTGCCATGTTCTTACCGCAGATCGGGGATTCCGTCCAGCAAGTTCAGCTGGCGGGCGCCTCGGCTCGCCGCCTGGATTTGGACGAGGCCGCTCACTGTGATTCCTAGCAGGCGCACGGACGCACCCTGGGGAACTGCC
>JAPTWR010000066.1 GCA_028065135.1 Acidithiobacillus sp.
TCAACATGATTACGCACCCAGGCCGTAGCCGCCTCAGCTTCGTTCGCCGAAAGATTCGTATCCTGAAAAAAGGCGCCGTGACCCGCTACGCCCTGCTGCGTGCTGTTGTCGCTCATGATGGTCTCCTTGGCCGTTAAGCCGCTTGTTGCGAATATGTTCTACACGTACCCAAGTAGTTGACCATTGTGCTCCACAATAATTCCGTTGCCAAGTAAATGACTATATGATTATCGTCGTGGATGACGTTTTGTATTTACGGATGGCTTTCCTGTGCACTTATGCACATTAAAACAAATGGATGGGATATTATGGGAAGCTTGGGACAGACGCAGATTCCGGCACCTGGGGAGATTGACGAACGTTGCCGCGCATTGTATCTGACTCCAGCGGTGCGCAGTAAAGGATGGTTGCCGAACCTGTTTTGGCGACCTGCGACGCGGGATAACCCCTTCGGGACGCTGCGGGTGGATTCCTGGGAGCTGGAGGTGCTTTTTGCCGCGATTGGCGGTGAATCTGCCTTGTCGCGGGCGGCACTGGAACAGCGCGCACCCGGTCGCGCTGGATTCATTGAGCGCTCCATTGCCCACGGTGAATTGCCACTGCTGAGCTTTCGCGAGGACATACCTTAAGTCATGCCCGCGCCGCCCCGCATTGCGATTCTCTCGCACCATACCGGGTTGTACTCGACCCGTCGCCTGCTGGATGCGGTTGCCGCGGCGGGCGCAGAACCCGTATTGCTGCAGCCTGAGCATTGCTTATTGATGTTAGATGATACCGCGGCCCGGCTTTACTACAGATCATCTCTCCTGGCGCCCTGTACCGCAGTGATTCCGCGAGTAGGCGGTCCGCTGACGCACTTAGGGTCACGCCTGCTCCGTTTTTTTGCGGGGGAAGGCAGTTGCTGCCTCAACAGTGCGGAATCGCTGGAGTTGTCCCGTGATAAGTTTGCTTCTTTGCAGGTCCTGGTTGCCGCGGGTATTGCGGTGCCGAAGACGGCCTATTTCACGCAGATGGAGCAGCGTGATCTAGCAGTGTCTGCCGTGGGTACGCCCTTGGTACATAAACTGCTCAGTGGTTCCCAGGGGGTGGGCGTTAGTCTGGCGGAGACGGATATAGCGGCACGGGGAATGCTGGACACCTTTCTTCATCTGCAACACGAAGCGATGGTTCAGCGCTTTCTTCCAGGGCGTCATGATTTTCGGATGATCGTCCTCTTCGGCGAGGTGGTTGCGGCCATGCGCAGGGATGCTTCTGCTGAGGATTTTCGCAGCAATCTGCATTGCGGGGGCCGGGCGTCGGCGCTGCTGGATTTGCCGGAAGATTTTGCCGCCATTGCCCGCCTGTCGGCGGCTTCACTAGGTCTGGGTTTTGCCGGGGTGGATATCATGCTGGCGGAAAATCAGCGGCCTTTGGTACTGGAAGTAAATCCCGTCCCCAGCTTGGAAGGTATCGAAGGAATCACGGGTCAGGATATCGCCGGTACTTTGGTTAAAGCGCTTTTACAGCAGGCCCTGTCCCCATCTCTGCAACCGCGGTTGTAATCCAGTCTTGTGCTTGCTGGTTGAGGGCTGCGGCTTTACCTACGGGGGCTAGTGCGGGGCCGATTTGCACCTCAACTACCCCCGGCCATTTGCGCCAATCTGCGCGTGGCCAGAAGCACCCGCTATTCACGGCGATGGGCAGGAGCGGAACCTGGGCGCGAATGGCCAGGCCAGCGGCCGTGCTGCTGAAAGGACCAACCTTGCCACAGGGGTGACGGGTGCCTTCCGGGAAAATCACTACATTAAAGCCTGCCGCCAGACGGACTTTGCCTTCTTCAATTACCTCCACCAAGGCCTGCCTGCCGGCGTCGCGGTCGATACCAATGGGCCAGGATAGATGCAGGCCCCAGCCAATCACTGGGATACGGAGAAGTTCCTTTTTCAGTACATAGGAGAGTCGTGGGAAGATGCACCAGAGGAGCAGAGTCTCCAATGCCGATTGATGGTTGGCGACGATGACGCAGGGCGTGGCGGGAATGTTGGCGAGGCCGCAAACCCGATAACGCAGGCCACAACTCCAGTGGAGCCAGCTGACGCCGGTACGTGCCCATAAACGACTGGTCCAGACTCTCGCCGTCAGCGGCAACAAGGTGACGGTCAGGCTGAAAAAGGCCCAGACCAGGGTCCAGATTGTAAAACCAATGTAGAACAAGCTACTGCGAATAGTGCGTATCACGGAATGCCGAGAATGGCGTGTACCGCCGCGTTAAGATCCGCAAAAATGGAAACGCCCGCCGCTTCCGCTGTCAAACGCATGCTTTGGCCTTTACCCGTCAGCACCAGCATGGGTCGTGCACCGGCTGCACGCGCGGCGAGCATATCGCGCATACTGTCGCCAATGGCGGGAACCTGCTCCAGTGAGATCTGCAGACGCTCCTGTATCTCGCGAAACAGGCCGGGTGCCGGTTTGCGACACGCGCATTCTGCTTCCGGAGGATGAGGACAGAAGAAAATGGCATCTATCCGACCGCCTACGGCAGCGAGCTCCTGACGCATACGCTGATGAATAGCGGTCAGGGTACGGATATCGAAAAGCCTTCGACCTACACCGGACTGGTTGGTGGCTACCACAACCTGGTAGCTGGCGCGGTTCAGCCGCGCAATAGCCTCTAGACTGCCCGGAATAGGGCGCCACTCGGCGGGAGATTTGATAAAGGCGTTACTGTCTTCGTTGATGACACCGTCACGATCAAGGATCACCAGTTGCCCCATCAGGCCCCCTGTAACTGCGAAAAGTCGGCGATGCGCAGAAACACCTCCTGGAGCTGGGCAAGCAGGGCGAGACGGTTCTGGCGTAGTACAGGCTCTTCAGCAAGAACCATGACCGCATCAAAAAATTGATCGACCGAGGGACGTAAGCCCGCGAGCAAGTCTAAAGTGGCGGCATACTGGTTTTTTGCGAGCTGCACATGAACGGGTTGCGCCAGGACTTGCCAATGTTCCCAGAGTGCGCCCTCTGCGGGATCCGCAAAGTGCCGCGGGTCTACTTGCCAGTCAGCGGAGAGGGGCTCCTTGCGCAATAGATTGTTGATCCGTTTGATCAGCGCCGCCAGAGCATCCGCCGCCGCATGTTCGGCCTGGAAAAGGGCGAGGGCCTCAAGACGCTGGCGCGCATCCAGTGGTTCGTGGGGTTGGCGGCTGAGCACGGCGGCGATCTGGTCGGCGCGAAAACCCTCTTCCCGGAAGTGGACACGCATCCGATCTTGAAAGAAGTCGAGCACTGCGCTCCGTGTTTCTGTTCTGTTCTTGGCAACAGCGCTGCCGTAAGCGACCAGCGCACTGGTTACCGCCGTGTCCAGATTCAGGGGCACCCGAGCATCCAGCACAATGCGCAGCACCCCCAGTGCGGCGCGGCGCAGGGCAAAAGGGTCGCGGTCACCGGTAGGCACTTTGCCGATGGCGAAAAAGCCGCAGAGGGTGTCCAGTTTGTCGGCAATGGCCAGGCACTGCCCATGCGCATCTGCCGGAATTTCATCATCGCGACCACTGGGCATGTAATGCTGGGTGATGGCTGTGGCAACACGGATATTTTCATTGTCATGTCGGGCGTAGTGGCCGCCCATGATGCCCTGCAATTCCGGAAACTCGCCCACCAGACCGCTAAGCAGGTCACTTTTGCAGAGTTCTGCGGCGCGGCCCACATCGCTTGCATTTGCTGCGAACTGCGGCGCGAGGGCTGTTGCAAGTGCCTGCAGGCGCGTGGTTTTGTCGAAAATGCTGCCGAGGCCGTCCTGAAACAGCACCCCGGCGAGTGCGCCCCGTCGCGTCTGCAGGGAGACTTGGCGATCCTGATCCCAGAAGAAGGCAGCATCGGCCAGTCGGGCGCGCAGTACCCGGTTATTCCCATTGATGACGACCTTCGCATCCAGGCTGTGCAGGTTGGCCGCGAACAGATAATGGGGCACCAGGCACCCATCCTGGCCGCGCAGGGGAATATAACGCTGGTGCTGCATCATGACCGTAATCAGCACCTCTTCCGGTACCTGCAGATAGTCCTCGGCGAAGCTGCCGGCGAGAATGACCGGCCATTCGTTGAGTCCGGTGATCTCATCCAGCAGTGCTTCCGGCAGGATGGGGATGACGGCCATCTCATCGGCCAAGGTTGCTATTTTGCTGGCAATGCGCGCGCGACGCTCGGCAAAATCTGCCATCACTTTTGCCTGCAATAAGGATTCGGCGTAATCGGCGGGGGTGGTAATCTGGACCGACTGGGGATGATGGACGCGATGCCCGAAACTTTCTCCACCGGCGGCCAGACCAAAAACGTTCCAGTCCAGCACCTGCTGGCCCTGGCGCAGCAAGAGCCAGCGCACCGGACGCAGGAAACTATCGGGACGTTCCCCCCAATGCATACGCTTGCGCAGGGGCAAACTGGCCACCAGCTTGCTGGCGATCTCGGGTAACAGGAGATGGCTGTCCTGGGCCGCGCCGACTTCCCGCCACGCAAGGATTGGGCCTTTGTCCGTTTCCAGGGTGAGCAGATCGTCTACGCTGACCCCGCAGGAGCGGGCAAAGCCCTCTGCTGCCGCCGTGGGCCTACCCCGCGCATCACGGGCGCGTTCTACGGGCGGGCCACGACGCAGGGTTTCCTGCGGCAGACTCTGCCGGGACACGTCTTTAATCCAGAGGGCGAGTCGTCGCGGAGTGACATAGCCGCGGATGCTTCCATACTGCACCCCAGCTTTGTCGAGTAATTGGCCCATGATCTCGGTCGCGGCATCCTGCAGGGGTACTTGTTCCCGCGCCGGCAATTCTTCACAGCCTAGTTCCAGCAGGAGATCTTCAGGCGCTGACATCTTGGCTCCGCAGTAAAGGATGACCGAGGGCGGTACGCGCTTCGGCATAGTTCTCGGCGACGCCACGGGCGAGAGTACGGACGCGGCCGATGAATCGCGCGCGCTCGTTGACGCCGATGGCATGGCGGGCATCCAGCAGGTTGAAGGTGTGGGAGCAGTCCAGTATCCGTTCGTAGGCGGGCAGGGGGAGCTGCGCCGTCAACAACGCACGGCAGTCTTTTTCTGCCTGGTCGAAGCGCTGGAAAAGGTCTTCTACCGGAGCCAGCTCAAAATTATAGCGGGATTGCTCCACTTCGTTCTGATGAAACACATCTCCGTAGAGGACGCCGGGGGTCCACACGAGGTCATAAACACTTTCGACGCCCTGCAGGTACATGGCCAGCCGTTCCAGACCATAAGTGACTTCGCCCATGACCGGATGACAATCCAAGCCACCCACCTGCTGGAAATAGGTGAACTGGGTGACTTCCATCCCATTCAGCCAGACTTCCCAGCCCAGACCCCAGGCACCCAGGGTCGGTGACTCCCAGTCATCTTCGACAAAACGGATATCCTGCACCCGGGAATCAATACCGAGGGCCGCCAGCGATTCGAGGTAGAGTTCTTGCAGGTTCACCGGATTAGGTTTGAGCACCGCCTGAAACTGATAGTAGTGCTGGAGACGATTGGGATTATTTCCGTAACGGCCATCCGTGGGACGCCGGGAGGGCTGCACATAGGCGGCCCGCCATGGCTCGGGGCCGATGGCCCGCAGGAAAGTGGCGGGGTGGAAGGTGCCGGCACCGACCGGCATGTCCATGGGCTGGAGCAGAACACAGCCTTGACCGGCCCAGAAGCCTTGCAGTTGCTGGATGATTTCCTGGAAGGTCATACGGATCTCTGGCAGAAGTTTCGCGCATTATGACCCAACGCAGCCTGCCCTGTGAAGGGCGCCCGTCTGTTCGCGCGCCGCGATTGACCTCAAAGTAATTCGGCAATTCCCAGAGCCGCCCGCTTCGCGTCGAGAAATACCAGTCCAAGCTTCGCCTCTTTACGCGCAATAACGGTCAGAACGGCATCCGGGCCAGCGTGAATGAGTAGGACGTAGCCGTTATCGCCCTTGATCATGACTTGTTCCAGCTCGCCTCGCGCCAGTTCTACGGCAGTGCGGTCGCCCAGGGAAAGCATCGCCGCCGCCATGGCACCGACCCGGTCTTCATCCATGGTCGAAGAAAGCAGTGAGGCGATAGTGAGTCCATCGGTAGAAATTACGGCTGAGGCCTCGATGTCCGCAGAAGACCCGTTCAGATCACTGAGGACGGACTTGAGCATTTCTTCACGCATTTTTATTCTCCTGATGACTTGTTGAGTGTATGAAAATATTTGTTTCTTTAGAAATAGCGCTTGTCTAGATCTTGTATCAAGGTAACGAAGGATTGGTCCTGCAGGCGAGGCGTACCGCCGATCACAAGCATGAAACGCTGCTGACCGATAAATAATGGCCAAAACCCCAGCTCAGAGCGTCCGGCGGGATCGAGCAGCCCCCAGGTCTCAGTGTTGATACGCAGGTTATTTTTCAGCAAGCGGCCATGCCTGGTCTGCAAGGAGAGTAAGTCTGCCGAAAGTCCGGCGAGTTCTTCCGCGGCTTCATGGGTGTAGCCGGCTGCTGCGAGGTAAAAGCCATTTTCATCGGCGAGGAGTGTCTTTTGTGCATCCGAAAGTCGTGCGAGGAGGGGAGGTAACGCATCTTCCAGACGTTTATCTTCTTGCTGACGTGGATGCGCAGTACCCCGTAATAACCCCAGTCGTTGCAGGCGGAAAATGCTGCGTAGAGCTTCCTCTGCGTTTGCCGCCTGAGTCCAACGCTGGGCGGCTTTAATGCTGAAGGGGGCTCGATGTCCTTCTCGCAAAATATATAAAAGAATTGCCCGGTTTCCTTCCTGCTCCGGACTGGATGTGGCATAAAAAGCCCCGGCTGGTGTCACTTCACCATAGAGATCAGCGTTGGTGGCGACCAGTTCGATACTCATAATTGATCCCCGATCCCCGGATCGATGGAGTAAAGAAGTGCCATAACCATATTTTTAACGTCGTCCTTGTTGCGACCGTCTACTTCGAAAATCGGCGGAATGGGATTAAGCATCCGCAGATCAGCGATTACTTCTGGGAGCATGCTGGCGTAGTCAGCTATCCGGGGTTGCGCCTGGATATCCGTTTTTGAAACTCCGATGACTATGGGAACGTTGACAATAAAATCTTTGAAGGCATGGAGAAAAAAGTGCAGATCTTTTTTCGGGTTAGGGCGGGTATTGTCCAACATCAAAATGAGGCCCAGACCACCAGTGGTGAGAATGTCCCACATGAAGTCGAAACGCTCTTGGCCGGGGGTGCCATACAGGTGAATTTTAGTGCCCTCGTCCAGCTTGAGTATGCCGTAATCCATTGCCACGGTGGTGTGACCCTTGCGGTTTAGTGTCATATCCGAAGCCTGGGCATCGGTGGAGATAATTGGGATATCTGATAATGCTGAAATGGCCGTTGTTTTGCCCACACCAACAGGACCGGTAAAGATGATTTTATTGTCTTCTTTCACAACGTTGGCTCCTTCAATATAATTTTTGGCCAAGTACTCTCTGCATTTTCATTTTACAGCCCTGAAATGCGGGCAAGAAGACGGCCCAA
>JAPTWR010000193.1 GCA_028065135.1 Acidithiobacillus sp.
GGTAATATACTGTTGAAACCTGACTCTGGTCAATGCCCATGACGGCACAAATTCAGTAGTGCCGACAACTCTGCACGTAAATATTGTAGACGACCATCACCCACCACCCTGATCTGACCTGGGGAATCGGCCACTTCCAGCTCTAACCGCGTCTGTTCTTCTAAATGTTCCTGGCGTGCCGCATGCGTTAAGACCTGCATCCGCTCGCGGGCACCATGAATGGTATATCCCTCACCATAGAGCAGCAGACGAATCTGTCGGGCCAGCAGCAAATCATGACTTTGATAGTAGCGCCGATTACCCTTTCTTTTTAAGGGACTAAGTTGTGGAAACTCCTGCTCCCAGTAGCGCAGCACATGCGCTTTCACCCCGCAGAGCAGGGCGGCCTCGCTAATCGAGAAATACCGCTTCTCGGGTATCTCGGGGAGTGGTGCGAGGTCTTTGCCCGCCTTTCCCTTAGCCGTTGTCTGGTGCGCTACCATTCACGTAGGCTTTGAGTTTTTGACTCGGATGGAAAGTCACCACGCGCCGTGCCGTAATGGTAATCTCCACGCCTGTCTTGGGGTTACGGCCGGGACGAGGATTTTTGTCGCGCAATGTAAAATTGCCAAAGCCGGACAGCTTCACTTCTTCACCCCGCGCCAAATTCTCACGAATGCCATCAAACAAGGCTTCAACAATACCTTTGGCTTCCCGCTTGTTAAGACCCATACTCTCGAACAGCATATCCACGATTTCTGCTTTAGTCACCGCCATATTATTCTCCCTATGCCCTGAGTCCGATGGAACCAAGTCGCCGCACGGCAACCAGCAACCGATCCATTTCTGCTTGTACATCTGCGTCGGTCAGCGTCCGCTCAGCATCTTGCAAGAGCAGCGCAAAGGCCAAACTGTATGTTCCCACCATCAAAGATGCGCCCTGATACCGATCAAAAATCGTAATTTCCTTAACAATGCCCGATGCGTTTAGCCGCATGACGTTCAATACTGTCCCTGCCGGAATATCATCCGGGATCACTAAAGCCATATCCCGCCGCAACGCTGGGAAAGGCGACAGCGGCCTGAACCGGGAGACATTCACCAGACCATCCAAGCATTCTATATCCAAATAGAAGAAAAACGGCGATTTGTCCAGGTCACACTCTGCCGCAAGCGTCGGATGTAACGCACCGAGCATACCCACCCGCTGATCTGCCACCCAAATTTCTGCGGCCTGTCCCGGATGCAAAGCCGGATGATCCGTCAGCGGCCGGAAAGAAAACTCCGTCTCCGGCCACAGCGCAAGCAAAGCACTCACATCCCCCTTCAAGTCGTAGAAATCGGCCGCACGCTGTGGCTGCGCCCAACTTTCCCGGTCGGCTGCGCCGACCATACAACCGCCCAGGACAAGGCGCTGGCCATTCGCAGAAAACACCCGCCCCAATTCAAAAATTCGCACCCGATCCTGCTGCCGCTTCACATTGAACTGGAGCGCTTGCATCAGGCCCGGCCAGAGACTGGCACGCATGACGGCCAAATCCGTAGACAGGGGATTGAGCAGGACCGGCGCGTCAGCATTCGGGGTAAAAACATCCTGCGCCTGACGGGAAATAAAACTGTAGGTGATCACCTCATGATAATCACGCGCTTGCAGGATGCCACGTAAAGTAGCCGGTTGTGGCCCTCTCGCCATAGCCAAGGGCTGCAGGGTGCCCACTGGCCGATGGACAGGCAATCGCTCATAGCCGTATATCCGGCCCACCTCCTCGATCAAGTCTGCCTCAATGTGCAGATCAAAGCGGTGGCTGGGGGAAATCGCCTGCCAACCATCGGGAATTTCACTAACGCGCAGCCCCAGACGGGTCAGCGCTGTCTCGACCACGGTATCCTCATAATCCATGCCCAGAATGCGCGTCAGTCGCGCCCGACGCAACGTAATCGGAGCGTGCTCCGGTAACTGGCCGAGCACCGTATGGGACCACGTTTCCCGTAAATCGGCTTTGCCCAGGGTGGCCAGTCGTGTCAGGACGGTCGCGGCCACCGCTGGCGCCAGCGCAAAATCAACACCGCGCTCGAAGCGCATGGCGGCATCTGTCTGTAAACCCAGACGGCGCGCACGGCCTTGAATAACCTTAGGCTGAAAAAAAGCAGACTCCAGAACAATGGATTGGGTCTGTGCTGATACGGCAGTACGCCGCCCACCAATAACGCCCGCCAGAGCCACCGGACCGGCACGGTCAGCGATTACCAGCATATCGGATGCCAGCGGCAAATCCCGGCCATCCAGTGCGTCGAGAACCTCGCCATCCTGCGCCCAGCGTATGCTGAGTCCTCCTTGCAAAGTTTTCGCATCAAAGGCGTGCAGCGGCTGTCCGGTTTCGAGCATGTACAGATTCAATAGATCAACTACCGGATGGATACAGCGCTGTCCAGCACGCCGCAAGCGTTCATGCAGACGATCCGGCAAACGTTGCGGTACACCATCTATCCACAACGCAGTATAAGAGGGGCAGGCACCCTGCGCCGCTGTCGCAATATGCACGGAAAAATCATCTGGCGTTGACGCCCCCCCGGGGCCAAAGGTCATCCAGGAACATTCCGCCATCGCTTCCACAGGATTGCGCAGTGTGCCCGCACCGAGTGCACATAAGTCTCTCGCCACGCCTAGCACGGAAAGCGCATCACCACGGTTTGGCGTTATTCCCAAGGTCAGCACCTGGTCGTCCAAACCCAGATGGTCACGCAAGTCGGCACCGATAGGTGCATCTGCATCCAAAATCAACAACCCGCTGCTGCCGTCGTCCAGCCCCAACTCAGCTGCAGCGCAAAGCATCCCCTCCGAGGTGATACCGCGCAGTACCGAAATAACAATATCGCGACCGCCAGGCAAGCCGGCACCGGGCATCGCCAAGGGTACCCGCTGCCCCACTGTCAGGTTATCCGCTCCACAGACAATGGTACGCAATCGTCCATCGCCCACATCCACCTGCGCCACCCGTAGCTTGTCCGCTTCCGGATGGGATGCAACGGACTGAACGGCAGCCACGACCACACCATGAAAAGCCGGTGCGGCGTCCTCGACGGCCTCCACCTCAATGCCGCCCATGGTCAGCCGCTGGGCAATTTCCTCCGTATCCCAGGAGGTGTCCAATAATTCACGAAGCCACTGAATGCTGACGCGCATGATGGGTCCTCAGGAAAACTGTTTGAGGAAGCGCAGATCATTCTCGAAGAAGAGACGCAGATCATTCACTCCATAGCGCAGCATGGTAAGACGCTCAACACCCATCCCAAAGGCAAAACCACTGAAGCGCTCGCCATCGACGCCAGCGCCAGCCAGCACCGCCGGATGCACCATTCCGCAGCCCAACACCTCCAACCAACCAGTCTGCTTGCAGACCCGGCAGCCGGAGCCGCCACAGATGAGGCAACCTATATCAATTTCGGCAGAAGGCTCCGTGAAGGGAAAGTAGGATGGACGGAAGCGTAGCGGGAGATCGGGTTTTTCAAAAAACTCCTGGAGAAAGTCTGTTAATAAACCACGCAAGTCGGCGAAACTGGCGTGCTCGTCAAGCAACAGACCCTCGACTTGATGAAACATCGGCGTGTGGGTGATATCGGAGTCGCGCCGGTACACTCGACCAGTGGCGATCATACGTAGCGGGGGCTGGTGCATTTCAAGAAAGCGAATCTGAACCGTCGAGGTTTGCGTACGCAAGAGACGCGTCGCATCCAGATAAAAGGTATCATGCATCGCACGCGCAGGATGATCTTCCGGAATATTGAGCGCAGAAAAATTATGGTAATCGTCCTCTATTTCGGGACCATCGCTGGTTTCAAAACCCAGCCTGGAGAAATAATGCTCGATCCACTCCAGAGTCTGCCGAATAGGATGGGTAGACCCACCAGCCACACGCCGCCCCGGCAGGGTCACATCCAGTCGCTCTTGCTGCAGGCGTGCCTGTATGACCGCCCTTTCGAGTTGTCCTTTGCGCTCCTGCAAAAGCAATTGCACTTCGAGCTTGCGCTCGTTGAGCAACTGCCCGGCTTCCCGCCGCGCCTCTGGCGATAATTGCCCGAGCTGTTGCATGGCCTGGGTGAGAACACCCTTCTTACCGAGCCATTGAAGGCGAATCTGTTCCAGGGTATTCAAGTCGGCGGCTGCCGCGATCTCTCGGGCGGCCGTCGCGACGGGGGCCATGGATTGCAAAAACATCGCCACAGCCTCCGCCACCGTCAGGCTGCCAACTGACCTTTGACCACCTCGACGAGACGGGAGAATGCCGCCTTGTCACGCACGGCGATATCCGCCAGAACCTTGCGATCCAACTGGATACCCGCACGCAACAGGCCGTTCATGAACCGACTATAGGTCACCCCCTCAGAACGCGCCGCCGCGTTGATACGCACGATCCACAAACTACGGAAATCACGCTTCTTGGTCCGGCGATCGCGATACTCATAAGTCAGAGCCTTCATCACTGCCTGATGGGCAATGCGATAATTGCTCTTGCGCTGACCACGGAAGCCCTTGGCACGAGCCAGAACTTTCTTGTGGCGGGCGTGGGCGGTTACGCCACGTTTTACTCTAGACATGGTACTGTTCCTCTATCATCAACCGTAAGGAAGCATACGCCGCAATGCGGCCTGATCGCTACCTGAAGTAACCAAAGTATGGCGCAAATGGCGCTTCCGTTTGGTCGTCTTACTCGTCAGTATGTGATTCAGAAAAGCCTGACGATGCTTAAATTTACCGGAGCCGGTACGCTTAAAGCGCTTAGCCGCCCCACGATTGGTTTTCATTTTTGGCACGATGGTCTCCTATTTTTTCCGCGGCGCGACAATCATCACCATTTGTCGCCCTTCCATGCGTGGCCGTTGTTCAACCACACCCACTTCCGTTAAATCTTTTTCTACCCGGTTGAGCACTTCCATGCCCAATTCGGGATGCGACATTTCACGACCGCGAAAGCGCAACGTAATTTTCGCGCGATCTCCGTCTTCAATAAAACGCAGAATATTACGCAGTTTGATCTGATAATCGGCATCATCTGTACGCGGGCGAAACTTTACTTCCTTCACCTGCGTCTGTTTCTGCCGACGTTTTGCGTCATGCTGGCGTTTGCTCTCCTGAAAACGAAACTTTCCGTAGTCCATAATCCGGCATACGGGAGGATCGGCTTGCGGGGCGATCTCGACAAGATCCAGTTCAACCTCTTCTGCAGCAGCGATAGCCTCCATGAAGGATAACACACCTAACTGTTCCCCCTCGACACCTATCAACCGGACCCGCGCTGCGGTAATTTCCCGATTGATATTCACTTCTTTCTCTGTCGCGATTGCCTTATCCTCCTCGCTAGCCTTGCCACTCCAGGGTGTTCAGCCGCTCCCGATCCATCTTCTGCAGAGCGACGCCCACGGCGTCTATGGTCAGGGCACCGAGATCCTGGCCATCCCGATCCCGCACCGCCACCGTATCCGCTGCTTTTTCCCGTTCCCCAACCACCAGCAGATAGGGCACGCGGCGCAAAGTCTGGGCGCGTATCTTATAACCTATCTTCTCGTTTCTCAAGTCCGTTTCCGCACGGATGCCGCGCTTCACCAAGGCATCGCTTACCGATATGGCATATGCCGCGTAATGCTCGCTGATGGGCAACACTACGGCCTGCACCGGAGCGAGCCAAAGTGGAAATTTACCTTCGTAATGCTCAATCAACACACCGAAGAAACGCTCGATAGAGCCGAAGATGGCGCGATGTACCATGATCGGCACCTTACGCGCACCGTCTTCCGCCACATATTCCATGGCAAAGCGCTCCGGCAGGTTGAAATCCAGCTGCACTGTACTGCACTGCCACTTGCGACCAATAGCGTCCTGGATTTTCAGATCAATTTTTGGACCATAAAATGCACCACCGCCTTCATCTACTTGATAGGCCAGGCCGGCACGCTCCAAGGCGTTGCGCAGCGCCTGGGTAGCCGCATCCCAAATCTCGTCACTGCCCACCGAATGCTCGGGGCGGGTGGACAAGTTTATTTCGTATTGGCTGAAACCGAAGGTGCCGAGAATTTTCTGGACCAGCGCCAACACGCCGAGAATCTCCGCCTCTATCTGATCGGGTCGACAAAAAACATGGGCATCATCTTGGGTAAAGCCGCGCACGCGCATCAGGCCATGTAAAGCACCAGACATTTCATGGCGGTAGACCGTACCCAACTCGGCCCAGCGAATGGGGAAATCGCGGTAGGAATGCAGCTTGTCTTTGTAAATCAGAATGTGGAAAGGACAATTCATGGGCTTGAGCTGGTACGGCTGGCCTTCGTCCTGCATCGGATCGAACATGGACTCGGCGTAAAAGTCCTTGTGTCCGGAGGTGAACCACAACTGCTCGTGGGCAATATGCGGCGTGTAGAGCAGTTCGTAACCCGCCTCGATGTGGGCGCTACGCCAGAAATCTTCAATGACCCGGCGTACCCGCGCGCCACTGGGGTGCCAGAATACCAGCCCACCACCCGCATCTTCCTGAATAGAAAAAAGATCTAATTCGGTGCCGATGCGCCGATGATCGCGTTTCTCGGCTTCCGCAAGCTGCTGCAGGTAAGCATCCAGATCTTTTTGCTGTGCCCAGGCAGTGCCATAAATGCGCTGCAACATGGGATTACGCGAATCACCACGCCAGTAGGCACCCGCTACCCGCTGCAATTTGAATGCTCCCAAAGAGCCCGTCGACGGCACATGAGGACCACGACACAAATCCACAAAATCTCCCTGCCGGTACAGGCTCAGGGATTCACCTTCGGGAATAGCGCGGACAATTTCGACTTTGTAGTCTTCGCCCATCTTTTCAAACAGGGCGATGGCGTCTTCGCGGGATAGCAACTCACGGTGCACCGGCAGATTTTCCTTAACCAGCGCGCGCATCCGCTCTTCAATGGCTTCGAGATCCTCTGGGGTAAAGCCGCGCTCAAAGGCGAAATCGTAGTAAAAACCGTTAGCAATGACCGGCCCGATGGTTACCTGAGCTTCCGGATAGAGCGACTGCACCGCCTGAGCCATCAGATGCGCGGTCGAATGGCGGATCACTTCCAGGCCATCAGCGCTCTCACGCGTAACGATCGCCACTTCAGCATCCTGATCCAGCATCGTCGAGAGGTCTTTGAGTCTGCCATTGACCCGCATGGCCACTGCGGCCTTAGCCAGACCGCTGCCGATCGCATGCGCCAGCGCCAGCCCGCTTACGGGCTCCGGGAACTGACGATGGCTACCGTCCGGCAACAGGATATCGGGCATGCTT
This sequence comes from Acidithiobacillus sp., assembly GCA_028065135.1. The sequence goes on from JAPTWR010000193.1 coordinate 7,275, forward strand.
CCTCCAAAGAAAAAGCACCAGTGAGCATTGCCCCTCTGGTGCGGGATTTGGTAGGCACGGGCGGTTTCGAACCGCCGACCTCTACCGTGTCAAGGTAGCGCTCTCCCCCTGAGCTACGCGCCTGCAGCCGGTGAATGTACCGACTAGCGGGCCACACGTCAAGATCTACGCAATATCGGTCGTACATTAAAACGCCAGATAAAGCCCGGAATCGCAAAAACGGCGAACATGCACAAGGCAACCGCATAAAACTCCCAACCCTGATCGTGAATTCGACCATCCAGGTTATACTCTATGCTTGTACCGATGACGCCGACGATGACGTACATTACCAGCCACTCGAGCAGGTACCATTGCAACGCTTTTCCATTGGCCGTGGCGCGAAAAAAGAACAGGCGATCACTCAACCACGGCAGATTAGCTGCGATAAAAGCCAGTGCGATATAGGCTAGCGCCCAGTCTTGCATACTCATCAAATCACTCCCTGCATGGCATAGAAACAAAAGGCCATCAGCGGCCCCGGCAGGATGCCGAGCACCAACAGCGCCAGACTGTTGATGCTTAATGCGGTACTCGCCAGATCATCACGCACGATAACCCCTGCCTCGGCATCGGCGTGGTCAAAGTACATCACTTTGACCACGCGCAGATAATAAAATGCTCCGATCACCGCCAGCAGTACGCCGATCACCGCGAGCCAGACATATCCGGCGGTAATGACGGCCTGAAACACCGCCAGCTTGGCATAAAAACCCACCGTTGGTGGCACCCCCGCCATGGAAAACATGATGATCAGCATCATGAAGGCATACCAGGGTTTGCGCTGGGCGAGACCTTTGAAATCATCAATGCGTTCCGCCTCAAAGCCTACCCGGCTGAGTAACAAGATCATGCCAAAGCCCGCCAAGGACATCAGCACATAGACGACCGTATAGAAGAACGCACTGGCCAATCCGGTCTCGGTACCTGCGACAATGCCCAGGGACAGGAATCCGACATGAGCGACGGTGGAATACGCCAGCATCCGCTTAATATTCTGCTGGGCAATAGCGATCACATTACCGACCACCAGGGATACCAGGGTCAGCGCGACAAAAATCTGCTGCCAGGATCCCAGCATTCCGTAGCCACCATCTACCAGCAGACGAATGATCAAGGCAAAAGCACCAATTTTTGGTGCCGAGGCGAGGAAGGTGGTTATCACCGTGGGCGCCCCCTGATAGACGTCAGGCAACCACATATGAAAGGGCGCCGCACCCAGTTTGAAGGCAATACCAGCGACAATAAATACGATAGCGAAGACCAGTACCAGGTTACTTGCGGTCACATTCACCAACGCGTCGGCAATATCCCGCACATCCAGGGTCCCGGTCAGCCCGTAGAGGAGGGACATACCGTAGAGCAGCAATCCGGAGGCCAGAGCGCCCAGTACGAAGTACTTCAGGCCAGCTTCCGTCGCTACCACACTATCACGATAAAAGGCGACCAAGGCATACTGACTGAGGGCCAACAGCTCCAGTCCGAGGTAAATGCTCAGCAGACTACCACCGGAGGCCATTACCATAATGCCCAGTAGCGCAAAAAGCAGCAGCACGAACACTTCGCCACGGTAAATACCACGATCCACGAGGTAGCGCTTGGAGTAAAGCACCACCATCAGCACGGCAAGATAACTGAACAACTCGGCGACATTGGTGAATGGATCGAGAACAAAGAGACCGGCAAAGGCCATACCGCTTTGCCCCATTTCAAAAATGGTCAGCACCGCGGCACCGATCAGGGTCAGCACCGTCAGCACTGCCGCCAGATCACGCAGACGGTCGCCCCAGAACAAGTCCGCCAGCAACACAATGCAGGCCATGGTCAATACCCAGATTTCCGGTATGGCGAAAGTCCAGTGCATAAGGAATGAATTCATAGGCAAAGTCCTTTACGCCGGAATCTTGGAAAGAGACACCTGAGTGACCAGATGCTGTACCGAATTGTGCACAATATCGAGGAAAGGCGCCGGCCAGAGACCCAGTAGCAGAGTGAAGGCTGCCAAGGTGGCGAGTACGAATATTTCCCGCCCGTCCAGGTCCTTCAACCCGGCCACTTCCGTATGCGTAATAGCGCCGAAAATTACCCGCTTAAAGAGCCACAGAGTATAACTGGCACCAGTAATCAGGCCGGTGGCCGCCAGAATTGCCGCCCAGGGATTCACCTGATACGTGCCAAGCACCACCATGAATTCGCCGACAAATCCGGAAGTACCCGGCAGGCCGACGTTAGCCATGGCAAAAAGCATCATCAACGCGGCGAAAATCGGCATGACATTGGCTACACCACCGTAGGCCTTGATATCGCGGGTGTGCATTCGGTCATACAGCACGCCAACGCAGAGGAACATGGCCGCACTGACAAAGCCGTGCGACAGCATCTGAATAATACCACCCTCAACGGCTACACCATCAAATACAAAAAAGCCCAGTGTCACGATGCCCATGTGGGCGATGGAAGAATAGGCAATCAGCTTCTTCATATCTTCCTGAACGATGGCCACCAGCGCCACATAAATAATGGCAGTCAGGGACAGGGCTATCATCAGCCAAGCCAGCTTATGACTGGCATCGGGCACAATAGGCAGGCTCAAGCGTAGGAAACCATAAGCACCCATTTTAAGCATGACTGCGGCGAGGATGACTGAGCCCCCTGTCGGCGCCTCAACGTGCGCATCCGGCAACCAGGTATGCACTGGCCACATGGGGATTTTCACCGCAAAGGCGAAGAAAAAGGCCAGAAAGATGAGAATTTGTGCACCCATCCCCAAAGGGGTTTTCTGAAACACCAACAAACCGAAGCTGTCACCGCTGTGGAAGTACAGATAGAGCAGCGCCACCAGCATCAACACCGATCCCAGAAAGGTATACAGAAAGAACTTGATGGTGGCGTATACCCGCCGTGGTCCACCCCAGACCCCGATAATCAGGAACATGGGAATGAGCATCGCTTCCCAGAATACATAGAAAAGGATGGCATCCAGCGCGCAGAAGACACCGATCATCGTCCCTTCCATGATCAGGAAGGCCGCCATGAATTGCGCTACCCGCTCCGTCACATTGCGCCAGGAACTGATAACCACGAGGACGGTCAAAAGGCCGGTGAGCAGGACAAACCATAGGGAAATACCGTCAATACCCAGGTGGTAAAAAATATCCAGGGTGGGGATCCAGGCGATCCTCTCACTGAACTGCATCGCTGCCGTATGGGTATCAAACCCAGTCAAAAGCAGGATGGTCACAGCGAAGGTGACGAGGGATACCAACAACGCCAGCCAGCGCGCCGCCGCAGCGCGGCGGTCGCCCACCGCGAGGACCAACAGGCCGCCGACAATCGGCACCCAGATGGCATAACTGAGGAGGGGTGAATGTGCCATATCCTATCCCCTCCAGACCACAAAATAAGTCATGAGCAAAATCAACCCGATAATCATTGCGAAAGCATAATGGTAAATATATCCCGTTTGCACACGCCGCCAGGACAGGGCGGCTTTACCCACTTCGCGGGCGGTACCATTGACCATAATACCGTCGATGAGGCGCTCATCACCCACATGCCAGAACAGACGGCCAAACTGTAGGACGCCACGCACCAGAACCGTCTGGTTAAAGCCATCAAAACCATATTTGCTTTCCAGCACCCAGATAAAGGGGCTGAGTATTCGGCTTAGCACTAGCGGAAGCCCCGAACGCAGCCAGTAGAAATAGGCTGCCATGGCGATGCCCAGCAGCGCCAGCCAGAAAGGCCAGGCCAGGAGTCCTTGCAGCAGAAACTCTCCCGCACCCTGCCAGTGGGCACTGATCTCGCCGAGGGTATTGAGCTGTGGCGCGATCACCAGGGAAGAGTCGAGGAAGTGTCCCAATGCAAGCGGGCCGATATAGGTCCAGCCTGAATAAACAGATGGAATAGCCAAGGCGATCAAAGGCACGGTAATGACCCAGGGTGACTCATGCAAATGCGCACGGGTGTGTTCATCCATGCGCGGCGCGCCATGGAAGACCAAAAAAAACATGCGGAACGTATACAAGGCCGTGACCAGGGCTCCCGCCACCAGCATGAACTCCGCCCATCCGGCCCCCGGCAATGTGGAGAGCCCTACCGCCTCGATGATGAGATCCTTACTGAAAAAGCCGGCGAAGGGCGGAATGCCCGATAACGCCAGGCTACCGATCAGGAAGGTGATATAGGTGATGGGCATGGCCTTGCGCAGTCCACCCATTTTACGGATATCCTGCTCGTTAGCCATTGCATGAATCACCGAGCCCGCTGCCAGAAATAACAAGGCCTTAAAGAAGGCGTGAGTCATCAGGTGGAAAATTGCCGCAGAAAAAGCGGAGGCGCCCAGCGCAGCGGTCATATAACCCAACTGGGAAAGGGTCGAGTAAGCAATGATGCGCTTGATGTCGTTCTGCACCAAACCGATGAGTCCCATAAAAAGCGCGGTCACCGCGCCGACGAGCAGCACCACGCTAAGGGCCGTCGCTGACCGTTCATAAATCGGCGACATCCGCGCGACCATGAAAATACCCGCAGTAACCATGGTCGCCGCATGGATCAGGGCGGAAATAGGGGTCGGACCCTCCATGGATTCCGGCAGCCAGACATGCAAAGGCACCTGCGCTGATTTACCCATGGCGCCGACAAACAGGAGCAAAGCAATCCAAGTCAACACGTTCCAGGGATGACCGGGAATGATCTCTAACGTCTGCCCCACCAGATGGGGGATAGCCGCGAATACCGTGCGGTAATCCAGACTGCCGCAATAGTGATATATAGCCGCAATCCCGATTAAAAACCCAAAATCGCCGACCCGATTGACGATAAAAGCCTTGAGTGCTGCAACATTGGCGCTTTCCCGCTGAAACCAGAAACCAATGAGCAGATAGGAAACCAAGCCTACCGCTTCCCAGCCAAAAAAAAGCTGGAGAAAATTATTACTCATCACCAGCATGATCATGCTGAAAGTGAAGAGGGCAATATAACTGAAAAAGCGCGCATAGCCCGGATCATCGTGCATATAACCAATCGTATAGAGATGCACACACAAGGACACAAAAGTCACAATGACCAGCATCAAGGCTGTCAGACTGTCAATATCAAATCCAACGGCCACTGGCAGGTGACCCAGTACGGCCCAAGTATAGACATCACCGTAAAAGGTCATGTTCTGGCTGGTCTGCCAAAGCACCGCCAGCGACAGATAAAAAGCGATGGCGACGCCGATGATGGGCGCCCAATGTGCCTGCTCCCGGAGCTTCCAGCCCAGAAACCCAGCCACCAGGGCACCCGCCAGGGGTGCCAATGGAATAACCAGATACAGGGCGAGAGGGGGAAAGGTGTTTAACCAGTCAAAAACCCACATATCAACCCCTCAACTCGTCGATATCATCCACGTTGATGCTATGGCGATTACGGAAATAAACCACCAGTATCGCCAGACCAATAGCCGCTTCGGCAGCCGCCACGGTGAGAATAAAAAACACAAAGACCTGCCCGTCGAGATTACCGAGATAACGGGAAAATGCGACCAGATTGATATTCACTGCCAGCAGCAATAATTCAATAGCCATGAGCAGAATGATGACATTCTTGCGATTGAGGAAAATACCGACCACACCGATAGAAAAAAGTATCGCTCCGAGGATGAGGTAGGCTGCCAGGGTCGGTTGTCCAGCACTCATGACTTTGGCTCCCGCAAATCCACCAGATGCATTCGATCTTTGGCGCGCACGGCCATCTGTGCACCAATATTCTGGGTTTTGGTGCCGGCCCGGCGCCGCAAAGTCAGAGCGATGGCGGCAATAATCGCTACCAGCAGAATAACTGCCGCTATTTCAAATGGGTACAGGTATTGGGTATAAAGAAGCACCCCCAGTACCCGCGTATTATCGGCATTAGCCGGTATGGCTGCGGGTGCGGGAACATGACCTAGCGGAGAAGTCCAGAAAACAGCCGCCAGTTCCAGTACACCGAGGATAGCAATAGCCAGACCTAATGGCAGATAGCTGAGAAAACCTTCTTTGAGACGCGCCAAGTTGATATCCAGCATCATCACCACAAAAAGGAAAAGCACCATCACCGCACCCACATAGACCAGGATCAGGATCAGCCCCAGAAATTCCGCTCCCAGCAAAATGAATAGGGCTGCTGCATTAAAAAATACCAGCACCAGATACAAGGTCGCGTACACCGGATTACGCGCCGTTACCACAAGGGTCGCGGCCCCCAGCAGTATGGCGGAGAAAATATAAAACAGAATGGTGGTTACGGGCAGCATGGTATCTGTTCTCCGTCAACGATAAGCGCGATCAGCATCACGGTCAGCGGCCAGCTCCGCTTCCAGGCGATCACCGTTGGCCAACAACATGTCTTTGGTATAAACCAGGTCGCTGCGAATTTCGCCGTGGTAGGACAGCACCCGGCTTTCGACAATGGAATCCACCGGACAGGACTCCTCACAAAGTCCGCAAAAAATGCACTTGCTGAGATCAATGTCATAACGGGTCGTTCGCCGTGTTCCATCGCTGCGAGCCGCGCTTTCGATGGTAATAGCCAGCGCCGGACATACGGCCTCGCAGAGCTTGCAGGCGATACAACGTTCCTCGCCATTTTCATAACGGCGCAAGGCATGCAGGCCTCGGAAACGCGGGGATTGCGGTGTCTGCTCTTCGGGGTATTGCACGGTGATTTTCCGGGCAAAAAAATACCGGCCGGTGAGCTGCATACCACGCAGCATTTCGGTCAGAAGGAAGGTGTTAAACCATTGCTTGGGGCGAAATTGCATAGTGTTCTCCTCAGCGCAGAATGGCACGCAAGGGCGTTTCCAGAGCAACGCCGATAATGACAATCCAGGCGATGGTTACCGGGATGAATACTTTCCAGCCCAAACGCATGATCTGATCATAACGATAACGGGGAAAAGTGGCGCGAATCCATAAAAACACATACAGCAGAAAAGCCGTTTTCAGCAACAACCAGACTATTCCGGGTATCCAGGTGAGCAATGGTGTATTGATCGGCGCATACCAACCACCGAGAAAGAGCACCGTCGTCAGCAGGGAAACGAAAATCATATTGGCATATTCGGCCAGAAAGAACAGCGCGAAGGCCATCCCGGAGTATTCCACATGGAAGCCCGCCACAATTTCTGATTCGCCTTCCGCCACGTCAAAAGGCGCGCGGTTGGTTTCAGCCACGCCGGAAATAAAATACACCAGAAAGAACGGGAATAACGGCAGCCAGTACCAGGACCAGAAACCGCCGCCCGCCTGTGCTTCAACGATTTTGGCCAGGTTCAGAGTCTGGGCCAGCATCAGCACCCCCACCAGAGCAAAACCCATGGCGATTTCATAAGCCACCAACTGGGCCGCCGCCCGCATGGCCCCCAGAAACGCGTATTTGGAATTGGATGCCCAGCCGGCGACGATGATGCCATACACGCCCAGACCAGCAATGGCCAGCACATAAAGCAGGCCAGCATTCATATTAGAGATAGCCACACCTGGACCGAAAGGAATGGCCGCCCAGACCAGCAGCGCTGGCACAAAAGCCAGCACCGGCGCTGCCAAAAATAGAAAACGATTGGCATTGGTAGGAATAATCACTTCCTTGAACATCAGCTTGATCGCATCCGCAATCGGCTGCAGCGAACCCTTGAAACCCACCCGGTTGGGACCCAGACGCACCTGCATATAGCCGATCACCTTACGCTCGGCCAAGGTTAGATAGGCCACCCCCAACAGTAACGGCACGACGACGATAACGATCTTGATCAACGACCAAAGAATCGCCCACCACGCCATATTCTGAAAATCATGCATGACCCTGTCTCCTAAGCATTAGCCGTGGCGGCAGACGGTGTGGCCATGGTCACCGTGCAGGGCGCATAAATGGCGCCTAATACTGCGGTTTCGCTATATCCCATAGGCACCCAGACAGCACCCATCGGAATCCGCGCATCCAGTACCAGAGGCAGGGAGATCTTACCGCTATGGCTACTGATTTCGACCGGGTCCCCGCGCAGGTTCAACCCCTTGGCCTGATCTGGATGCATTTTCGCCACGGCGGGCCGGGCGAGAGGTGCGGCACGGCGTACCAGTGGATCGCCTTGATAAATGGACCAGTCTCCCAAACGGCATAAACCATCGCCAGACATCGGCACCGAGTCCTGCTCCAAAGCGGGAAAGGCATGGAAAGGCGGCACATCTAGCGCATACTCACCGATCTCCTGCTGCCAGGCGGCAGTGACTTCACTCAGTTCATTAAACTGGAATCGGGGCAGTTTAAGAGCGTCACCGAGTACGCGCAGTATTTTCCAGGCGGGACGTGCCTCACCCGGCGTCTTTACCGCTGCCCGGAAGGATTGCAGGCGCCCTTCATTGTTAATGAACGATCCGGAACCCTCGGCAAAAGCCGCCATGGGCAAAATCACGTCAGCATACTGCTGTGCTTCGCCGGCGAACTGCGCGATGCTCAGCACAAACTCTGCTTTTTGCAAAGCCGCCAGCGCCGCTGTGCCGCGCATCGCATCCACACCCGGCTCTATACCAAGAAGTATGAAGCCCCGCATCCCCGCATCCCAAAGCGCATCGGTGGGTAGCCCCGTTGCCGGCGCCGTATGCCCTCCCGGCAAACGATGAGGTACACAGCCACTCAGCCAGGCCCCAGCGCTATTGGCCTCTTGCGCCAGCCAGCCAACCCGCCCACCGGCCAACTCGGCAAGCCTTTCAATCTGTGCAATCATCGCCGCCGCCTGCGGGTGATGCAGCAAAGCACTACCTATGAGGATCAGTGGGTTATCTGCCGCCAGCAAGACGCTTGCCACATGTGCCAAGCCCGCTGTAGCGCTTTTCTCCACGGCGCCGGACAACTGGCTGCAAAGCGCTTCATAGAGCGCCAAATCCGCGCCGGCATCGGCCACCAACTGGAGTACGGGGTAATTGAAATCCTGGCGCTGACTGTCCAGGGCAATGACGGTACCCCCTTGCAATACGGACTTGCGCAGGCGGTGGTTGGTGAGCGGTTGTTGTTGCCGCGGAAAGGCGTGGCAAAGCAACACGACAGGTTCGCGCTCCAGATCTTCCAGCGCCATATTCAGAGCCGGATAGACCGGCATCGCGGCATCCGCACGAAAATCCTGCTGCCGCAGACGATGGTCGACATGCGGGCTGCCCAGCCCGCGCAGCAATGCCTGAAAAAGGAAAAGCTCCTCGTTGCTGGATTGTGCAGATATCAATCCGGCCAGGCGTTCTGCACCATGCTGGGCAACCACCCGCTCCAGTCCTGACAAAGCGGCATCCAGCGCTTCCGCCCAGGAAACCTCACGCCACCCGCCGTCAACACGGAGCAGGGGCTGTGTCACACGATCTTCAGCCTGCAGAGCGGTGTAGGCGTAACGTCCCTTGTCGCAAATCCAGTCTTCATTCACCGCCTGATTGGCACGCGGCAGCACTCGCAGCACCTCACGGCCCAGACTCTGCATGTCGGTGTTACAGCCCGTCGAACAATGCGGACAGAGTCCCGGCGTATGCTTCAGCTCCCAGGAGCGCGCCTTGTAACGAAAAGGCTTGCTGGTCAGTGCCCCCACCGGGCAAAGGTCAATCATATTGCCGGACAATTCCGACTGCACGGCCTTGGCGACATAGGTACCAATAGCCATGTCCTCGCCACGTCCGGTTGCTCCCAGTTCCATGATACCGCCAATCTCCTGGCCGAAGCGTATGCAGCGGGTGCACTGGATGCAACGGGTCATTTCCGTCGCGATGAGGGGACCGATGTCCTTGTCCTCCACAACCCGCTTCTCTTCCGTGTAGTGACTGTGCGGATTGGCGAAACCCATGGTAATGTCCTGCAAGGGGCATTCGCCGCCCTGATCACAGATCGGGCAATCCAGGGGATGGTTGATAAGCAAAAACTCCAGTACGCCCTGCTGTGCCATCTTCGCCTTGCGCGAAGCGGTGGCAACCTTCATGCCGTCGGCAACAGGTGTTGCACAGGCAGGCAAGGGCTTGGGGGCTTTTTCTACATCCACCAGACACATGCGGCAATTGGCCGCGACCGACAATTTGGGGTGATAGCAGAAAAATGGAATATAAATCCCCAAGGACTCGGCAGCCTCCATAACGGTCGTCCCCGCTACCACCTCAATGGCTTGTCCGTCGATTTCAATATGCGGCATCAGGCATCTCCCATGCTAATCAGGCAACGCTTATGCTGAATATGATATTCATATTCTTCACGAAACAAGCGGATGGAACTTACCACCGGAGCGACACCACCATCGGCCAGGGCGCAGATGGTGCGGCCCTCGATGCGCGAGCCCACATCCAGTAGCAGTTGCAGGTCTTCTTCGCGACCCTGACCATTTTCAAGGCGATGCATCACCCGCCACAGCCACCCCATGCCTTCCCGGCAGGGCGTACACTGACCGCACGATTCGTGCATGTAAAAGCGGGAAATACGCTCCACCGTTTTTACGATGCAAACACTGTCATCCATGATGATCACCGAACCCGCGCCCAGCGCCGAACCGGCTTTGGAGATGGAATCATAGTCCATGGTTACCTCCATCATGGCGGCTCCCGCCACCATGGCCGTGCTGGTTCCTCCAGGAATAACCGCCTTCAACTGACGGCCCGGCCGCAGCCCGCCCGCCATCTCCAGCAAGTCCTTAAAGGGCAGGCCCATGGATACTTCATAATTACCCGGCTTCCGCACATGGCCTGTCACCGAGAAAATTTTGGTGCCACCGTTATTGGGCTTGCCCAGGTTCAGAAACCAGTCGCCACCCTTGCTGATGATGTCCGGCACTGAAGCAAAGGTTTCCACATTATTAATGGTAGTAGGGCGTCCGTATAAGCCGTAACTGGCTGGGAAAGGCGGCTTGAAGCGCGGCTGCCCCTTCTTCCCCTCTAACGCCTCCATCAATGCCGTTTCCTCACCGCAGATGTAGGCGCCCGCCCCTCGATACACATGCAGATCAAAGGAGAAATCGGTGCCGAGAATGTTCTGTCCGAGATAATCCTTCGCGTAAGCCTCTTCCAGCGCCGCTTCCACAATGTGGATCGGTTCTACAAATTCGCCGCGGATGAAAATATACCCGGCGCTAGCCCCCATGGCATAGGCACCGATAATCATGCCCTCGATCAGACGATGGGGTTCATAGCGCATGATATCCCGATCCTTGCAGGTACCTGGTTCACCCTCATCGGCATTGCAGAGCAAATACTTGGTACCAGTCACGCCCTTGGGCATAAAACTCCACTTCAGTCCGGTGGGGAAACCGGCGCCACCCCGGCCGCGCAAGGCGGATTTTTTTATCTCGCTGATGATCTGATCCGGCGCTATGGGGTCCAGCAGCACTTTGCGCAGAGCAGCGTACCCGCCTGTCCCGGCGTACACGGAGAGTCGGTGGGAGTCGGGCACACCACGATTCTGCAGAGTAACGCCGTTAACGAACATCGTCAGACCCCCCACGTAATTTTGCCAGCAAGACATCCAGACTTTCCGGAGTCAGATTCTCGTGATAGTGATCACCGACCTGCATCATCGGTGCATCCTTACAGGCACCCAGACATTCCACCTCCTGCAGAGTAAACAGGCCATCCGCTGTTGTTTCTCCAAGACCTATACCCAAACGTTCGCTCAGGTGTTTGATCACCGCGTCAGAACCATTGAGGAAACAAGAGACGCTGCCACAGACGCAAAGCTTGTGCCGACCCACGGGCCTGAGGTCGTACATCGTATAGAATGTCGCCACTTCATAGGCATGAATCGCCGGAAGGCCCAGCAGATCGGCGACATACGCCATCAACGCTTCGCTCAGATAGCCCTGCTCCTCCTGGGCAATGCGCAGCGCCGCCAACAGCGCCGAACGCGCCTGCTCCGCTGGATATTTAGTCCGTTCATGGGCAATTGCTGCCAGAGATTTTTCCGATAACATCGCTTACCTGTCGATCTCGCCAAAAACAATGTCCATGGTAGACAAAATAGCCACCACGTCCGCGATCATGTGTCCCCGCGCCATCTCATCCATGGCGGCAAGATGCGGGAATCCGGGTGCCCGGATTTTCATCCGATAGGGTTTGTTGGCGCCATCGGAAATCATGTAGATGCCGAACTCACCCTTGGGGGCCTCGACCGCGGTATAGACTTCGCCTGCAGGAACCGTCATCCCCTCAGAAAAAAGCTTGAAATGATGGATCAGCGCTTCCATGCTGGTTTTCATCTCTTCGCGGGGCGGCGCGGCAACCTTGAAATCGTCGGTAATCACCGGACCGGGGTTTTTGCGTAGCCAGTCCACACACTGGGCAATAATCTGGTTACTCTGCCGCATCTCCGCCACCCGGACCAGATAACGATCATAACAATCTCCGGTTTTGCCCACCGGAATTTCAAAGTCCAGGTCGGCATAAGCGGCGTAAGGTTGCGTACGCCGCAGATCCCAGGCCACCCCGGAAGCGCGCAGCATGGGTCCGGTGAAGCCCAGTTGAATCGCGCGCTCCGGACCCACTACACCGATGCCCACGGTACGCTGCTTCCAGATACGATTGTCGGTCAGCAGGGTCTCATACTCATCCACATAGGTGGGGAAACGACGGGTGAAATCTTCAATGAAGTCCAGCATGCTGCCCTGCCGGTTGTCATTGAGTTCCTCCAAACGCTTGGCATTTCGGTAAGGCGATGGCTGATACAGGGGCATCTGTGCGGGCAAATCACGGTAGACGCCGCCGGGGCGATAATAGGCGGCATGCATGCGCGCGCCGGAGACCGCCTCATAGACATCCATAAGATCTTCCCGTTCGCGGAAGCAGTAGAGGAAGACACTCATGGCCCCGACATCCAGCGCGTAAGCCCCCAGCCAGAGCAGATGATTAAGCACCCGGGTGATCTCATCAAACAGGGTACGGATATACTGCGCCCGGACGGGCACAGCGACGCCGAGCAGTTTTTCCACCGCCAGGCAATAGGCATGCTCGTTGCACATCATGGATACATAATCGAGACGGTCCATGTAAGGCAGACTCTGCAAATAGGTCTTGTTCTCCGCCAGCTTTTCAGTGGCACGATGCAACAAGCCGATATGGGGATCGGCACGCTCGATCACCTCACCATCCAGCTCCAGTACCAAGCGCAACACACCGTGGGCAGAAGGATGCTGCGGCCCGAAATTCATGGTGAAATTGTTAATTTCGGGCATTGTAGCGACCCTCCCCTTCCTCGCGGAGGATACGCGGCACCACCACGCGCTCCTCAGTCCGTGTCGGTTCGTAAACCACCCGCCCCTGATCCGCGTCGTAGCGCATTTCTACCGTACCCACCAAAGGAAAATCCTTACGGAAAGGGTGGCCCACAAAGCCATAATCCGTAAGGATCCGCCGCAAATCGGGGTGACCCTCAAAGAGAATTCCGTAAAGGTCGAAGGCCTCACGCTCAAACCAGTTGGCCGCCGCCCAGATATCCACCACCGAGGGCACAATGGGCAAATCGTCATCCGCAAAAATGCGCACTCGCAAACGCTGGCGATGTTTCAGGGAGAGCAAATGATAGACCACAGCAAAGCGGGGACCCTCCCAAAGCCCATCGCCGTAGTCGACATAGTCCACACCACAAATGTCCACTAACAGATCAAAGGCGCAATTCACGTCATCCCGAAGCCAGTGACAGGCCGTCAGAAAACCTTCACGAGACAACTCCACGGTCAGTTCGCCGCGATCCAGACGCGCATTACGCAGGGTTTCCCCTAACTCCTCGCCCAGATTTCGGCGCAAATTTTCGAGTGCGTCAGTCATGGTTCACCTAGCGATGGTATTGGTGCGACGGATTTTTTTCTGAAGCTGTATCAAGCCAAAGAGCAAGGCCTCAGCGGTGGGTGGGCAACCTGGCACGTAGATATCCACGGGCACGATACGGTCACAACCGCGCACAATACTATAGGAATAGTGATAATAACCGCCACCATTAGCACAGGAGCCCATGGATATAACCCAGCGGGGCTCCGGCATCTGGTCATAGACCTTACGCAAGGCCGGCGCCATCTTGTTGACCAGTGTCCCCGCCACGATCATCACGTCGGACTGGCGCGGACTGGGACGAAACACAATACCGAAGCGATCCAGATCGTAGCGCGCGGCGCCAGCATGCATCATTTCCACCGCGCAACAGGCGAGACCGAAGGTCATCGGCCAGAGAGACCCAGTACGGCTCCAATTCACCACGGTATCAATACTCGTCGTGACGAAGCCTTTCTCGAGGATACCTTCTATTCCCACTCCAGCGCCCCCTTCTTCCATTCATAAATGAAGCCGACGACGAGGATGGCGAGGAAGATCATCATGGCGAGAAAGCCCATCATACCGATTTGATCGAAAACCACCGCCCAGGGAAAGAGGAAGGCAATCTCCAAATCAAAGAGAATGAAGAGGATGGCCACGAGATAGTAGCGCACATCAAATTTCACGCGCGCATCCTCAAAAGCCTCGAACCCGCATTCATAGGGTGAAAGCTTTTCACTGTCCGGCTTACTTGGTCCCAGCGAGGCCCCCATCAACAGCGGAACTACGCCAACCACCAATGCAACCAACAGAAATATGAGCACTGGCAAATAGTGGTTCAACATCCCCAACCCCTCCACCCCCAATACTGGCCTCGGAAAATCTCCTCCAAGACCACCTATAAATTATTTTTTATATTAAAGTCAGTCTCTGGTGGAATCCAGGGACAAAAAAACAGCCCTGCGGGCTGCAATTTGGTGCCGAAGACCGGACTCGAACCGGTATAGCTTGCGCCGCCGCCCCCTCAAGACGGTGTGTCTACCAATTTCACCACTTCGGCTTAACGCTTGGAACTCTCTCATGACACGCTAACGACGTCAAGGCGTGGCGAGGGGTTTTCCCGCAGAAGCAGAAGAAACCGCAGCGGCCGCCAAACTTGCTGTCGTTGCTACCGACTGCGTCGGAGCAGCAACGACTGGCGCTGCTGTCGTCATGGGCACGGCGCTAGGCAAAGCGATACCAGAAAGCGCATTGCTGCCGGAATGATCGGAAAGATAGGCCAATCCGAGACTGTTTAAAAAAAACACGGCGCCAATCACGGCAGTAGTGTGGCTCAGGAAATTACCCGCACCGCGCGCGCCGAAAACAGTCTGCGAACCACCGCCGCCAAAGACCGCACCGATATCCGCACCCTGCCCCTTCTGAATCAGAATAAGCCCCACCAGGACGGTACAAATAACAACCTGGAATATCAGCAACACCATGTACATCGACTCAGCCTCCTCGTCCTGCCAACTCGGCAGCACGACAAATTTGGATAAACTCACCCACCTGCAAGGAAGCACCACCGACCAATCCACCGTCAATATCTGCCTGGTCAAAAAGTGCGGCTGCATTGTTACCTTTAACGCTCCCGCCGTAAAGCAGCAAGAGACGTTTGGCAAGTTGCGTCGAATAGGCGGCCACCAACCCACGGATGAAAGCATGCACCGCCTGTGCCTGTTCGGGGCTCGCACTCAGGCCGGTGCCAATGGCCCAAATGGGTTCATAAGCAATGATCATATTAGGCTGGCTCGCTTCGAGATTCAACAGTGGCAGAATGGCTTCGACCTGACGATGTATTACCGCCTCCGTGGCGCCTTGTGCCCGTTCCGCTTCAGTTTCGCCCACACAAACCACCGGGGTAAGGCCGGACAGTAGTGCCACCTTAACTTTCTGGGCGACCTGCGCATCACTTTCCGCAAAGATTTGTCGTCGCTCTGAGTGCCCAATCAGTACGTAACGGCACCCCATATCACGGAGCATGGCCCCGGATATTTCTCCCGTATAGGCACCACTGGCCTCCCAGAAGAGGTTTTGCCCACCCCAACGCAAGGCGCTGCTTTTGGCCTCCTGAGACACTGCGTGGAGCAGGGTAAAAGGCGGGAAAATCACCACCTCGGGGCGCATCGGTTCCATCTCGGCATGGAGGATGGCTTGGGTGAGATGCACCGCATCCGCGCTCAAACCGTTCATCTTCCAATTTCCTGCTACCATTATGGGACGCATGGCGATTCTTCCTATATGATCAATGTCTACGGCGACTGTATCGCCCCTGGGGGTGCTGTCGGCGCGGTCATCGACGATCTAATGTATCGATTTGAGTGTAAAGATTCCGCCCCCAATGGTCAATTTGGCGGTCCCTGGACCGCACTGGCAAAGGCCAGCTTAGCCAGTTCTGCAGTCAGCGTCACCGCCACATCAGCCGCCATATCGGCGGATGCCGCCTCTACCATGACCCGTAACAAGGGTTCCGTACCGGATGGCCGTACCAGTAAGCGTCCGGCGCAGCCCAGACGATCCTCCGCATCAGCAATAAGCTGACGCGCTAATGGTTGGTCGAGCAAACTTTGCGCACCCGCTATGCGCACGCTCTTCAGCACCTGAGGAAAGGGACGGTAGCCTTCACGCAGCGCCGCCAGCGCTTCACCAGTGCGGCGCAAAATAGCCAATATCCGTAGGGCGGCAAGGATACCATCACCGGTAGTGTTCGCGGGTGTAATGATGTGCCCAGATGACTCGCCACCCAGCGGATAACCATGCCGACGCATGGCCTCCAACACATAACGGTCACCCACAGGCGCGCGCACCATAGGTACACCGCAACCAGCCAGCGCCTGTTCCAGAGCGAGATTAGTCATGACCGTACCGACCACACCAGAAAGCTCGCCGTTCTGACACATATCCCGTGCCAGCAACCAGAGAATTTCATCACCGTCGATCAGTTCACCCTGATCATCCACCAAGAGCAGGCGATCGCCATCACCATCAAAGGCAATGCCCATATCGGCGCCGGTGCGGAGCACTGCGGCGCGCAGCGCTCCGGGATGGGTGGAGCCCACCTGATCGTTGATATTGATGCCGTTGGGCTCTGCCCCCAGCAAGTCCAGGGTGGCGCCCAATTCCCCAAAAATCATCGGAGCCACTTTGTAATTGGCGCCGTGCGCACAGTCCAGCACCAAGTGCATACCGCGCAGATTGAGGTCGGCGGGGAATGTGGTTTTACAAAACTCTACGTAACGCCCCACCGCATCGTCTACTCGCCGCGCCTTACCCAGGCGCTCTGATGCAGGCAGAGTCATGGGCCGATCCATCCATGCCTCGATGGCCTCCTCCTGAGCGTCTGGCAGCTTATAACCATCGCCGGAGAAAAATTTGATGCCATTGTCCTGATAGGGATTGTGCGAGGCGCTAATAACAATACCGGCATCCGCGCGCAAGGTGCGGGTCAGATAGGCGATGGCCGGTGTCGGCAAGGGGCCGACCAACAGAACATCGACGCCCGCTGCGGCCAACCCGGACTCCAGCGCAGACTCCAGCATGTATCCGGACAGGCGGGTGTCCTTGCCAATAACCACCTGGGGCCGGCCCGGCGCGTCGGCCGTGAGCACGTGCCCCGCAGCCCAGCCCAGACGAAGAACCCATTCCGGATGAATGATGGAATCACCGACCTGGCCGCGCACCCCGTCGGTCCCAAACCATTTTCTCGCCAACGTTTTTGCTCCACATGTAGTTATAAAAGATGAACCTTCATATCTTCAACTCAAACCAACTCCGCGCCAGACCCGCAGCGCCTGCACCGTTTCCGCGACATCGTGGACGCGCACGATATGGGCGCCGCGCTCTACCGCCCAAAGTGCAGCGGCGATACTGCCCGCTACCCGCTCTGTAGCCAGTTCCACACCGGAAAGCTCGCCGATCATGCGTTTGCGGGAAAAACCAACGAGCAGTGGCGCACCCATAGACGCAAAAGCATCCAGATGGCGCAATAAATTGCGGTTGGCTTCCAGATCCTTGGCGAAACCAAAGCCGGGATCAATGAGGAGATGTTGTCGGGGGATGCCTGCCGCGACACAACGCTCTATGCGCTCAAGCAGAAAGCTCTTCACCTCCGCCACTACATCGCCGTAATGCGTTTCTGTTTGCATATTCTGCGGCGTACCCCGCATGTGCATCAGACAGACGGGGACACCCAACCCGGCGATGGTCTCCAGCGCCAGCGGATCAGCACGCAACGCCGTCACATCATTCATGAGCCCTGCGCCCAAGGACCAGGCGGCGCGCATAACGGCCGCTTTGCTGGTGTCAATGGAAATGGGCAGCGGCACCTCTGCCACCACCGCCTCCAATACCGGCAGAAGGCGCCGCAACTCTTCCTCCAGCGCCACCGCTGGCGCTCCGGGACGGGTGGATTCCGCCCCGATATCGATGATATCGGCGCCCTCTTCCCACATCCGTTTGGCGCGCGTAAGGGCAGCATCCACAGACAGATAGGTGCCACCGTCGGAAAAAGAATCAGGAGTGATATTGAGCACCCCCATAACACAAGGGCGCCCGAGAACCAGCGGGCGCCCATTGCAATCCAGCGTCAGGGTCAAACGGGGTGTTCTCCCGGATTCAGACTAGGCAACGGCTGCCCACCGGATTTATCCGTCGTCGTGACATTACCGCCGGGTGCGGAGGGATAGTTTCCCGTGCCCTCTACCGGCGGCTGCGGGTCGCGGCCTGCCATGATGTCACTCACCTGTCCCGCGTCCAGCGTTTCATACTTCAGCAGAGCTCGCGCCATGGCCTCGACCTTGTCGCGATTTTCTTCAATCAGTTTACGGGCAATGCCGTAGCGCTCCTGGATAATATCGCGCACCTCCCCATCCACGGTTCTCGCCGTCTGCTCGGATATATTGCTGTGCTTGGTCATTTCCCGACCAATAAATACTTCTTCCTCTTTTTCACCGATGACCATCGGCCCGATGGTAGACATACCCCACTGTGTCACCATGCGCCGCGCCAAGTCGGTAGCACGCTCAATGTCGTTACCCGCGCCCGTCGTCATTTGATTGAGGAAAACCTCTTCTGCAATGCGCCCGCCCATGAGAATGGAGATGTTACAGAGAATTTCCTGACGCTCGTAGTTGAAACGATCTTCCGTCGGCAACTGCATGGTGAGCCCCAGAGCCCGGCCACGCGGAATGATGGTAACCTTATGCACCGGATCCGTGCCCGGCAGCAACTTGGCGACCACAGCGTGGCCCGACTCATGATAGGCCGTGGTTTCCCGCTGCTTATCGCTCATCACCACCGACTTGCGCTCGGCACCCATCATGACCTTGTCTTTGGCATCTTCAAAGTCATGCATATCCACCAGACGCTTACTTTTACGGGCTGCCATCAGCGCCGCTTCATTGACCAGATTAGCCAAGTCCGCGCCGGAGAAACCAGGGGTACCCCGGGCAATGACCTTGGGGTCCACGTCCGGGGCAATCGGCACCTTACGCATGTGCACCTGCAGAATCTGCTCGCGCCCGCGAATGTCCGGCAACGGTACGGTGACCTGCCGGTCGAAACGACCGGGCCGCAACAACGCCGGATCCAGCACATCCGGACGGTTGGTGGCGGCAACAACAATGATGCCCTCAGTACCCTCGAAACCATCCATCTCCACCAACAACTGGTTCAGGGTCTGCTCGCGTTCGTCGTTACCGCCACCCAGGCCCGCACCGCGCTGACGACCCACCGCATCGATCTCATCAATGAAAATAATGCAAGGGGCATGCTTTTTTGCCTGCTCGAACATATCGCGAACCCGCGATGCACCGACACCAACGAACATTTCCACGAAGTCGGAGCCGGAGATAGAGAAAAAAGGTACCCGTGCTTCGCCCGCGATGGCGCGCGCCAGCAAGGTCTTACCAGAACCCGGCGAACCCATAAGCAATACACCCTTGGGAATCCGTCCGCCAAGGCGCTGGAACTTCTGCGGATCGCGCAGGAATTCAACGATCTCTGCAAGCTCATCCTTGGCTTCTTCAATACCCGCCACATCGGCAAAGGTGACCTTATTGTTTTCTTCCGTCAGCATCCGCGCCTTGCTGCGACCGAAAGTCATCGCTCCCCGACCGCCCGCGCCACCACCGCCCATCTGGCGCATGAAGAAAATCCACACGCCGATCAGCAACAGCATCGGGAACCATGAAATGAGGATAGAAAGCAATAGTGATTGCCCTTCCGGCGGCTTGACCGAAATTTTTACCCCGGCAGCCAGCAGTTGGGGAACGAGTTGGGTGTCATTGGCCGGAGTGTAAACGCTGAATCGCTGCCCGGAGCTAAGGCTACCATTCACATGGTTGCCATTGATGGTGACATCGGCAACCTGACCTTGCTTCACACTGGTCACAAAGGTCGAAAAGTCCATAACCTGGGCTGGCGTCGAACTGCTCGTATTGAGGTTCTGAAACACCAGCATCAGAATGACGCCAATCGCCACCCACAACAGCACATTTTTTAAGACATTATTCATTCACACCCCCAGAATGGGAGAACCAGACTGATTAATAAGACCAATATATCGTTCGATGTTAGCCTTCCCAAGACCCCCTGACAAGAGCAGGTTTTTCACCCTTGCGTTCCACCCACGGTCAGATCACGGATTTTCAGCGTCGGCTGCCCAACGCCTACGGGCACACTCTGACCATCCTTGCCACAAACACCCACTCCTGTATCTAACTGGAGGTCATTGCCGATCATTTCAACCCTGGTGAGCACATCCGGACCGTTGCCAATCAGGGTGGCCCCTTTGACTGGCCTGGTTATCTTCCCATTTTCAATAAGATACGCTTCAGAAGCGGAAAAAACGAATTTGCCGTTAGTGATATCCACCTGACCACCCCCGAAGTTGACGGCATAGAGCCCGTGCCTGACGCTGGCGATGATCTCCTGGGGATCGCGGTTTCCGGCCCGCATGTAGGTGTTGGTCATCCGCGGCATCGGCAGGTGCGCGTAGGATTCGCGGCGGCCATTGCCCGTTGAATGCGTTCCAGTCAGGCGGGCATTGAGGGTATCCTGCAAATAGCCTTTGAGAATACCATCCTCAATCAGCGTAGTGCACTGGGTCTGAGTCCCTTCATCATCGACATTGAGACTACCGCGGCGGCCATCCAAAGTACCATCATCAACAACCGTGACGCCCGGCGCCGCGACCCGCTGGCCGACCAGGCCACTGAAGGCGCTGGTACCTTTGCGGTTGAAATCACCCTCCAGACCATGACCAATGGCTTCATGCAGCAATACTCCCGGCCATCCTGGCCCGAGGACCACTTCCATACAGCCGGCAGGCGCAGCTTCCGCCTCCAGGTTGACCAGGGCCTGACGCGCGGCTTCACGGGCAAAGTTTTCGGCCATGTCACCCTGAAGAAAGGTCTGATAATCGTAACGACCACCACCACCAGCACTACCCTGCTCGCGTCGCCCACCCTGCTCGACAATGACGGAGACGTTGATCCGTACCAAGGGGCGCACGTCAGCAGCCATGGTACCGTTGAGACGCGCCACCAGCACCACCTCGAAACGGGCACTCAGGCTGGCCATCACCTGAACAATGCGCGGATCACAGGCTCGGGCGGCCCGTTCCACCCGCTCCAGCAGAGCGATTTTCTCGCTATTGGGAATGGAAGCCAGAGGATCAACAGGCGGATAGAGCGCCAGACCCTGACGCCGCTGCCAGACCAGCCCTTTCATCTGCCCCGGATGGTGGACAATGGCGCGCGCCGCCTCTGCCGCCGTCAGCAAGGCATCCACGGCGATTTCGTCAGAATAAGCCAGACCCTGACGCTCACCGCTCACCGCTCGCACACCCACACCTTGTTCAATGGAGTGACTACCCGACTTTACGACCCCTTCTTCCAAGCTAAAACCTTCACTGCGACTGTACTGAAAATACAGATCAGCATCGTCCAGGGCGCGATGGGAGAGACGGCCAAATACTTTTTCCAACTCCCCTTCGCTGATCCCACCGGGGGCAAAAAGAGTAGCACGGGCAATTTCCAAGGCTGAGGCAGTCATCACGTTCCTTCCTGACAGATTAATTAGGATCAGTATGCGCCCAACCGGCCGTTTAGAACAAGTCCAAACTCATAAACCGGCAGAGATGCCATCCCCCCCTCCCGGACAAGAGATTAAAAGTTTCGTTGTTGAATGATGCCTCTGGCCTAGTTATCCACATCTTTTGCCAGACTTGCGCACGATGTTACGCACAAGATATGGTTGACACCGACGGAAACAAGTCTATATTTAGTGCTTGGGCGCTCTGCGATCCCCTTTGCACTCCGCCCCGGTGTATCCTTTATATTACGCTGCCTCGCTGTTTGCGTTCACTATCGCCCCGATTATTTAGGAGTAGCCCATGTCCAACCCTGCCGCCCACTCCATTGTCAGCAACCCTGCTTATGACCCCTCCGAAGCCAGCCACTATAAAGTCATCCGTCGCAACAACGCGGTGGTCAACTTTGACGCCAGCAAGATCCACATTGCTGTGACGAAGGCCTTCCTGGCCGTGGAAGGCGGCAGCGGAGCGGCAAGCGCACGCGTCCGTGATCTCGTCAGCCGACTGACAGAACAGGTGATTGAAGCACTGAAACGGCGCCAGCCGGGGGGCGGCACCTTTCACATCGAGGACATTCAGGATCAGGTGGAGCTGGCACTCATGCGCGCGGGCGAACACGAAGTCGCCAGGGCCTATGTGCTTTATCGCGAGGAGCGCGCGCGGGAACGCCGCCAGCAGGCAACGACGGGAACCCCAGCCGAGATCCCGGCCATCAAGGTCAGTCATCCGAATGGCAGCCAGCAGACGCTGGACATGGAACGACTGCGCGCCGTTATCGAAGAAGCCTGCAGTGGCCTGGGCAGCGCAGTGTCGATAGATGCCATCCTCGGCAATACCGTCAAAAATCTTTACGACGGCATCAGCGAGGATGAACTATTTCAGGCCCCCATTCTTGCCAGCCGGGTACTGATCGAACGCGATCCTGCCTACGCCTATGCCTCAGCGCGCCTGCTCCTCGACCGCGTGCGCTGGGAAGTGCTCGGTGAAGCGGCAACTCAGGCGGAGATGACCGCGCGCTATCCTGAATATTTCCGCGACTATCTGCAAACCGGCATCCAGAATGAATTGATTGACCCGCGTCTGGGACAATACGATCTGAAACGTATTACCGCCGCACTCAAGCCGGAGCGGGACCTGAACTTCCAGTATCTGGGTATGCAAATACTGTATGATCGCTACTTTTTGCACGTGCGGGAGCGCCGCATTGAATTGCCGCAGGCCTTCTGGATGCGGGTGGCCATGGGTCTGGCGATGGATGAAATCGACCGCGAAACCCATGCCATTGCCTTTTATGAAGTGCTGTCCAGCTTCGACTTTGTCAGTTCGACGCCCACCTTATTCAATGCCGGAACCTTGCGCCCGCAGTTGTCCAGTTGCTTCCTGACCACCGTGGGCGACGATCTGGACGACATCTACGAAGCCATCAAAGAAAACGCCATGCTCTCCAAGTTCAGTGGCGGCCTGGGGAATGACTGGACGCCGGTGCGCGCACTGGGGTCTTTCATCAAAGGCACCAATGGCAAGTCGCAGGGCGTCGTCCCTTTCCTCAAGGTGGTCAACGACACGGCGGTGGCTGTGAATCAGGGCGGCAAGCGCAAAGGCGCGGTCTGCGCCTACCTGGAAACCTGGCACATGGACATCGAGGAGTTCCTCGAATTACGCAAGAATACCGGTGACGACCGCCGCCGTACCCACGATATGAATACCGCCAACTGGATCCCCGACCTCTTCATGGAGCGCGTGGAAAGCAACGCGATGTGGACGCTGTTCAGCCCCAACGAAACGCCGGATTTGCATGATCTCACCGGATCAGCCTTCCGGGAGCGTTATGAACACTATGAACGCATGGCGGACGCGGGCGAAATCGAGTTGTTCAAGCGCATGCCCGCCATTCATCTCTGGCGCAAAATGCTGACCATGCTCTTCGAGACCGGCCATCCGTGGATCACCTTCAAGGACCCATGCAACCTGCGCAGTCCGCAGCAGCACGTCGGGGCGGTGCATAGCTCCAATCTCTGCACCGAGATCACCCTCAACACCAATGCCAAGGAAATCGCCGTCTGTAACCTGGGGTCCGTCAACCTGGTATCCCATTTGCGGGCAACGGCGAGCACCGACACCGGCGCATTGCGCGTGGACAGCGGTCCGGAAGAGTTGCTGGCGCTCATGGATGAGGAGAAGCTGAGCCGCACCATTCGGGTGGCCATGCGGATGCTGGATAACGTCATCGACATGAACTACTACGCCGTCGCCAAGGCGCGCAACAGCAACCTGCGGCACCGGCCGGTGGGCCTGGGGCTGATGGGCTTCTCCGATGCCCTGTTGCAGATGCGGATTCCTTACGCTTCGGCCGCAGCCCTCGCCTTTGCCGATATCAGCCAGGAAGTCATTTCCTACCATGCCATTGATGCGTCGGCCGATCTGGCCCGGGAGCGGGGCAGCTATCAGAGCTTCCCGGGGTCCTTGTGGAGTCAGGGTATCCTGCCCATCGACAGCATCGAATTGCTCGCGGCCAGCCGCGAGCACGGCGTGGACGTGGACCGCAGCCAGCGTCTGAACTGGACCGCCCTGCGTGACAAGGTCAAAGCGGGGATACGCAACAGCAATTGCCTGGCTATCGCACCAACCGCCACCATCTCCAACATTGTCGGTGTCAGCCAGGGTATTGAGCCGATTTACCAGAATCTCTATGTCAAATCCAACCTGTCCGGCGAGTTTACGGTGGTGAACAGCTATCTGGTCCACGACCTGAAACGCCTGGAACTCTGGGATGAGGTCATGGTCAATGATCTGAAATACTTCGATGGTTCGGTCATGCCCGTAGACCGCATTCCGGCCAGCATCAAGCCTCTGTATGCCAATGCCTTTGAAACCGACCCGGCGTGGCTGGTGGAAGCAGCAGCCCGGCGGCAGAAATGGCTCGATCAGGCCCAGAGTCTCAACCTCTATTTCGGCCAACCTTCCGGTAAGAAAATTGACGAGATCTACCGGCTCGCCTGGAAACGCGGCCTGAAAACCACCTACTACCTGCGCTCACTGGGCGCCACGGCAGCGGAAAAATCCACGGTGCAGACGGGCACCCTCAATGCCGTTGGATCAGGCCAACCCAAAGCCTGTGCGCTTGATGATCCGACTTGTGAAGCCTGTCAGTAATACGGGAATTATTTAACAAAGGAAATTATCATGTTACATTTTGAAGAAAACATTCGCAAAGAACCGATTCCTGATGGGCTGCTAACGATGCATCCGGAGCATGTTAGTGGTATCGAAGAGACTGCCATGACCAGTTTTGAACGGGTGCGTGCCGAAGATAAACGCATTATTAACGGCCACGCCGATGTCAACCAGTTGGTGCCCTTCAAATATCAATGGGCCTGGGATAAGTACCTCGCCGCCTGCGCCAATCACTGGATGCCGCAGGAGATTCAGATGTCCAGGGACATCGCCCTGTGGAAAGACCCCAAAGGGCTGACCGAGGACGAGCGGCGCATCGTGAAGCGCAATCTGGGCTTTTTTGTGACCGCGGACAGCTTGGCGGCCAACAACATTGTACTGGGCACGTATCGTCACATCACCGCCCCGGAATGCCGCCAATATATGTTGCGCCAGGCCTTTGAAGAGGCCATTCATACCCACGCCTATCAGTACATTGTCGAATCCATTGGCCTCGATGAGGGCGAAATATTCAACATGTACCACGAGGTGCCATCGGTACGGGATAAAGATCAATTTCTGATGCCCTTTATCGACATTCTGGCGGACCCCCATTTCAAAACCGGCACGCTGGAAAATGATCAGAAGTTATTACGTTCGCTGATCGTGTTTGCGGCCATCATGGAAGGCACTTTTTTCTATGTGGGTTTCAGTCAGATTCTGGCGATGGGCCGACAGAACAAAATGGTGGGCGCGGCGGAGCAATATCAGTACATCCTGCGCGATGAATCCATGCACTGCAATTTCGGTATCGATATGGCCAACCAGATCAAGGTGGAAAATCCGCAACTCTGGACGGATGCTTTCCAGCAGGAAATCATCGACTTGATCCGCCGTGGCGTGGAACTGGAATGTGCTTACGCCGACGATACCATGCCCCGCGGCGTGCTCGGCTTGAATGCACCGGTCTTCAGGGAATACGTCCAATATATCGGCAATCGCCGTCTGGTGCAGCTTGGTCTGCCGCAGCAATATCCGGGCGTACAGAATCCCTTCCCGTGGATGAGCGAAATGATGGATCTCAAGAAAGAGAAGAACTTTTTTGAGACGCGGGTCACCGAGTATCA
>JAPTWR010000013.1 GCA_028065135.1 Acidithiobacillus sp.
GCTGCCGAGCGCGGTTACACTACCCCCACCCCCATTCAGGAGCAGGCCATCCCCGTGGTCATGTCCGGCGTCGACCTGTTGGCCGGCGCGCAGACGGGTACCGGCAAGACCGCTGCCTTTGCCATGCCCATTCTGCACAAACTGTCCGCTACCGCAGATACCGCGGCGCGTGCTCCCTCCAGTGTGCGCGCGCTGATTCTGGTTCCCACCCGTGAACTGGCGGCGCAGGTAGAGGAGAGCGTGCAGTTATACGGGCGCTATCTTTCCCTGCGTTCGCTGGTGCTCATCGGTGGTGTCAAGATCAATCCGCAGATGCAGAAACTACGCCGCAGTGTGGACGTATTGGTCGCTACCCCCGGTCGCCTGCTGGATCATATCCAGCAGCGCAGCGTCGACCTCTCTCACGTCGAAATTTTGGTGCTCGACGAAGCCGACCGCATGCTCGACATGGGCTTTATCCGTGACATCCGACGCATCCTTGCGGTATTGCCGAAAAAACGCCAAAACCTGCTGTTCTCGGCGACGTTTTCACCGGAAATCCGCAGTCTGGCCGATGGCCTGCTGAACAACCCGGCCAGCGTCGAGGTCGCGACGCGCAATGCCACTGCCGACAACGTCGCGCAGCGGGTTTTTGCCGTCGATCAGGATCGCAAGCGCGAACTCCTCGCGCACTTGATTGAAGAACATCAATGGGGGCAGGTGCTGGTCTTCACCCGCACCAAACATGGCGCCGATCGACTTGCCAAGCATTTGTCCCAGGATGGTATGCAGGCCATGGCCATTCACGGCGACAAGAGTCAGGGCGCACGTACCCGCGCCCTGGCGGAGTTCAAGGAAGGTAAAGTACGGGTATTGGTCGCGACGGATATCGCCGCCCGCGGTATCGATATCAGTGAGTTGCCCCATGTGGTTAATTTTGAGCTCCCCCATGTGCCAGAGGATTATGTCCATCGCATCGGACGAACCGGTCGCGCTGGCAACAATGGCCAGGCGGTATCGCTGGTGAGCGGTGAGGAGCGTAAGCAGTTGCAGGATGTGGAAAAACTGCTGCGCCGCTCCTTTGACCGGGAGATCGTCGTCGGTTTCGAGCCGCGCCACCCCTTCTCCAGTCATGCGCCATCATCGGTTTCGCGCCGTCCGCCTCAAGCCGCAGGGCGGGGTCGACCCGGTTCAGGGGCAGCGCCTTCGGGCCGTGCCCGCCGCACCTACTAAGGTATGGTCCTTCCCATCCTGCACTGACCGGGTTACCTTTGTCGCAATGTCCTGGCATCCCGCCAGGGCTTGCGTCACAATAAGCAGATGATGAGCGCGTCTGAGCGAAAGGCAGGTATGGACGAAGACAAGGCATCCTCCCGCATCCTGGTGGTTGAAGATGAGGAAGGTATTCAGGAACTTCTGCGCGTCACCCTGCAGCGTCAGGGCTTTGAGGTGCGCTGTGAGGGGAGTGTCGAATCTGCGGAAGCGGTACTTCTGACCTGGGGGCCGCAGTTACTCGTTCTTGACTGGATGCTTCCTGGTGAGAACGGCCTGGTATGGTGTCGTACCCTGCGCCGTCGTGAAGAGACCCGGAAGCTGCCCATCATTTTGCTTACTGCACGCGGTGAGGAGGGCGACCGGGTGCATGGTCTTGAATCAGGTGCGGACGATTATCTGGCCAAACCTTTTTCTCCGCGGGAGTTGGTGGCACGGGTCAATGCCTTGTTACGGCGCAGTTATGGTGGTACGGCAGCCAGCCGGGTACGGCTCGGTGATCTGCAGGTGGACCTGCGCGCGCATCGGGTGTACGCCGGTGAGGTGCAAATCCATCTCGGCCCTACCGAGTTTCGCCTTTTGCGTCTTTTTGTGACCAACCCGGAACGAGTTTTTTCGCGGGACATGCTACTCGATCAGATATGGGGGCGGCAGAGCTTCATCGAAGAGCGGACGGTCGATGTTCACATCCGCCGCTTGCGGCGGGAGTTGGACCACCATGGTTACGCTCATATCATCGAAACAGTAAGAGGTGAAGGCTATCGCTGTAGTGCCCTGGGTTTGCAGCGAGAAGCGGTGGACGAACGATGACTGGCACGGTAGCCTTTGAGCGTTCGGGCTGTCGTCATGCGCGTTGTTACCCTTTTCCGGCGTGAAATACCTCCGTGCCTGGTTTTATCCCGTAGCACTCTGGGCGCTGATTCCGATTTTTTTGGTCGCCGATGATTTGCGGCGTGCTTGGTCCTTCCTCCCATTGATGATCATCGCGCTCTTGCTGGCGCTCTGGGTCGGCTGGCATCGTCAGCAATCCCAGAGTTTCAGCGCCTGGTTCCGCAACCCGGACACCTTGCTGCCCCCGCTGGCGGGGGGGATGTGGGAGGAGACTTTTGCCGAGGGCTACCACTGGCGGCGTGATCAGGAAGCACAACATCGCCTGCTCAGCGCCCAAATTGTCCAATTGCGCGACGCCTTGCAGGCCATGCCTGACGTTGTGGTGCTCATGGATGCGCGCGGCCAGCTACTTTGGGTGAATCCTTCCGGTATCCGCTTACTGCAGTTGCAATGGCCGGAGGATGCTGGTAAACCGCTGGCGTTCTGGTTGCGAACCCCTAATTTGCGCGCCTTTTTGGCCGGTGAAGGGCCGCCCAGTCTGCAACTCCCCGCCCCGGCGGATGCCCAGCAGATACTGGAGGGGATGCGCTATCCTCTTGCCGATGCCGGTGCCTTGGTCATCTTCCGGGACGTGACTCGTATCCGTCAACTCGAACAGGTCCGTCAAGACTTCGTGGCTAATGTCTCTCACGAACTGCGCAGCCCGCTGACAGTGGTGCGCGGTTTCCTGGAAAACATGTTGGACAGTTCCATCGCCGCCGACGATGAGGTGAGCAGTCAACTCCGTCTCATGGAACAGCAGACGCTGCGCATGCAGTCTTTGGTCGAAGACCTGCTGTCTCTGGCGCGCATGGAAGCTGCCGAAGCGAATCCGGAACACTGCGAAACGCTGAGGATCGCAGATATGATACACAACATGTTGGACACCCTGGCACCGGCGATAGCGCAAAAACGCTTGCAGATCAATACGGCGCTGGATGGCGACTTGGGTTTTTTCGCAGAAACCATCGATCTGACCAGTATCATTCGCAATTTATTAGAAAACGCCATCAAATACACCCCGGCAAACCGCACCGTCAATGTACGTTGGGAGCGCCGCCCCGGCGAACTGCTTTTTGTGGTGCAAGATACCGGCGATGGTATCGCTGTCGAGCATTTGCAGCGTATCACCGAGCGCTTTTACCGGGTGGACAAAGGCCGATCCCGACGCATAGGTGGGACGGGGCTGGGATTGGCTATTGTCCGTCACGCCGTCGAGCGCTATCAGGGGCATCTGGAAGTAGCCAGTGAAGTAGGCAAAGGAACCACTTTTACTGCGCATTTTCCCCTCCACCTCGCCCGTAGTGTTGTGCCTGATTCCGCAGTGTCATAAAATTGTAACAAGGTCTTGCTATAGTTTCTGTGCAGGATCTGAGCTAAAGCGGTTGGGCTTGTCCTCCAGTACTATGCGTAAGATGGTCCTGTCTTGTTGGGGGCACCCAACTGGAGGGCAATTCTTCTAAGGTGACTTATCTTCAGCACGAATCTGGACAAGCCGATCGCCTATGCCCCCGCCGTTATTTTTCAATTTGTCATGAGTCATTATCCGGAATGGCAGCATTTGCCTGGGCCGGCGCGTTGATAGCTGCCATGGCTGTGCTAGTCTTGAGCCTTGTTTCCCGCTTTCTTATCAAAGACAGGAGTCCGTGTTGATGTCGGAGCCTCAGAAAACCAAAATATCTGTCCGCCACCTGGATTTTTTTTACGGGAGCAACAAGGCCCTCATAGATATCAACCTGGAAATGCCAGAAAACCAGGTGACAGCGTTCATCGGGCCATCTGGTTGTGGTAAGTCGACACTCCTGCGGGTATTTAATCGCATGTATTCTCTGTACCCTGGACAGAGGGCGACCGGCGAGGTACTGCTGGATGGAGAAAATGTGCTGGCCCCCGGCATGGATGTAAATATGCTGCGCGCTAAAATTGGTATGGTATTTCAGAAGCCGACGCCTTTTCCCATGTCCATCTATGACAACATTGCCTTTGGCATCAAGCTCTATGAAAAATTGCGCAAGGTAGAGATGGACGAGCGGGTGGAACAGGCGTTGCGTCAGGCGGCCCTTTGGGAAGAGGTGAAGGATAAGCTCAAGACGAGTGGGCTGGGGTTGTCCGGTGGCCAGCAGCAACGCCTGTGTATTGCGCGTGCGGTTGCGGTGCAACCAGAAGTGATCTTGCTGGATGAGCCGACCTCGGCGCTGGACCCTATCGCCACCCTCAAGATTGAAGAGCTGGTGAGTGAATTGCGGAATCAGTTTACGATTCTGATCGTCACTCACAACATGCAGCAAGCGGCGCGTGTCTCTGATTATACGGCATTTATGTATATCGGAGAAATGGTGGAGTTCGGGTCTACCAATCAGTTGTTCACCAATCCCAGTAAAAAACAGACGGAAGACTACATCACGGGTCGCTACGGTTAAGGAGTGCAGCTATGGACAAAGAACCACATATTTCCCGGCGTTTTGAGGATGAACTCCATGAGGTCCACGCTTTAGTGCTCGCCATGGGGGGCGTGGTGGAAGAGCAGATCACGAATGCCGTCAGGGCACTGCAGGAGTCCGATGCCGAATTGGCCCGTGAGGTGATTGGCCGTGACCATGAGGTGAATGGTTATGAGGTGCGTATTGAGGAGGAGTGTATCAATATACTGGCTATGCGTCAGCCTGCCGCCAGTGATCTGCGTTTGGTGATGACCCTGATCAAGACTATCGCGGATCTGGAACGTATGGGAGACAAAGCCAGTAAAATTGCCGACATGGCCCTGGCCATGGGACACGGTGCGCGTAACGCCAATCCAGCCTTTCTCAGAGATGTGGGCGTTATGGCCGACTATGCCCTGAATATGTTGCGCCGTGCCATGGATGCTCTGGCCCGTGCGGATGCGGAGGAAGCCATCGCCGTCGCCAAAGGCGATGAAGTGCTCAATCAGGAATACCGTTCTGCCCTGCGCCGCCTGATCACTTACATGATGGAGGATCCGCGCACCATCACCCCAGCCATTGATGCCCTTTTTATTGCCAAGGCGATTGAGCGTATAGGTGACCATGCCCGGAACATCTGCGAATATGTTATTTACCTTGCCAAAGGAAAAAATGTCCGACATCTTCCGCTAGACGAGGTAGAACAAAGCATCCAGGGGAAATAGCCATGGCGGAACCCACAGCCACAGCAGAACTCACCAATTTTCTGGCGGCGGTGGATTTGGGTTCCAACTCCTTTCATATGGTTGTTGCGGAAGAGATTGGCTCTGATATCCGTCTGCATGATCGTTTGCGCGAAGGCGTTCGTTTGGCAGCGGGCTTGCGCGATGACGGTAGTCTTGATCCTGCGGTGGAGCAGCGCGCACTGGATTGCCTGGCTCGCTTCGGGCAGCGTCTGCGTGGTATCCGCCCGGAGCGGGTGCGGGTGATCGGCACGAATACCTTGCGCCATGCAAAGGCTGCAGAAGGCTTTGTGCATGCCATTGAAGCGACGCTCGGATACCCGTTGGAAATCGTGGCCGGTCGTGAAGAAGCCCGTCTGGTCTACCTGGGCGTTGCGCATAGCCTCGCGGTAGATGCGAATGAGCGGCGCCTGGTTGCGGATATCGGGGGGGGGAGTACCGAATTGATTGCGGGCCGGGGTTTCACCCCCAATCTGCGGGAGAGCCTGCACTTTGGCTGTGTGGCTTCTACCCGTGCCTATTTTCCCGAAGAGCTGATTACGGTGGCTGCTTGTGAGCGTCTCGAAAAGCGGGTGCGCATGGCGCTAGAACCCATGCTCGATGATTTTCTCCGCCACGGTTGGGATCAGGCGGTGGGTTCTTCGGGTACCATTAAGGCAATTGCTCGTATCCTCGCGGAGAATGGTCAGGGTTCGCGCATCACCCATGTCGGCATGCACTGGCTGCGTGAGCAAATGATACGCCTCGGTTCAGTGTCTGCGCTGACTCAGCTTAGAGGCCTGAAGGCGGATCGTGCCGCCGTTTTTCCGGGTGGCTTCATCATTCTCTTCGCGCTCTTCGAGTCCTTGCGTCTGCAGGAAATACGTTTTTCTGAGGGTGCTTTGCGCGAGGGGGCTATTTATGACCTGCTCGGGCGCATCCATCAGGAAGACACCCGGGAGATGAGCATCCGTGGTCTCCAGGAACGCTTTCACAGCCAGGTGCAGCGTAATCAGGGTGTGGCCCGGTGGGCAGAACACTTCTTTATGACAGCAGCCGCATCCTGGCCACTCCATGACGGGCATCGGCAATGGTTGCATTGGGCGGCTCTGACCCATGATATTGGCCTCGACATCGCCCATTCTGGATTTCACAAGCATGGTGAATATGTCTGGCGGAATGCCGATATTGCGGGATTTTCCCGTCGTGAGCAGGGTGTTGTTGCCGCACTTGTGCGTACTCAGCGCAAACGCTTGCCGGGCCTTGTCCAATTGCGTGCCCTGGGCATCGCGGCTGAAGATGTGGTGGCGTTGCAGCAACTGGCGGTCCTGCTACGCTTGGCTATCCTTTTTCATCGGGGCACGGCGCCGCTGGCGACACCTCCGGGTTTGACCGTGTCTGGTAAAAAACTGCTGCTGGCGTTGCCGCCGCAATGGTCGACAGAAATGCCGCTGATGGCTGCCGATCTGGAGCAGGAGCAGGAATGGGTCACGCCGGATTTTCACCTGCAATGGTAATCCGTTAAACCATTTTTTTAGCGACGCGAGGCGCGGGGTACGCATGTCAGAAGGTTTTGCTCACCTGGCCCTCATTACGGAAACCTATCCGCCAGAGGTGAACGGCGTAGCCCATACGCTGCAGCACATGGTAGAGAATCTCCGCGAGCGCGGTTATCGGGTCACCGTGTTACGCCCGCAGCAGGCGGGTGAAAGGGCAGGGAGTGATCTGTTGCGAGCCCTGTCTTTACCCTTCTATCCGCAGGTACGGGTGGGATACTGCCGACCTGGCTATATCGCTCAGCGGTTGCGAGTCTTGCGCCCAGATCTGGTACATATTGCTACGGAAGGCCCACTGGGTCTCGCCGGACTGTGGGCGGCCCGGCACCTTAAAATTCCCGTGGTGAGCAGTTTTCACACAAATTTTGACGGCTATGCCCGGTATTACCGTCTGCAATTTCTGCAGGGGCTGGTGTTGCGCTATCTCCGTAGTTTCCACAATGCCACCCGCAAAACCCTGGTACCCAGTCGGGGGACTTTCGTCCATCTGCGGGCGCAAGGGTTCCTTAACCTTGCCATGTGGCGACGCGGCGTGGATACGGTGCTCTTCAATCCGCGCTGGCGCAGCACAGCGCTACGCGCGCAACTTGGGTTGGATGGGGACGATGCGCTGTTGATTTATGTTGGGCGTCTGGCTCATGAAAAAAATATACCTGTTTTAATGAACGCTTACGAACACTTGCGGGAAACTTGGCGGGGGCCGGGCAGATTGCATCTCGCCCTGATCGGAGACGGGCCTCTGGCGGCCAGTCTCACCCGGCTGCGCCTCGCTGGTTTTTCCCTAGAGGGCATACAAAAAGGTGAGAATCTGGCGCGATGGTATGCCAGTGCGGACTTGTTCTGTTTCCCTTCCTGTAGTGAGACTTTTGGTAACGTCGTGCTGGAAGCTATGGCCAGTGCCCTGCCGGTACTGGCCTATGACACCTCCGGCGTCAATGAACATTTCCGTTCGCCAGATGAAGGTGTTCTGCTGCCCTTGGAGAGTGATTTTGCCGGCGCCATAAGTAATCTGCTTATGGATCGCGTGCGTTTACGGGAAATGGGCCAGCGTGCCCGGCAACGCGCAGAAGGACAAACCTGGACACATATTTTCGATGCGCTCCTCGGAGAGTACCGGAATAGCCTGGAGAAAATTTCTTGAGCCGCCCTAAAACCCAATTTGTGTCTGCAGCACCTTTGCTATCGTTGCGCAGCTCGGAAACGCTTCTGGCAGAAAGGGGGAGGATGCAATCATTGATGTGATCAACGAGGTGCTGAGCTGGTTGCATCTTCAACCCATTACGTTAGCGGTGATTATTGCCTTCCTGCGCCAGTATGGTTACTGGATCCTCTTTGTTGGCACCCTGCTGGAAGGGGAGGCTGTGGTGATTGTTGCCGGTGCCCTGGCGCATGCCGGCGTCCTGGATCTTCGCATGGTGATATTCATCTCCTGGTTGGGCAGTACCCTCAACGATCAGGTGCTTTACCAGCTCGGTTATCGTTATGGTGAACACCTGCTGAATATTCTGCCGCGCTTTCTGCGCCGCCATATAAATCAGGCTGAAATCTTGATTCGTCGCTTCGGTGACTGGGTGACATTGTTGTTCCGCTTCATTTATGGCACACGTACCATCACTCCCATCCTCTTGGGAGTGCACCGCTACCCGGTACGCCGCTATTTATGGATGAATCCGCTGGCGGCAGCGGTATGGGCGGCGGCCATCGCCGGGGTCGGTTATGTCCTCGGCGCCTCACTGCAGAGCTTGTTGCAAGGCGTTCAGCATGTGCAGATCATGCTGCTGCTGTTATTGATTGCGGGGGTGGGGGGGTATTGGTGGTGGCATCGGCATGGTGAATAACGTGCTGTGGCCACATCATGGCGGGTAAGACGGGCACCGCATGCGCTGAACTGCATGGCGATTTGCTAGAGAGCCCGGTTTTATGCTAAAAAGCGCTGGGCTTCGGCCTAAATACTCACACACACCGATCCAGGTCAGCTGGGTGTCCGCGAGGATGGCTGCTTGAGGTGTGTGGCGGATCATAACCCTTGAAAACTG
This sequence comes from Acidithiobacillus sp., assembly GCA_028065135.1. The sequence goes on from JAPTWR010000013.1 coordinate 8,856, forward strand.
GAGAAACCCTTATGAGCAGCAATGTAACCATGCGCGCCCTATTGGAAGCTGGCGTCCACTTTGGTCATCAATCCCGTTACTGGCATCCGAAGATGGCGCCGTATCTCTTTGGTGAGCGTAACCGCATTCACATTATCAACCTTGAGCATACCCTGCCGATGCTGCGCACCGCGCTGAGCTTTGTTGAGCAGATTTCCCGCAAGCATGGCCGTATCCTTTTCGTCGGCACCAAGCGCCAGGCACGCGAGGCGGTCGAGCAGGAGGCCCGCCGCAGCAACGCCTTCTTTGTCAATCAGCGCTGGTTAGGTGGTACCCTGACGAATTTTAAGACCATCCGTCAATCGATTCGCCGCCTTGACGAACTGGATCAGATGGCCGCCGACGGCACCATGGAAAAGCTGACCAAGAAGGAAGCGCTCACCCTGACCCGCGAGCGCGACAAGCTGGAGCGTAGCCTCGGCGGTATCAAAGACATGAACGGTCTGCCGGACGCTATTTTTGTGATTGATGTCGGTCATGAAAATATTGCCGTGTTGGAAGCTCGAAAGTTGGGTATCCCGGTGATCGGCGTGGTGGACAGCAACTGTGATCCACTGCTTATCGACTATCCCATCCCCGGTAATGACGACGCCACCCGCGCCATTCGTCTGTATGCCTCGCTGGTGGCCGATGCCGTTCTCGATGGTCGTCAGGGTGGTGAATCTGCGCTGCTCGACGAATTTGTTGAGGTGGACGAAGAAACGATCGAAATCGGCGCCGACTAGAGCATTCACCAGAATCTTAAGGAGCTTTCATGGCTATCAGTGCACAACAGGTCAAAGAACTACGCGAGCGCACCGGCGCTGGCATGATGGAATGTAAAACGGTGCTGACCGAAGCCGATGGTGATTTGGAGGCCGCTATCGACCTCCTGCGCGCGCGCGGTCTGGCCAAGGCCGATAAAAAGGCGGGTCGGGTCGCTGCGGAGGGGGTCATCGTCGTGGCCCTTAGTAGCGACCAAAAACGGGGCATCGTGCTCGAAGTGAACTGTGAAACCGATTTTGTGGCCAAAAATGAAGATTTCCTGGCCCTGGCGAAGGATTGCGCCGACCAGGCTTTGGCGCATGGATTCAAGGAGGCGGATGCCTTACTGACCGATGCGGGTGTGGAAGAGCGTCGCAAGGGATTGGTCAGCAAGCTTGGCGAGAACATCAGTTTGCGCCGTCTGCAACATCTGCAGGTCGAGGAGGGTGTGATCGGTGCCTATGTTCATGGCAGCCGCATCGGTGTGCTTGTAGCCTTGGAAGGTCAGGCAGCTACCAGCGAACTCGGTCGTGATGTGGCCATGCATGTGGCGGCAGCCCGTCCCGAGGTGATCCACCCCAGTCAGGTTTCTCCCGAGCGTCTGGCCCGTGAGAAGGACATTCTCATTGCCCAGGCGGCAGACAGTGGTAAGCCTGCTGACATTATTGAGAAGATGATCTCTGGACGTCTGAATAAACTGCTCAATGAAATCGCGCTCACCGGGCAGCCTTTCGTCAAAGATCCCGACCGCAGCGTCGGTCAACTGGTGCAGGGTTTTCCCGGCGTCGAAGTGCTGGAGTTCGTGCGTTTCGAGGTGGGAGAAGGGATCGAGAAGGCCCCCGCCACGGATTTTGCCACCGAGGTTATGGCGCAAGTCCGGGGGTCCTGAATGACAGCGCCCTTGTACTCCCGCATTCTCCTCAAGCTGAGCGGGGAGGCACTCATGGGCGACGGTCAGTATGGTGTGGACCGTGAGGTTGTGCAGCGTATGGCACGGGAAATCAAGGACGTCTCTGATACCGGAGTACAGATTGCCATCGTGATTGGTGGTGGCAATATTTTCCGGGGCATGGCCAAGGCGGCTGAAGGCATGGACCGCGCCACCGCCGACTATATGGGCATGCTGGCGACGGTCATGAACGCGCTTGCCGTGCAGGATGCCCTGGAACATCTGGGTTTGCCAACCCGGGTGTTGTCGGCGTTGCATATTGAGCAAGTGGCGGAGCCTTATATCCGGCGGCGGGCCATTCGTCATCTGGAGAAGGGGCGAGTCGTGATTTTTGGTGCCGGTACCGGTAATCCCTTTTTCACTACCGATACGGCGGCCAGTCTGCGTGCCGTGGAGATCAATGCCGAGGTGGTGCTCAAGGGAACGAAGGTCGATGGCGTGTATACCGATGATCCGGTTACTCACCCTGAGGCCATGCGCTACCGGGAACTGTCCTATGGCCAGGTGTTAGAGCAGAATCTGCAGGTTATGGATGCAACGGCCATCACCCTTTGCCGTGATAACGACATGCCGATCATCGTTTTTTCCATCAATAAATCCGGCGCTTTGATGCGGGTGATGCTGGGTGAAGAGGAAGGCACTTCCGTGCGCAGAGAGATTGCATGAGTATTCAAGAGATTAAAAAAGATTCCGAAACCCGGATGAAGAAGAGCATCGAGTCCCTGAAGGGGGAACTCACCCGACTGCGGACGGGCCGGGCCAGTGCCGGCCTGCTTGACCATGTGCAATTGGACTATTATGGGTCACCGACACCCTTGGCGCAGGTTGCTTCGGTTTCGGTCGCCGATGCTCGGTCGCTGCTGGTCACGCCGTGGGAAAAAAATCTGATTCCCAAGATTGATAAGGCGATCCGTGACGCTGGCCTAGGGCTGAATCCGGTGGCGGGTTCGGATAATGTGCGGGTTCCACTGCCCGCACTCTCCGAAGAACGCCGCAAGGAAATGGTCAAAGTGGTTCGGCAGGAGGGTGAGGGGGCGCGTGTAGCCATTCGCAATATTCGTCGCGACGGCATTTCTCAGGTCAAAGAACTGCACAAGCAGAAAACTATTTCGGAAGACGAAGCACGGCGCGCCGAGGAAGAATTTCAGAAACTGACGGACCGTTTTATCGATGAGGTGGACGCGGTAGTGGAGGCCAAGGAAGCTGACCTCATGGAGGTCTGACTCATGCCTTGCGCTGATGAAACCGTGCTCGCTTTGCCACGTCATGTTGCCGTCATTATGGATGGCAACGGTCGCTGGGCTCACCGCCAGTGTTTGCCGCGGGTGGCCGGCCATCGGCGCGGTGCGGAAGTGGTGCGGGAAATGGTGCAGTCCTGCGTGGATATCGGTATTCCTTACCTGACGCTTTTTGCCTTCAGCACCGAAAACTGGCGGCGTCCAGCCCTCGAAGTACGTTTGCTGATGAATCTCTTCCGTCTTTTATTACGGCGAGAAGTCCGTAAACTCCATGAGAATGGCGTTCGCCTGTGTATCATCGGTGATCGCAGTGCATTGGAGCGTGACATACGGCAGCTCATCGAAGAGGCTGAGGTGCTCACCTGCAACAACAAGCGACTCCAGCTCAATCTTGCGGTGAATTATGGCGGACGTTGGGATATTACGCAGGCAGCATGCGCGGCCATGGCGGCAATACAGGCGGGAGAATTCGCCCTCGAAGACCTCTCTGAGGCACATATTGCCCGGTATCTCAGCCTGGCGGATATCGCCGAGCCCGATCTGCTGATTCGTACCGGTGGCGAAGAGCGCATCAGCAATTTCCTGGTTTGGCAGTTGGCTTATACCGAGTTTTATTTTTGTGATACGCTTTGGCCGGATTTTGACCGTACGGCTTTGGAGCACGCCCTGCATTCTTTCGCACATCGGCAACGGCGCTTTGGACGTACGGGTGATCAGGTGCTGGAGGGCGATTGCTTCGCCAGAGACTGATTACGGCCTCCCTATTATTCCTGCTGATTCTTGTGCTGATTTTTTGGGCACCTTATTGGGTTTTTCTTGTTTTTCTCATGTTGCTGGCGTTCCTGGCAGGACAGGAGTGGGGGCATCTCAGTTTGATAGCCTGGCCAAACGGACTGGCCTTGATATTGGCGGCGCTGCTTCCGATGCCCATCTTCTCGCAGCATCTTCCCTGGTCCGCGTTGGCACAGGGCAGCGTGATCTGGTGGGCACTGCTTGCGGCGTTGCTGATGCTGATGCGGCCTTCTCGGTTACCCGAGGCCGCGGCCTGGCAGCGCACGGTGAGCGCTATGGCGATCTTTCCTGTGCTTTTGCCTGCCTTGCTGTTCAGTTTGTCCCTCCAGCAACGTGCCCCACGGTTTTTGTTATGGGTGATTCTGATCATCAGTGTGGATGACGTGAGTGCGATGATTTTTGGTAAAATCTGGGGGCGTCATCCATTAGTGCCACGTATCAGCCCTGGCAAGACTTGGGAGGGCTTGCTGGGCGGCTTGCTTGCCAGCGCCATTATGGGCACACTGGGCGCTTGGATGTTGGTAGGCGCGGCAGTCTCGAGCCTTCGTTCCGGCGCCGTTTTGGGCTTGATTACGGGCATCTTCGCGGTCTTGGGCGATCTTGCCGAGAGTTTTCTGAAACGCCGCGCCAATTGCAAAGATAGTGGCCAGTTGTTGCCAGGACACGGTGGCTTGCTGGATCGCTTGGACAGCATGAGTGCGGGTATTCCGGTGTTTGTAGCCGGGCTTTATTATCTGGGTTGGTGGAAATGACACGCGGCATCTGCATACTCGGGGCTACAGGCTCCATCGGCAAGAGCACCCTGGATGTGGTATCGCGCCACCCCGATCAATTCCGGATCGTTGCGCTTACCGGTAATCATCGTGTCGCTGCAATGCAGGCACTCTGTGAGCAGCATCACCCTGAACTGGTGGTGATGGCCGCTCCGGAGGCCGCGCAGCAGTTGCGCGTTGCCCTCCGTGATGCGGGTTTGAAGCATATCCGTGTGGAAAGCGGTCGGGAGGCATTGGCAGAGGCAGCGCGTATGCCAGGTGTCGATGAAGTGATGGCGGCTATCGTGGGCGCCGCCGGCTTGTTACCGACCCTGGCGGCGGTGGAGTCTGGCAAAAAAGTCTATCTGGCCAACAAAGAATGCCTGGTAATGGCGGGTAGCCTGTTCATGGAGCGGGTGCGGCATCATCAGGTGACGCTGCTCCCCATCGACAGTGAGCACAATGCTGTATTCCAGTGCTTTGCCGAAGGCAAAGGCGTGCGCCGCATTCTGCTGACCGCCTCCGGGGGACCCTTCCGGGCCTGGCCTGTCGAGCGTCTGGCGGCGGTAACGCCGGATCAGGCCTGCGCCCATCCCAACTGGGTTATGGGCCGGAAAATTTCCGTAGACTCCGCGACCATGATGAACAAGGGGTTGGAGGTCATTGAAGCGCATTGGCTCTTTAATCTCCCGGCATCCCAGATTGATGTATTGATCCACCCGCAGAGCATCATCCATTCCATGGTGGAGTACGTGGATGGCTCCGTGCTGGCGCAACTGGGTAACCCCGATATGCGCACCCCTATTGCCCATGCTCTGGCTTATCCGGAGCGCATGGAAAGCGGGGTTTCATCGCTGGATCTGGCGCGTGGGCCGGACCTGCAGTTCGAAGCGCCGGACTTGCAGCGTTTTCCCTGTTTGGCTTTGGCGTTCAATGCGTTGAAGGTTGGCGGTGCCGCAGCGACCGTGCTCAATGCGGCTAATGAGATGGCGGTACAGGCCTTCCTGGAGGGTACCCTGCCGTTTTCCCGTATCGCAGCCGTCGTTGAAGACACGCTCAGCGAATTACAGCCTGCCGCTCCCGATCATCTGGATGCTGTGCTGGCCGTTGATCAACTCGCACGGGAAGCCGCAGTCCGCCATCTTCGTCGGCACAGGTCGGGTATGCAGTGATTTTCCTGAGCACAAATGCAGATTTTTGAGACCATAGGAGCCTTTATTCTGGCTATCGGTATCCTCGTGCTGATCCACGAATCGGGTCATTTCGCGGTCGCCAAATCCATGGGTGTCAAAATACTCAAGTTCAGCATCGGCTTTGGGCCGACACTGATCAGCCGCCGTTGGGGACGGGATCAGACGGAGTATGTGATTGCCGCACTTCCTCTGGGTGGCTACGTCAAAATGCTCGGCGAACAGGAGGGTGAGCCAGTCTCGGTTGAAGACCGTAAACGAGCCTTTGATAAGCTCCCGCCCGGTAAACGCTTTTTGATTGCCCTGGCGGGACCGCTGGCTAACCTCTTGTTTGCGGTCGTGGCTTATGCGGGGGTGGCGTGGCTCGGTATCCCGGGATTGGCACCCATCGTTGGTCTGGTTCAGGACCATTCTCTTGCGGCTCAGGCGCAATTGCAGCCGGGGGAACGTATAGCGATGATCGATGGGCGGCGTGTCTATACCTGGGAGGATGTGCGCATGAGGCTCCTCTCCGCGGCGATTGCACGCACTCCGGTGACCTTGCAGACGACGCGCGGTGACGGTGCTCGAGTGATGATCCACATGCTGCCTCTGCAGACGCTTACCGCTGATGCTGTAGGGCCAGACTTTATCAGTAAAGTCATCGGGATGGAACCTTACCTGCCCGCTGTCATCGGTGCTGTAGAGCCGCATGGCCCGGCCCAACTGGCCGGCCTGCGGGCAGGAGACCGCATAGTTGCCATCGATGGTCACAGGGTCTCCGGCTGGGAGGGCTTGGCCCGGTATGTCGAATCGCACCCCGATAAAGTGATTCAGCTGCGTTATGTGACGGCGCAAGGACTCGCAAAAGCCGTAAGTCTCACCCCACAGATGTTTCTCGACAAGGCCGGAAAGCCGATAGGCCGTATCGGCATCATCATGGCACCTCTCCCCAAAAATCTGATCGTCCTGCGCGAGCGAGGTCCCCTGGAGGGCTTGATCTATGGGGTGCGAACCACGTGGCAAATGTCGCGTATGACCGTGGAGATGATCATGCGTATGGTGCAGGGTTTTGTATCCCCGGACAATATCAGTGGTCCGCTTGCCATCGCGGAATTTGCCGGGCAGTCGGCACAAGCTGGTCTGGCGCCATTTTTGTCTTTTCTCGGGCTGATTAGTATCAGCCTGGGGGTGCTTAATCTTCTACCCATTCCGATTCTGGATGGGGGCCATCTGGTGTTTTACGCCGTGGAGATGGTGCGTGGTAAAGCACTCCCTGCGGTGGTGGTGCAAAAAGCGCAGCAGATCGGTATAGTGCTGCTTCTGATGCTTATGTCCTTCGCCTTCTACAATGATATTATGAGATTGTTGACACCGTGAAAAAATTTAGCCTCAGTTCGGCATCCCCCGTTTTTCTCGCCGCGAGTGTGGCTTGTGTCAGCGCCGTTTGGGCGGCACCAGCCTGGGCATTTACGCCCTTCACGGTCAAGAATATAGAAATTCGTGGTCTGGAGCATATCGCGCCAGGTACGGTCTACAACTACCTGCCTATCCATATCGGCGAGCAGGTGGATGACCAGAAGGCGCAGCAGGCCATCAAGGATCTCTATTCCACGGGATTCTTCAAGGATGTGACCATTGCCCGTTCTGACGACAATCTTCTGGTCATCGTGCAGGAGCGGCCCATCATTTCCAGCATCAAGATGGAGGGTATCAAGGCCTTTTCCAAGAGCGAGGTGAATGGCACGCTCAAAGGTGTCGGTCTGGTGGAAAGGCATATCTTCAATCGCTCGATTCTTGATCAGGTGGTGCATGGTCTGCAGGAACAGTATGAAGGCATGGGCTATTACAATGCCAAGATTCATGCGCGAGTAATAAAGCTGCCGCGCAATCGGGTGGCCATCCATATTGACGCAAAGGAAGGCGAGCAGGCGACCATCAAGCAGGTGACCATTGTCGGTAATCATGCCTTCAGTGAAAGCCGTCTGCGCGGCCTTTTCAGCATCGGCGCGCCGGATGCGTTTTCCTTCTTTAGCAAAAACAATCGTTATTCCCGTGAAAAACTTATGAAAGGCCTGGAGAAACTCCACAATTATTATCTGGATCGGGGTTATCTGAATTTTGATGTCGAATCGAGTCAGGTGCAGGTAACGCCGGATCGGCGCTTTGTGTATATCACGGTCAATGTGCATGAAGGGAGTCTCTATCATATCCAGTCGGTGCATCTGAGTGGTGATTTGGTCGTGCCAAAGCCGGAACTCGAAAAACTGATGGAGATCCGGGCGGGCGACGTGTTTTCCCGAGCCAAGATCAATGACACCAATAGTGCCATTGCGGAAAAGCTGGGAAACCTGGGCTACGCTTTCGCCAATACCACGCCAGTGCCCAAAGTGGACGCAAAAACCCACGAAGTGGCTCTGAATTTTGAGGTGAACCCAGGTCGTAAGGTCTATATACGCCGCATTGAAATCACTGGTAATGACAAAAGCCGGGACTATGTGGTTCGGCGTCAATTCCGGCAGATGGAAGGCGCGCTTTATGACGGCGCGCTGATCCGGCGCTCCAAGCTGCGTCTGCAGCAGACCGGTTTTTACGACAAGATCAACACCAAAACCGTACCCGTTCCGGGGCATCCTGATCAATTGGATCTGGATGTCGATGTGAGCGAAAGGCCGACGGGTAGTTTTAGTATTGGTGTTGGTTACTCCAATGCCCAGGGTATCCTGTTCAATGGTTCGATCAGTCAAAACAATTTTATGGGTACGGGTAACGCGCTGTCTTTCTCGGCGAATGTGGGTGGTTTGGGGACGGCGTATAATCTCTCCTTTACAGACCCGTATGTTACGCCGGACGGCATCAGTCTCGGCTTCAGCCTATATCGGAACAACACCAATCTTTCCATTCTGTCCGTAGCCCCTTATCAGGAAATTGATTACGGCGGAACTGCCACGCTGGGTATTCCAGTGATGCAGTATATCTATGATTATATGTCGTTGGGTTTCAGTAATACGACAATTAATCTCTTTGCTAATCCGCCAGCAATTTACTCCCAATATGTCCAGACATTTGGTAACACAGCCACAGCGCTGACGGTTGGAAATGCCCTGACTTTTGACAGCCGGAATTCACCGATATTTCCCACCAAAGGTTTCTACGGAAGTCTGGCGCTGAAGGCTGCGGTGCCCCCCGCGAAACTGCGCTGGTATAAGGCGGAGATTAAAGCGGACTATTATCATCCCATTACTTCCTGGCTGACGGGTGGATTGAGTGGGCGCTATGGCTTTATCAACGGCTATGGCGGGTTAAGTGTGCCATTCTTTAATAACTACTATATGGGCGGTCCGACCACCTTGCCGGGTTACCAGACTTATTCGTTGGGACCACAAGTGGGTGGCTACCCCGTAGGCGGCACTCGTGAGTTGCTGTTTAATGCCAGCCTGTATTTCCCGCTTCCGGGTCTCGCAGATAATAATAATTTCCGGATGTCTCTGTTTGCGGCCAGCGGATGGGTTTATGGTGTTAACTCGGATGCTAGTGGAAATAACTACTCATACAACAATCAGTATTTCCCGAGTTTGGGCCAAATGCGGACGACGGTGGGTGTCGGTTTCCTGTGGATCAGCCCGATGGGACCTCTGCGCCTGTCTCTCGCCGTACCACTCAATAGGCATCCGAACGATTTGACTCAGCCTTTGCAGTTCACCGTGGGTAATAATTTTTGATAGTGTGGCGTTAGGATATGAATTGGCAACTGCGCATTGGGGTCGTTCTCCTGTTGATGCTGACTTCGGCGGTAGCGTGGGCAGCCCCACTGAAGATCGGCTTTGTGGATCTCGATCGCGCATTGCGCGAACTGCCCGAGGCGCAGGCAGGCGCGACCAGCCTCAACAAACAGATAGCGGCTAAGCAGAAGGAAATCGAGGCGAAACGCCAACAGGTCAACACCTTTCAAAAGACCTTGGAAAGAGATTTTCCGCATCTGACCAATGCGCAAAGGCAGGAACGAGAGGCACGATTGCAAAATATGATCCTCAATTTTCAGCAGTTCCAGCGGCAGGCCCAGGATGGTTTAAACTATCAACGTAATCAGATTCTGAAAAACATACAGGATCAACTGGTCAAAGTGGTGAGCAGAATTGGGCGTGCCGGGCACTATACGGTTATCCTCAATGATAAGTCTGTGCTTTATGTGAATGGCGCCATTGATATTACCTCGCAGGTGGTGGCGGCGATGGCGGCCAAACCTCCTTCTGATAAAGTGAAGGGTGGTAAATAGCGTGGCGCATGGCTTGTATCTCCTCGGTGATCTTGCACAGGTAGCTGGCGCTCAATTGCGTGGCGACGCTGGATACCAGATTAGTGCTGTGGCGCCTCTCAATACGGCCAGCAGTGCGGACCTTACTTTTTATCAGGACCCGCATTTGCGAAGTCTGTTAAAAGCGAGTAGAGCGGGAGCAGTGGTAATTACTCCGCAGGATGCGGAGGATTTTGTCGGCAACTGCCTGTTGACGGACAATCCCTATGCGGCGTTTGCGCGGATCATGCAGCACATCTATCCGCAGGACACCCTTCAGCCTGGGCTGCACCATACGGCGCAACTGGCGCGAGATGCGCAGGTGGATCCCGGTGCCCGCATAGATGCCTACGTGCAGATAGAGGCCGGAGCGGTGATCGCCGCGGGTGTTTGGCTGGAGGCCGGCACCTTTATTGGTGCGGGCGTGGCGGTTGGGAGGGGGTCACATCTTTACCCCGGTGTTAAAATTTATGCGGGCTGCAAGTTGGGCGCCGATTGCATCCTCCATGCGGGTGCGGTGATCGGTGCCGATGGTTTTGGTTTTGCCGAGGCGGATGGCCGGTTTCTGAAGATACCGCAGGTGGGTCGTGTGCTCATTGGAAATGGCGTGGAGATTGGTGCCAACTCTTGCGTTGACCGTGGCGCGTTGGCCGACACGGTGATTGAAGACGGGGTAAAGATAGATAATCTGGTGCAGATTGGGCACAACGTCCAGATCGGTGCGCATACGGTTATCGCCGGACAGACTGGTATCGCGGGAAGTACGCGGGTTGGCCGTCATTGCCGCATTGGTGGTCAGGTGGGGATTACCGGTCACATAGAAATTACCGATGGCTGTGTGATTGCCGGACAGAGCGCGGTGACGCATTCCTTGCATCGTCCTGGTGTTTATTCGGGGGTGATCCCCGCACAGGAAGTGAACCGCTGGAGACGGATCGTCGCGCGTCTCAACGGGCTGGACGCACTGTTCCGTCGGGTGCAGCGAATCGAGCGTGAAGCCGGGCAGGATTTATCTACAAACGGGGAGCCATCTGATCGTGAATGAGCTGAATATTCAGGATATTCTTAAACGCTTGCCACATCGCTATCCATTTTTGCTGGTGGATCGGGTGGTTGAAATGGAGATAGGGAAGCGTTTGCGCGCTTTGAAAAATGTCACCATGAACGAGCCGTATTTTCAAGGGCATTTCCCGGGATTTCCGGTTATGCCGGGGGTGCTCATCATTGAAGCGCTTGCCCAGGCTGCGGCTCTTCTCGCCTTTGTCTCCGAAGACAAGTATGGCGATAACGCGGCGGTTTATTTTGCCGGGATCGATAAGGCACGTTTCCGCAAGCCGGTGACGCCGGGTGATCAGTTGGAACTCATCGCCAATGTAAGTCGTCGGCGTTCCGGTATGTGGCAGATGGAAACGATGGCACTGGTCAATGGGGTGGAGGTCGCCTCTGCGTTGCTATTGGCCACATTGCGTGAGCATGCCCAATGACTGCACAGATTCATCCGCAGGCTATCGTTGATCCCTTGGCACGGATCGGCGAGGGTTGCGTAATCGGGCCTTTTGCGGTCATTGGTGCAGATGTGGAGATCGGCAATCACTGCCAGATCGGTGCGCATACAGTCATTGAAGGTCCTAGCCGCTTGGGGGCCCATAACCATATCTTTCAATTTGCGTCTGTGGGCACTGCTCCCCAGGACCTTGGCTATACGGGCGAACCTACCGCGCTCGAAATCGGCTCGCACAATACGATACGCGAGTTTGTCACCATCAATCGCGGCACCGTGAAAGGTGGTGGGGTCACGCGGATTGGCAATCACAATCTCCTCATGGCCTACTGCCATGTGGCGCATGACTGTTGTATTGGCGATCAGGTGGTGATGGCCAATGCTGCAACACTCGCCGGTCATGTCAGTGTCGAAGATCACGCCATCCTCGGCGGATTGTCGGCAGTACATCAGTATGCGCGGGTAGGGGCACATGCGATTCTCGGCGGCGGTACCATGGCTCCGCTAGATATTCCGCCCTTTATGATGGCGGCGGGTAACCATGCCAGATTGCATGGGATTAACGTTCGCGGTCTCGCGCGGCGGGGTATTTCCCGGGAGACTATCCTACAGATTAAGCGGGCTTACCGCCTACTTTTCCGTTCTGGGCAACGTTTGGAAGGTGCTATGGATGAAGTCTTGCAACGTGGTCTGAACGCGCCTGAAGTGGCTTATCTCCTGGACTTTATCCGCAGCAGCAAGCGGGGAATTACCCGGCCATGAAAAACATGAGAACCGGCGTTATCGGCGTGGGTCATCTGGGTCGTTTCCACGCTCAGAAATATGCCGCGCTTTCGCAATTTGTGGGTATTTTTGATCAAAATGCCGAGCGCGCTGCAGAGGTGGCGGCAGAGCTGGATTGCCAGGCTTTTTCCAGTGTCGGCGCGTTACTGGCCGAAGTGGATGCGGTGTCCATTGTCACCCCCACCTCCACCCACTTCGCTGTGGCGGAAGCGGCCATGCAGGCAGGTGTGCACTGTCTGGTCGAAAAGCCTTTTACCCTGGATACCGAAGAAGCGGATACACTGATCGGCATGGCGCAGGAACGTCACTTGGTGCTGGCCGTCGGCCATATCAAACGGGTGCATCCGGCGATTCAGCATTTGCGCCAGGCGGGTTACGGAGCGCCTCGCTATCTCGAGGCGGAACGTCTGGCGCCCTTCAAGCCGCGCTCGCTGGATATCGACGTGATTATGGATCTGATGATTCACGATCTGGATCTGACATTGCTGTTGACCGGTGCTGAGCCGGTGGACGTGCGCGCTGTGGGTGTCGCGGCAGTGACGGACAAGGCGGATATGGCCAACGCCTGGATGACGCTGAACAATGGCACGGTGGCCAACCTGGCGGCCTCCCGGGTAGTGCGGGAACCAGCACGGCGCATGCGTATTTTTTGGCAGGATCGTTATGCCTCAGTGGATTTTCTCAACAACACCCTGCATATCTACCATCGCGGTGCGGGATCTGTGCCGGGAATTCCCGGTGTGCGTGATGAGGCCGTGGAGTTACCCAAACGGGATGCCCTGGCGGCGGAGATTGAGGATTTCCTGAATGCCATCGTGACGCACCGACCGGTGTTTTGTGATGGCATCGCGGGTCGGCGGGTGTTGGCGGCGGCGCTGCAGGTGCGGGTGGCCGTGGAGGCTTTTCTACAGCACTGAGAGGCATACTGGTGCTGGTCTTGACGTTTTTTGGACGGTGATGCATGACGCAAAATACAGCAATTCCCATGGTCGATTTGCGCGCGCACTTTGCGCCACTGCGGGATGAGATTCTGACGGGGATAGGGAAAATTCTGGAAGAGGCCAGCTTTATTCTGGGAAATCATGGACGTGTGCTGGAGGCGGAGGTGGCGGGACTCTCCGGTGTTGCTTACGGTGTAGGCTGCGCTTCCGGTACGGATGCCCTGATGCTGGCTCTGCGTGCCCTGGGGATTGGTCCCGGCGACGAAGTGATCGTCCCTGCCTTTACGTTCATTGCGACTGCGGAAGCCGTGCTTTATGTGGGTGCTACGCCGATCTTTGTGGATGTGGATGATCGTTTTTACGCCATGACCGTTGCCGGTATCGAGGCCGCGATTACGCCGCGGACCAAAGCGATCATCCCCGTACATCTCTACGGCTTGCCTGCGGATATGCCTGCCATCATGGCGCTCGCTCAGAAACATGGTTTACAGGTCATTGAGGATTGTGCCCAAGCCATTGGCGCCGAAATAAACGGACAGCGGGTAGGAAGTTTTGGCGACCTCGGCTGTTTTTCTTTCTTCCCCAGTAAAAACCTCGGTGCTGCCGGGGATGGTGGAATGGTGGTGACGGCGGATGCGGAACTGGAACGTAAACTGCGCGGACTGCGCAACCATGGTTCCTGGCAAACCTACCACCACGACGTGTTGGGCTATAATAGCCGCCTCGACGAAATGCAGGCGCTGATTCTGCGGGCGAAGTTCCCGTATCTGGCGACTTATAACGCCGGACGGCGGCAGGCGGCGGGGTGGTACGCCGAACATCTGGCGGGTCTCGATCTACAGTTGCCTGCGGTGCCGGTGGGCTATCACCACGTCTTCCACCAGTTTACCATCCAATCGGATGCACGGGATGCGGTCAAAGCGGCATTGCATGCGGAGGGCATCGCCAGTGCTATCTACTATCCCATTCCGGGGCATCGGCAGAAGATGTTTGCGCATCAGCCCCAAGCCCGTTGTCCGGTGGCGGAGCGTCTGGCGGAGCGGGTGCTCTCGCTGCCCATGTTCCCGGAACTGCGTGAAGAGCAGATTGCCAGGATTGCTACCGTGATCCGTCGCACCCTGCACGGCTAGGACCTTGGGCAAGGCCTTTATGCTCGCGGTAGAGCGTTCCGGCGAAAATCTCGGGCTGGAAATCATGGCGAATGCAGCGCAGGCCGGACTCGCTCTACAGTGGTCGGGGGTGGTTGGATCCCGCCTACAGGCTGCGGGGGTGCAGAATATTGCCGATGGTGAAGTCTTGGCGATGATAGGGTTGGTCGAAGTTTTGCGGCACTACCGCCGCCTGCGCAGGCTCTATGGGCAGATTCGGCAGCATCTGCAGGCGGAACGGCCGGATTGCGTGGTGCTGATTGACCATCCGGCGTTCAATCTGCACATTGCCAAGCTGGCTAAAAATCTGGGCATTCGGGTGCTCTATGTGGTAGGTCCACAGATCTGGGCCTGGCGCTCGCAGCGGATTCATCAGATCAAGCGCGTGGTGGACCACATGCTGGTGCTTTTTCCCTTTGAAGTGCCCATTTATGCACAGGTGGGGGTGCCGGTGCATGTGCTGGCACATCCACTGTTGGCGCAGACTGCAGCAGTGCCCGATCGGGAAAGCGCGCGGGCGGCGCTGAACATGGCGGCAGATGGCCAGGTGCTTGCGCTTTTACCCGGGAGTCGGCGTGGTGAACTGGAACGACTGGTATTGCGTTATGCCGAAACGGCTCGCCGCTTGCGCGAACAGATGCCGGATCTGCGAATTCTGGTGGCCTTGGCCAGGGAGGAGTTACGCCCCCTCTGGGAGCGGCTCTGGAAACAAGGTGCCGGGCCGGAAGATGCACGGCTGGCGGTCGCCCAGACTCAAACTGTGCTGGCGGCCGCCGATGTGGTGCTGGTCGCCTCCGGTACCGCCACCCTGGAAACCGCACTCATGCAGCGCCCGGCGGTGGTCGTCTATATTTTGAACGCACTCACCTTTGCTGTTGTCCGCAGGCTGGTGAAGACACCCTTCGTGGCCATGCCCAATGTTCTGCTGAAAAAATCCGTGTACCCGGAATTTCTCCAGGAGGCATTTGAGCCCGCGCAAGTGGCGGATGCCCTAGCCGCACTTTTGGGCCCGGCAGGCCCCGTGCAGGTGGCAGAATTGCAAAAACTGCGCGGTTTGCTGGAAGGCGATCCCCCGGAGCAATTGCAGCAGGTACTACGCGAGATGTTGACGTGAAGCCGGTCGTCCTATGAAAAACGCACCGGACCTGGAACACTGGGGACCCCAGTGTGCCGGAGTGGATGAAGCGGGGCGGGGACCGCTTGCCGGGCCGGTGGTGGCGGCAGCGGTGATTCTGCGCGCCCCCCTCCATGGCCTGAATGATTCCAAGAAAATGACGGCAGTGGCACGGGCGCATTGGGCTGCCCGTATCCGCAGCGAGGCCCTGGCCTGGTCGGTGAGCCGGGCTGCGGTTTGGGAGATTGAACGCTACAATATTTTACAGGCGTCTTTGCGGGCCATGGCCCGGGCGGTTGCGGGCCTGCCCCGGCGACCTCAGCGGATTATTGTCGATGGCAACCAGTCACCCCCCGGTTGGCAGGTAGAGACGCGGGTGGGTGGCGACGGTCAGGTGGATGCGATCGCTGCCGCGGGTATTCTGGCCAAAGTAGCGCGGGATGAGGAGATGCTCTTGCTCGACAGGTATTATCCCCAATACGGATTGGCGCGACATATGGGTTATGGCACTGTGGTGCACTTGGCGGCCCTGCGGCGCTGTGGACCCTCGGTCCTGCACCGGCGTGGTTTCGCTCCTGTGGATCGGGCTTGGGCAGCGGTGCAATGAGTACCCCCCGCTTTGTCCATTTGCACGTACACTCTGAATATTCCTTGGAGGATGGCATTATTCCGGTGAAGGCGCTGGTCAGGCGCTGTGCGGAGCGGGGCATGTCGGCCGTGGCGATCACCGATCATGGCAATCTCTTCGCCCTGGTCAAATTCTACAACGCGGCCCGGAGTCTGGGTGTCAAGCCCCTGATTGGCAGTGAAATCTGGGTGCATGATGCGGCAGATTTAGATCGGCCCGCCGGCCTGATCCTGCTGTGTATGAATAAAACCGGCTACGGCAACCTCAGCCGCTTGCTCAGTCGGGCTTACCTGGAGGGTAGTCGCCACGGACGTCCACAGATCGACGCGGTATGGCTGGAAGGCGCGAGCGACGGTCTCATCGCGCTGTCTGCGGCAGGCCAGGGGGAAATCGGGCGTGCCCTGCAGCGCAATCCCCAGCAGGCGGAAAACCGAGCACGATACTACGCAAAGCTTTTCCCCGAACGTTTTTATCTGGAAGTGCAGCGCAATGGCGAGATTGGGCAGGAGGCGCTGGTACAGGCCACGGTGCTGCTCGCAGGAAAATTGGATTTACCACTGGTGGCCACCAACAATGCACACTTTCTGGATGCGGCGGACTTTGCGGCCTTCGATGCGCGGCAGTGTATTTCTGCGGGCTTTACCCTGGATGACCCACGCCGTCCCCGCCGTTTTACGCCGGAGCACCGTCTGCCAGACCCCGAAGAAATGCGAGAGCGTTTTGCGGACCTGCCGGAAGCTTGCGACAACACCATCGAAATCGCGCGACGCTGTAATATGGAGTTGGTGTTAGGCCAGTATGCGCTCCCGGACTACCCCATTCCTGCCGGTCAGTCCGTAGATGAATATTTGCATGATGCGGCGCAAAAAGGTCTACAGGAACGTTTGCAGGAACTGCATATCACCGGCGACGCCACGCTGCCTTATCATGAACGCCTGTTGCGTGAGGTCAGCGTCATTCAGCAGATGGGCTTCCCCGGTTATTTTCTCATCGTCGCGGATTTCATACAGTGGGCAAAAAATAATGGCGTCCCGGTAGGGCCGGGGCGTGGCTCCGGTGCCGGATCGCTGGTGGCCTATGCACTGCGGATCACCGATCTCGATCCCATTGGCAATGGCCTGTTATTCGAACGCTTTCTCAACCCCGAGCGTGTTTCCATGCCTGATTTCGACGTGGATTTCTGCATGGATCAGCGTGACCGCGTGATTCAGTATGTGGCCGACAAATACGGTCGCGATCGGGTCGGCCAGATCATTACCTTCGGGACGATGAAGGCGCGGGCGGTGGTACGTGATGTCGGCCGGGTGCTGGGTTTGCCTTACGGCTTTGTCGACCAATTGGCTAAGTTGGTGCCGGGCGATCTGGGTATGACCCTGGCGAAGGCCCTGGAGGAATCCGAGGAACTGCGCCGCCGCCAGACCGAGGAAGACGATGTCCGTGACTTGTTGGACATCGCTCTGCGCCTGGAGGGCTTGCCACGCCACGCCTCGACCCATGCGGGTGGCGTGGTGATTTCCCCGGAACCGCTGGCCGACCGCCTGCCGCTCTTTAACGACGGCTCCGAAGGGGGGGGGCAACGTCACCCAGCTCGATAAGGATGATGTGGAGAAGATGGGGCTGGTAAAGTTCGACTTTCTCGGGTTGCGCACCCTGACCATCATTGATATGGCGATCAAACTCATCAATGCCGATGCGCCGGCGACGGGGCGCGCACCAGTGAATATTCAGCAATTACCTTTAGACGATGCGGCGACTTTTGCCTTGCTCAAATCCACCGAGACGGCGGCGGTCTTCCAACTGGAGTCGTCTGGCATGCGTGATCTGGTGCGGCGTCTGCAGCCTGATACCTTTGAAGATATCGTTGCCCTCGTCGCCTTGTTCCGGCCCGGACCACTGCAGTCAGGCATGGTCGATGACTTCATCGCCCGTAAACATGGCAAGGCGCAGGTAACTTTTCTGCATCCCGACCTGGCGCCGATTCTCGATGAAACCTATGGGGTGATTGTTTATCAGGAACAGGTCATGCAATCCGCACAGACGCTGGCGGGTTATTCCCTCGGCGGCGCCGATTTGCTGCGGCGGGCCATGGGCAAGAAAAAACCGGAGGAAATGGCCAAGCAGCGCGCTATTTTCCTGGCGGGGGCTCACAAAAATGGTCTGGCAGCGGACCAGGCCGGGGCGATCTTCGACCTCATGGAAAAGTTTGCCGAGTACGGTTTCAACAAGTCGCACTCGGCAGCCTATGCTCTGGTGTCCTATCAGACGGCTTACCTGAAGGCGCACTATCCACAATTTTTTATGGCGGCTGTGTTGACCGCGGATATGGATCATACCGACAAGGTCGTGGCGATGCTTGCCGAGTGTACCCGTATGGGGCTACGGATTGTTCCGCCGAGCGTTCAGCAGGGGGTATTGGAGTTCCGACCGGAGGGGGATGGTGATATCCGCTTTGGTCTGGGAGCCATTAAAGGTTTGGGGCGGGCCGCCATTCAGGCGATTCTCGACGCTCGTAGAGAAGGGCCCTTCTTGAATCTTTTCGATCTGCTCTGCCGGGTGGATACCCAGAAAATCAATCGCCGTGCCCTGGAAGCGTTGATTCGTGCCGGCGCTATGGATGACTGGGGTGTGTCGCGGGCCAGCCTGATTGCTTCCGTGGACAGTTGTATTGAAGCAGCGGCGCAGTTTCAGAGCAATCGGGCAAGTCAGCAGGAATCGTTGTTTAGCGGACAGGAAGCATTGCCGGTGGCGCCACCGCCGGTGCTGGCGGAAGCATGGAGCCTCACCGAAACCCTGCGTCAGGAACGGGAGACCCTGGGTTTTTATCTCAGTGGTCATCCTATGGCTAGTCTGCGGGATGATCTGGCGGCACTGGGAACGGTGCCTCTCGGCGACATCTGCAGTGGCACCACGGTGCTGGTGGCTGGGTTGGTGGTGGCGCGGCGCAGCACCCGGACCAAGCGTGGTGATCGTATATATTTCCTGACCCTGGACGACGGTCGGGGGCGGCTGGAGGTGGTCATTTTTGCCGAAGTCTGGGCGCAGGCCGGTAAAGTCGGGGAGGGTGAGGAGCCGGTGCTGGTTTTGGGGGAGGTGGGCGAGGACAGCTATTCTGGTGGCTTGCGGCTCAGTGCCCTGCGCGTGCTGGATACGGCGCGGGCGCGTGAGGAATTGGCTACGCAACTGACCCTGGAACTGGAAATCGCTGCAGAATTGGCTCCCCAAGACCTGCTTGCCGTGCTCCGTAAATACCCTGGCCAAACGGCTTTGCGTCTGCGTTTGCGCGTCGGTGCCGATATTGTCGCGCAATTACGGGTGGCGGAGAGCCTGAGCTTCGCGGCGGGTCCCGCCGCTATCGCCGCCTTGATGGCGCTCGCACCCACCGCGCGCTGGCGTTGGGACTATCGATCGACGACATCCCTCGTCAATAATGTCGTCCCACTGGAGCGTGCCCGATATGGGGCACGCCGCCCGGCCTGAGCGTTGGCCCTGTTCGGAATGATAAGGAGTGAACATGAAAATCAGTTATCTGGACTTTGAACAGTCGGTAGCGGAGCTGGATGCCAAGGTGGAAGAACTTCGCGCCCTGAATCAGCCGGGTATTGCCGATGACATCAGCCGTCTGGAGGTCAAAGCGCGCAAAGAATTGCAGCATATTTACAGCAAGCTTGGTGCCTGGCAGACGGTACAGGTGGCCCGGCATCCACAGCGGCCTTACACCCTGGATTATGTGCAGGCACTGTTCACGGAAGTACAGATACTGGCAGGGGACCGTGCCTTTGCCGATGATCAGGCGATTGTTGGCGGCCTGGCCCGCTTCAGTGGGCAGCCTATCGTCTGGATAGGACATCA
The DNA here is from genome assembly GCA_028065135.1 of Acidithiobacillus sp. Next base: position 28,797 of record JAPTWR010000013.1, read on the forward strand.
GAAGGGTCGCGATACCAAGGAAAAGATTCAGCGCAACTTCGGGATGCCGCGACCGGAAGGTTATCGTAAGGCGTTGCGTCTGCTCCGCCTTGCCGAGCGTTTTGTCTTGCCGGTATTTACTTTCATTGATACGCCGGGTGCCTATCCGGGTATTGGCGCCGAGGAGCGCGGCCAGAGTGAGGCCATCGCCCGCAATCTCGCGGTAATGTCCGACCTGGCAGTGCCTATTATCTGCACAGTGATTGGCGAAGGCGGCTCCGGTGGGGCGCTGGCGATCGGCGTGGGTGATCGGATGCTGATGCTGGAGTACGGGGTATACTCCGTCATTTCGCCGGAGGGCTGCGCTTCGATCCTCTGGAAGAACGCCGCCATGGCAGCGGAAGCAGCGGAAACCCTGGGTATCACCGCACGTCGTTTGCAGGGAATGGGTCTGGTCGACGAAGTGCTGGCGGAGCCCCTCGGTGGCGCGCATCGTGATCCGGAAGCGGTCTTTGCACTGACCCGCGAGCGCTTCGCCCATCACCTGCAGGAGCTGCAGGCGATGGATACCAGCAAGTTGCTGACCACCCGCTACGAACGCCTGATGCACTATGGAGTCATCGGCGCCGCCTGAGCTGGAGCGACGTCTCCAGACGCGTCTGGAGGGGAGTTTGCACCCCTCGGAAGGGCGTATATTGTACGTGGCTTACAGTGGCGGTGGTGATTCTACGGCCCTGCTCGTGGCGCTGGTTTCTTTAGGATACACCGTTCACGCCTTGCATGTGGATCACGGCTGGCATCCGGACAGCGCTCAGTGGGCACAGTCCTGCCAGCGGCAGGCGGCGGCGCTGGGGGTTCCCTTCACCCTGCTGCACCTACCCCCGGACGCCCCGGGCGAAGGGCCGGAGGATCAAGCCCGGCGTGCCCGCTATGCCCTCATGGCGGCGCAGTTGGGTCAGGGTGACTGGCTATTCACCGCACAGCATCTGGAGGATCAGGCCGAGACTCTGCTTTTGCAGCTGTTGCGCGGTGCTGGTGTAGCCGGGCTGGCGGGTATGCCCTGGCAGCGCCCACTGGGTACCGGGCTGCTGATCCGTCCACTACTGGATGTACCCCAACAGGTGCTGCGGGATTATCTGGAACAGTGGCACTTACCTTTTCTGAATGATCCGGCTAACGCCGATATGCGTTATGACCGGGTACGAGTGCGCAATATCCTGCTCCCGCAACTGGGTGATCTGGGCTGGCCGCATGCGGCGCCAAATATCGCCCGTGCTGCGGATAATCTCGCCGATATGCGGGAAATCGCAGCGGATTGGTTTGGTTCTCGTTGGCAGCAGTATCGGGCAGATTACCCTGAACTCTCTGTGGAGCGACTCTCCCTGGAGTATTTGCAGTCCCTTTCTGCTGCCGCACAGCGGGTTTTTCTGCGCGGATGGTTTCAGCAGAGGCAGATTCCCGTGCCGAGCCGGGAGCGTCTGGAGGCTCTGCGGGACGCGGTAATGCAGAGACGCGGGGGCGCGAGGATTCAGTGGGAAGGGGGGCAAGCCTGGTTGCAGGGCGGACTGCTGCGCGCTTGGCCGCAACCGCGCACGATGGCGGAAAAGGAATGGGAAGAAGGTCCCTGGTGTGTCGCTCAGGGAGATCCGCTGCCGATTTCTGGCTGGCAGTGTGCTCTCCGGGATACCGCACCGGACGGTTTTCATCACGCGCTGGCTGAGCGTTTTGCGGAGACGAGCTTGTACTGGCGCCGCCGCCGCCAGGGGGAGCTCACCCTAACCGGGCAGGGCCAACATCGTCCGCTGAAGAAATTGCTGCTGGAGGCGGGGGTCCCACCGGATCGACGTGCGGATGTGCCCTTACTCTGGGACGAAGCGGGGCATTTGCTGCTCATTCTGGGTTACTACACCGCACCCTGGGCGAGTGCCCCCGGGGGAACGGCCCTCTGCCTCTGGAATACCGGTGCTCAGTCCACCGCCGGCAGGGGCGTCGGCTCGACATAGTGCAGCGGCTGCCCGTGCGCGTTGGGGAGAATCTCGCCTTTATCGAAAACCACTCGGCCGCCGACAATGGTAGTGATAGGCCAACCCGTCAGGAGCCAGCCATTGAAGGGACTCCAGCCCACCTTGGTGAACATCTCCTCGTTGCGAACGGGCTTTTCTTGGGTCATGTCGACCAAGGTCAGATCCGCATCCCAACCGATGGCAATGCGCCCTTTGTTCACCACGCCATAGAGGCGCGCCGGATTGTAGCACATCCAACGCTGCAACTCGGCCAGACTACAATGGCCGTCGCGCATGGCGGTAAGCATCAGGGGCAGGCTGGTTTCCACGCCGGGCATGCCGGAGGGTGCGTGCGGGTATCCCAAGGCCTTGTCTGCTAGCAGGTGCGGGGCGTGATCCGTAGCAATGCAATCGATGACACCGCTGCGCAAACCCTCCCAGAGGGTCTGACGATCGTGCTCACTGCGGATGGGAGGGTTCATCTGCGCCAGAGGACCCATTTTAGCATAGGCATCGGTGGTCAGGAAAAGATGGTTTGGAATTGCCTCACAACTGATATAACTTGTCTTTTGCTGCCGTAAAAACTCGACCTCGATGGCCGTGGAGAGATGCAGAACATGCAGGCGGCGCTGATATTTTTTCGCGAGTCGAACGGCGCGCTGGGTGGCAATCAGCGCCGATTGTTCATCGCGGATACGAGAATGATCGGCGGGATCACTGCTGCCGGTAAACTGGGTGCGCCGTTCACGAATGCGGGCCTCGTCTTCGGCGTGGACCGCTATCAGTTTACGGCCATGCGCGAAAATGCGATCCAGGTCCGCCTCCTTGTCCACCAGTAAATTGCCGGTACTGGCACCCATAAAAATCTTGATGCCGCAGGCCGCATCGGCGGCCAGCAGATTGTCGAGATTGTCCGGGGTGGCTCCGATAAAAAATCCATAGTTGACCACGGATTTTCCCGCGCCCCTGGCCAGTTTGTCCGCCACGGCAGCGGGGCTGGTGGTGGACGGATTGGTATTGGGCATTTCCAGAAAACTGGTAACACCGCCTTTGGCCGCGGCTCGCGAGCCGCTGGAAATGTCTTCCTTCTGTTCATTGCCGGGTTCGCGGAAATGCACCTGCGGGTCCATAACGCCGGGCATCAGCATATGACCTTCGGCGTCAATCACTGTATCGGCGGCGCGGTCCATATCCCGATCGATGGCGACAATGCGACCATCTTCGGCAAAAAGGTCACCATGATAGAGCTCACCGGAGGGTAGGGCGATGCGCGCGTTACGGACCAGCAGGCGCATGGTATCATTCCTGCGCCATCTGTTTCTCGCGTTTTTCTTCCAGCGTTTTGCAATCGATACAGAGGGTGGCGGTAGGACGGGCTTCGAGACGGCGCAGGCCGATCTCCACGCCACAACTTTCGCAGTAGCCATACTCTCCGGTCTTGATACGGTCGAGAGCCTGGGTAATCTTACGGATCAGCTTGCGCTCCCGGTCACGGGCGCGCAGTTCCAGGCCCATGTCCGTCTCCAGACTGGCCCGATCATTGGGGTCGGAATAGTTGACGTTTTCCATCTGCATGTGTTGTACGGTGCGGTCGACTTCCGCCATCAGTTCGCTGCGCCAATCTTCCAGAATTTGGCGGAAGTGAGCAATCTGCGTGGGGTTCATATACTCTTCGCTGGGAGCGGGCTCGTAGGGGGTGAAGGCGGTGAATTGCTGGGCTGCGCCGGGCACTTTTTTCGCGGGCTGGGGCATGCTTTCGTCCATGGGGGCTTCCTGTCCTGGGTAATAACGCGCTTACGTTTAACAGAGAATAGCTGTTTTGGCAATCTAATGCGTGCTGGTTACAATGCTCCACCAGACCGTTGAGATGCTGGCGGTTCTGTCGGATGGTTATGACACTATATTTTACCGTAAATTCAGGAGGCACTTAGATTCATGTCGTTGCGCGCGTTGATTTTTGATGTGGACGGTACCCTTGCCGATACCGAGCGGGATGCCCACCGGGTCGCTTTCAATCAGGCTTTTGCCGAAGCTGGCCTTCCTTTTAGCTGGGATGTACCGACCTATGGCTACTATCTGAGGGTTACCGGCGGCAAAGAACGCCTCAGGGCTTTCCTGAATGAACATCCGGAGTTGCCGCAACTGAGCGATGCTGACATTGCTTCTATCCATCGCCAAAAGACCGGGTATTATGTGGAGATGATGAATGCCGGACTATTGCCGCTACGCCCCGGTGTGGAGCGTTTGCTGAATGCGGCACGGGATCACGGTTTGTTGCTGGCCATTGCCACGACCACCACGCCGGCCAATGTCGAGTCCCTGTTGAAGAGCACCTTAGGCGCGGAGGCGCCGCAGCGCTTTCATACGATCGGCGCCGGGGATATTGTCTCCCACAAAAAGCCGGCAGCGGACATTTATACCTATGTGCTGGGTCAATTAGGTTTGCCTGCCGCAGACTGCCTCGCGATTGAAGACTCGGCGAATGGACTACAGTCCGCCCGTGGAGCGGGGCTTGCTACCATCATTACCCAGACGGAATATACCAAAGGACAAGACTTTAGCGCAGCGCTACGGGTTCTCGATCATTTGGGAGAAACGGCATCCCCCGCGCACGTATTGCAGGGCCAGACCGCTGGGGAACAGGTGGTCGTGGATATTCCCACCCTGCAGGAATGGTGGGCGGATCTCCGTCAAGGGTGA
>JAPTWR010000167.1 GCA_028065135.1 Acidithiobacillus sp.
CCAGGGTGAAGGCATGATCCAGACTCCAAAAGGGTCCTCGTGGCCCTGTGGCGAAAGCCATAGTGGGTAAGGAAAACCGGCAGGGGTTAACGCCCCTCGTGAGTTCGAATCTCACCGCCTCCGCCATATATTAGTTGTATCTTTATGATTTTCAAAATATAATTTTTTTTTGAAGTATCCAGTATGCCATCTGGTATGCCACTTCTTCCCTGATCGTTAGCAACTGCTGACTAGCTAGCTGAACGGCGAGGTTCTAATTTGAATTTTCCTAAGTGTACTCAAGTGGCTATTGACGACTGCCGTGATAAAGTGCATTTCTTGGATGCAGGGTTATCGTGATCGCGTTGATGAGGATGGTCATGGGTTTGTGGCCTTAGGCATGAAAAAGCCCGGCGTTGCCGGGCTATTGACTACTCTTTTGGTTGCCACCGTTCGTATTTTACAAATGATGGGCTTAAATTTATTTCGTATCGACGGTAACCACCCTGGCGACCTTTCCGGCGATGCCCGGTTACTATTATATCGCCCCGCTGTTGTAGGTAGTTGACGCAGTCATCCAAGAAATCTGGATCATCATGGAAACACTCCACGCGGTGCCTAAGATCGTTAAAAGTGATGCGAGAAACAGTATTACGATCATGGCGAAACCGTAGAAAATGCAATAACTTATCTGCACCTTCTTCAACATTAAGGGGTTTTCCTCCTTTTACGATGAGTCGCCAATGTTCAGTGGCATACCAATCGATCAATAAGATCGCGGCGGATACCGTACTATACGAAACCTCATCAGAATCGTACTGTTCGATGCAATGTAGTAGAGCGGCGATCCGATATATATGCTCTGCGATTTTTCCACAAAATCCAGGCATTTCATGAAATACACCACCAGTTTTCACTTCGATCTGGATGGCCTCATAGAAGCTCTGGATAAAGTTTTCAGCTTCTATGGATAGGGTTAAGGTACGTTTTTCTTCACAAAACAGCCCATTTATTGGGTAAGATATAGTGATCTGCTCTTTCAAATATATCAGAAGTTTGTTGAGTTCCTCTTCAGAGCCAACGAAATCTGGAAGCGCATTTGTTTTTGGGTTCACATTTGGTGCGCAAATAAGGACCCTGGTAAAGTAGCCAGTATCTTTAAGAATTGAAGAAGATTTTTCACGAATTATCTTTGAAAATGCGTCCGGTTGAATGAACGTATGGGAGGCAAGCTTTGGGCTTTTTATAAAAATATTACCCCCACGAATTGTGGTTTTATCAATAGGTGATCCACTCCATGCTGAGTTGATGTGGTGCACCTCACTATTCACAATTTTCTGATAAAGTAGAACACCCTCGTCAATTAAAAAAGTGCCGCACCCGCTATTATTTGAAAGTCCCTGGATAATGGCAGCCGGTGTTGAATCACTTTGCGTTATGCGCAGGTCTGGTAGTAATATTGGTTTTTCAAGATGAAGCTGCTGATATTGCTTCTCCAGAAGAGTTGCCGCGTCATGATCCGAATTCCTGGACGCTTTTGCGTGTTGTTTTTTAACAGTATCAAGCTTCAGCTTCCAAGCCTGAATCTCTGCCACTTTCTTGCGATTTGAGTCTTGGATGTGGTCACGACGATTGCTGTCGAAATTCATTAGTAGGTTCAACAACGGGTTGTACATATCGGTCTTTCGTGAGGATGCCCTTGCATTTGTCTGGCAGAAGACGTTAACCCCAACGAGCTTGTCGTAGAAGGTCATTATCCCAACGCGAGGTAGTAAAATGGCGGACACGCAGGTCAGAAATGGCCCAATGACCATGCCATCACTTATTTCTGAGCATTTCGACATCTGCCGAATGCAGGCAGCGAAAATAGGTGTCATATTTTGGATAGGGAATGGTTCTGGTCCTGGGGCATTTTCCAATTCATCAAACTTAAATGGTGCACCAAAAACCTCCTGTTTAAATGTCATATTACCATTAATAGGCATGTTAAAATTTTCGTAATTTTTTCCCGGTTGGGTTTGTTTTTGAGGCTGGTCGTCATTGTTTTCCATTTGCGTTCTTCCCTCGCTTTTTTGATTTGGTACGTGGTCACTTGTTATAACAGGTACTGAATCGTCCTTGGCTAAATATTCGGCTAAATATATTTTGCAGATGCTCATTCAAATCTCCCTGAATTGGGCTTGTTCAACAACTTGGTGGAGGTCCTGTTGGCATCTTTTTCTACCGCTTTAGCCCACTGTACGGCTAGAAATTCGTCGAGGTGCTTTCTAAAAATGCCAGAAGCACCTTTCCCATTGGGGCGCGAATGCAGCGGAAATATCCGGGGGAATTCTTCGATATGGCGCGGCGAATTCTCACTGGACCACGCCCACACTGTTGACTCAGATACACCTAGAAGCCTAGCCGCTTCGGATACCCGAATTATCAAGCTTGGCTCTGCTGCAGGCAGAGTTGTTTTCATAGCCATGTTATTGTGTCCTTTCGTTAATAATAAAATGAGCTCGCAGTATTCAACGAGATGTTAAGCCTTCTTCACAGGTGGGCATTTAGTTGCCAGAATCGCTCTAGCGACCCGGCATCCAGATGCTGTAGACCCTCTGATCACTTCGGCCTGCCGCAATTCTTGGGTATGGTGGCCCAGCAGGCGAGGACCCTAAAATGGTTTTTTTTAAGATTTAGGGTGTTTGCATTATCATGGTTACTGTGATATGGACAAATTAGTGCCTCATGGCACGCGATCTGCGCTGCAGAGCATGGGGCATCCCACTTTCCATCTTTCGATCACACACCCCCCTTTATAAAGTGAGTGCCCACGATCCGTGGGCACTCATACGGTATTCTGAGGGGGGGTGTGTGTTTTTTTTTGGCTATATGCAAAATCTGGTTGGAAACCTATGGCCTCAGAGGCCAAAAACCTTGATGATATTTACTTGCCATGGGTTGGAAGGTGAAAATTGGTGAGGAGCGCGTGCAGAAGGCTTCTGGTAGGAATGAGATTGTGTCCAGTTTGCGGAGCGATGATCTTTACCCCCAACCAGGTCAGATGCCTCCTGTAGACTGGAAACGGACGTATGAATAGGCTAAAGTATGCCTCATACTTACCGGGGTGATGATCGGTAGAATTTCATTGTTTTGTCTCATGTGGAGGCATCAACAGAAATGCAATCAATACAATCGCGTAAGTTTTGGATTGAAGAAGCTACATGAGACAGAAGGGTACATACTGTCGCATTTGAAACCAGTTGATTGCCGTAACGCTACGCGCCACAATAGAGCGTGATCAAAAGTTTCCGCCACAAGGGGCTGCAAGCCTTCTATGAATCAGGCAGTAAGGCTGGGATTCAGCCCGACCATGCTGCCAAACTCTCGCGACAGATGGCCCGCCTCAGCGTCGCTCAAGGGCCTGACGACATGGCCGTGCCCGGATGGAAGTTGCATCCCCTCCACGGGACCATGGAAGGACACTTCGCGGTGTGGGTCAGCGGAAACTGGCGATTGGTTTTCGCCTTCGATGGTGGTGACGCCATCCTGGTCGACTATATGGACTATCACTGAGTTGAGGCACTGAAGATGAGCCCCATGCACAATCCACCCCATCCGGGATTTCTACTACGGGACGATATCCTGCCTGCTTTGGATTTGACGGTTACCGAAGCAGCTGAACAACTGGGCGTAACACGCTCCACCTTATCTCGCGTGCTCAACGGACACGCCGCCATTTCTCCAGAGATGGCGCTCCGGCTTGAGGGCTGGCTCGGGATCGAAAATGGTGGCCGTGCTGACCTCTGGGTCGCTCAACAAGCAGCCTATGATCTTTGGCAAGCACGTCAAACTGGAACACCCAAGGTGAGACATGCTCCTACTGATCATATAGCATTGGCCTGACGCATGGGACAGAACAATACCAAAGATCGTGTGGGCAATGGCGCCGGTTACACTTCAGACTTGAAACCGCCAGTTGCCGAAATCGGCGAAGCTGCGAGAGGGGCTAGGTTGCTTGCACAGAAAAATCGCAAGCACTCAGAACCTGTCGTGGCGATGATCGTTGGCATACTTGCCCTTGCCGTGCTCAACATAGCGATTTATGGCATCGATAGCCTAAATTTTTTCATCTATGGCACCATTGGAATTGGGCTCACCTTTGAGTACGGTTGGATTAGCGTGATACTCCGTGCTGCGGTCGCAGGTGGCGATCATAATTACGAGGATGCACACGAGTGAAGTGGCGCCTTCGTCTGGACAATAGCAGACGTTCTCCCCGCCAATCACGGCCACCAGACAAAACGGCACCTACTGTCGCATCAAAGGATAAAGCCGCGCAGCGCCGGTGATTTTGAACGTTAGGCTCGGCGGATTCATGAACCCACAATGGAGACAAGCATGATCCTCTTCTATGCCGCTGGCGCGAGTTCGCTCGCGCCCCACATCCTGCTCCGTGAGGCGAATCTCTTCTTTTCGCTGGAGAAGGTCGATCTAATGACCAAGCGCTGGTCAGGGGGCGACTACAACGAGATCAACCCCAAATCCTATGTGCCGGCTTTGAAGCTGGGAGATGGCGATGTGCTCACCGAATGCGCGGTAATCCTGCAATTTATCGCAGACCTGAAGTCGGAGCAGGGTCTCTTGCCATCTCCGCCGCTACGCTCACGTTATCATGCATTGGAATGGCTTAATTTTATCGCCACTGAGATTCACAAGAATTTCATTACCCCAGAACGGCACGGCGGTGTTGCCGCAAACTTTCTGTCCAAGACGGCCGCGGGGCAACAGGCCACGCGTGTTCTAGTTTCGCCGCGCTTGGCTTACATTGATCGGGCGCTGGGTGGCCGCAATTACCTGATGGGTGCCTCGTTCACTGCCCCCGACGCATATTTGTTCGTCATGCTAACGTGGGCACAGCGGCTTGAGCTTGATCTGTCGCCGTGGCGCAATCTTTCAGATTATTTCGAGCGGATTGCCGCGATGCCTTCTGTTTGCGAGGCTCGCACAATTGAAGGCCCGCCACATTCGTTGAAAGCATGAGGCAACGCTTATATCCAAGTCCGCCTCAGTAGCTGCCGATCCACTGCTCCCGAACCTGACACTGGTAAGCGGCAGCCTGCCAGCCAAGGAGCGCTACCCAGCGATCATCCAGCGTGGCCACGTAGCGCAGGGTGCGTCCCGCCATCGTGCGGAAGCCACGGTAATGATGCGCTTGCATCAGGGTATTCCAGCGTTCCCGCTCTGGGGGCAGGATGGGCCGTACCTGAATGCGGTGCAGGCTGGCTTGCTGATTTGAGGTGAGCGTTGAGGCTTCCATGCGGTCAAAGTTACCGCATTCGGCCCCGGAAGTCCATAGAGGGCCTTTGTACTACTGCATCAGCAACTTAGTTAAAAGTTCGACATGGCCCTGCTTATATGGATGCCTCCATGTGTGCAAGATGATTTTGATGTCAGTCTGGCATGTTGAGGTCGGGTTGCTGTCTTATATCCGGCCTTTGATGCAGGATGATAAGCCTGCTGGCCCCGATGGAATCCGCCGGAAAAGTCCTTATCTGTGACACGTCCTCGAAGGACAAGTGACTGCCAGGCTCTCTCTTCCGTGGTCTGACCTGTTTTGCCATCAATCGTTTATCAGCCTGCGCAACTCCTTTTGTTGAACTTCAACAATTCTGTAACAATTACGATATGGAAGCCGCATTCATTGTGTGACTTGCCACATATTCTGTATTTTTCACTAGCAGTGCCCAGATGGTTCGGGCCATCTTGTTGGCCAATGCCACCACCGTCACATTGTGTGGCCGTCGGCTGAGGAGCTTGTCGATCCAGGGATTCCGGTTCTTGATCTGGAAGTTCACTACCGCCCGTGCCCCATGGGTCAACAGAGATCGCAGATATAGGGTTGCCATCAAATCACGGAGTTAACAACCCAGCCTGCTCGATCAGCGCATCATTTAGTTTCAAGAGCTTAGAGACATCGTAGCTACCGTTTCGCAGCAGATCGTCGGACTGATCATAGAAATGCTTTGAATAGGAATCTTTGTAATCCAACACCCCATGCCATGCGCCGATGTCCTTTTTGAAGTTGCTCCATGTGACTTGGGGGGGCGGATATTGATCCAAACGAAGGTCGAGATAGCATTCAATCGCGGCGGCTCGTCCATTGATATCAGAAACGCTAACGCCCTCTGGGCCGAGGGTCGCGAATTCTCTAAAGTCTTCAAGATCGGGTAAGAGCATCGCACGCATATTGCCAGGTAGTGTCAGTTTTTCGAGCTTTCGATAAGCGTCAACGCCCTCCGCGTCGTTGTCGAAAACGAATAAGACCTGATTGAGAACGTCAATTCGCAAAAGCCCTTCTGCGAATTTGACGAGATTGCCGGTTCCCCAGAAATGATGGCGTTCATTGACATCCACGAAATTGAAAAAATCGGCCACGTCCGGGCGTAGGATATCGAGCGACCGTCGAATGATGCGTGCGTCGGATACTCCCTCGGTTGCGATCAGAACCTTTTGCTTTTGCTGCGCACCTGGCAGGAACGCCTCACGTTGAACCCACCCGGCATGGACAATAGAGCCAAAGGCCCATGTGACTTCCACTTCAGCATTGGCTGCATTCAGGGCAAAGACTCGAAGCATCGACTCCGCGCTCAGAATGCAAACTCTCGCGGAGAGGAAGCTGGTTTCGGACCAATAAGAATCAGAGTTATCGGTCCATGGAATCCGATCAAATTCGTCGATATCGGCGGCAAACCGTCCCTGTGATAACATGTCTCGGTCTGGCGTTTCGTACTCGATATAACCGCTCTTCAGATCGCTTAGCGGATAGCGGCAGGCTAGATTGCAGAATTCTTCAAACGAGAGATACTCGTATTTCTTCTCTTCTAGCTCGCTATAGCTATCCAGCTCTACCGCTTCCGCGACTACCGCTTGATATTCGGCGCGTGCGGCTTCAAGTGTGAAGCCGAGTATCTCAAGACGAGGCAAGATGCGAGAAAGTGTTCTAGCAAAAAGTTCCTCGGCTTCGTCAAGCTCCCCCATTTCTTCAGGATGTTCTTCGTAAGAACCATAAGCTATTGGGTCCATATTGCGGTCAAATAGATCACCTTCCTGAAACAAGAATCCGTAATCTATCCCCATGTGGTTTTTGGAATACGATAGGGACACGTTACCAATGCAGAGCTCTATGGAAGTTCCCATTTAGTAAGCGCTCCAGCCAAAATTTGAATTTTTCAGCCCATGGTTCATATGTTTAGTGATGCCTAACGCTGAGCTAAAGGGCGCAATTGGAGCGCAGCGTAACTTGCGTCTATTTTGAGCGTTGTGTTAGGCGTACCACATGACCTTCCAGGCTCTTCGTCAGATTGAGTGGGTAGGGGGTAGAATGCTGTGGAGCAGTCGCGCCCTGAATAGGAGTTAGATGATGGTCCCGGAAGAACTGTTTTCTCTCGCGTTAGGATTGGTTCCGCCGTGGTT
>JAPTWR010000152.1 GCA_028065135.1 Acidithiobacillus sp.
GGTCGAAAAGTGACACTCCCCCAACAGGCGCGTTTATTCAAGTTCTTCGAGGGGGTTTACCCCCAGCCCCTCACGCTACGTGACCGTCAGCGTAGACAAAACCTTCAATATCTTTGACCGTACTCAACTGTTCGTGCTCGACGAAGCGACCAGCGCACTTGACAGCGCGACCGAAAAGACGATTCTCGACAACCTCGCGCGGACCACCGCGGGTATGACGACGATCATGATCGCACATCGCCTGTCGACGATCCGCACGGCAGACGAAATTCTCGTGATTGATCATGGCAGAATCGTTGAACGAGGCAATCACGCCGAACTGCTGGTGCAGGATGGTCTCTATGCGCAACTGTGGCGAACACAGACCAATCATCCTTCAGAGGATACGAAATGTAGTCAGGAAGAAGCGTAGGCCGTAAACCACGCGCCAGGCAGACTTAATGCCGGGCACTTCTAAAAACCGGCGCTCAGGACGAAGAATAATCTGAAAAATCAGAATTCAGGTTATTTTCCTGCTGTTTTGATGCCGAATGCTGTTCTTTACGGCTGTTTTTCCATAATTTGCCGCATTACGGGCAAGCCACCGCCCTCATAGGACCTACTTCGAGAAACCGGTTGTAAAAGACTTCTTGCAAGGTCTTTTTGTGTTCCTGCCGGACCGCTTTCAGAATGGCGCTCAGATCCCTCCAGCATTGACGACGTTCCGCCGCAATAACCTGCAACTGCGATTCTTCTTTCTGTTGTGCTCTGGCCTCTTTGAATGCCATGTTGAGGGCCTCGATTCTGTCGGCTATCGCGCGGCCTTCAGTCCCCGCCTTCTCCATTTGGAAGAACTGCGCGGCGTCATGCACCGAACGCATGGCGGCCATCATTTCGTTGTATGTTCTGCCGTTTATGCCGATCCGGAAGTGGCGCCATTACGGCCGACTACGGTTTGGCTCCATATTGCCGATCCGTGACAACCCAAGGATGCGTGGGAAAACCTGTCTAAAACTCGCGGATTCAGGGCGTGAAAATCAAGCAGTTAATGATCGAAGATAACGGTTTCGTTTTAGACAATCCACTATAAAAAATATATAGTAAACATATGGTTAAGCAGATTTTCTCTGCTACTGGCGCATCATGGGAGTATGTTGCCGAATGGCGCCGGACTCATTCACCGGGCCAACGCCCCGTTTCCGCTCCGCAAGCGGTGGGGCGGGTGTGCTGCACTGTTCCATCGCGACGGTTTGCCGTTTTTCGGCTCAGGCCGATGCCATCCGATAGATCTCGTCCTTGAGGGCGAGGCGACGTTTTTTCATTTGTTCCAGTACGCTCTCGCCAGCGGCAGCATCGTTGCGTTCGATATGCTCGATTTCCGCGGTGAGGGCGTTGAATTCGTCAAAGGCCTTGGCAAAGTGCGCATTGCTTTGTTGCAGGACGTCCATGCGGGCCGCGAGTTGGGGGAATTCCTTTTTCAGATCCTGGTGTTCGGTTTGCATGTTGCGCTCCTTCCGGTTGCCTGGGCCCGGGATCAGGCCTAGGGTGCTTGCCTACGAACTGCAAATTAGCATTGTGCCCGTTGGCTGGGCAAGCGTCCTTGCGGTTGAAGGAAACGGGAGCGGGCGTTACCATGAGCGATGGCAAATATGATTTCAAGGGCTCCAAGACGACCAGGAAACGGGAGGGAGGTGCAAGCCAGCATCCAGGGGATCGACTGCGGGTGTCGGGCAAGCGCCGGGACATGTTGCAGACGATCATTGCCGCCTTGCGCGGGCAGGATTTCGGTCTCGCCCATGCGGTGCAGTAATTTTCGGGATTGACCATGAAAGACGCTGCCCTGGGGGCTCGGCACTCCTTGATGCCCACACCTCGCCCTTCGACCGGGCCGGCGCTGCGGGCCGGTAACGGGCGGCTTCGCCTTTTGCAGGTCCTGGGGGGCGATGGCCGTGGCGGGGCGGATCAGGTTGCCCTGGCCTTGGCTGACGGCCTGCAGGAGCAGGGCGTTGCGGTGGAGTTCTTCGTGCCTGCGGGTTTCGTGCGCCATCAGGAGGAACGCCTGCGCGGGCGGACGGTCACCGTTGCCCCGTCATTTTCCCCCTTCAGCGCAGCGGCGCTGGGGGCCCTGCGCCGGGTGGCGCAACGGGTTGATCTGGTGCTCACCCATGATTCTCCTGCCCGGCATCTGACCCTGGCGGCCAAGGCCTTGGGTGGTCTGCACGCCCCTTTGTGGTTCATGCGTCATTGTATCATACGCCCCCCAGCCCTGCCCTGGGCGCCCTGGCAGCGGCTCTGGGTGGCGCATCAGCTGGCCGCCAGCGAGGTGATCGCCGAGAGTCTCGTCGCCAGCGGCTATCCCGCCCCGCGGGTCACCCGCCTCTACGCCGGTCGCGATCTCTCATCTTTCTTCGCGGTAGACTCCCAGGCTCGGAGCGCGCTGCGGGCTGGTCTCGGCCTCGACGCCTCGCCGGCACCGTTTTGCATCGGCATGGTGGCTCGTTTCGATCGCTGGCCGGGCTGGCATCCCCAGGTGGCGCATCCCAAGGGTTTTGATGTGCTTTTCGCGGCCCTGTCGCGACTGGATTTTCCCTATCGCGTCCTGCTACTGGGCCCGCCCCATCCGGAAGATCACGCAGCCCTGCGCGCCATGGCCCAGGCCCATGGCGCACGTCCAGACTGGCTGATTTTCCTCGGTTTTCAGAACGATATCTCGGCCTATTATGGGCTGATGGATGTGAATGTCCTGCCCTCGCGGCGCGAGGGGCTGGGTCTGGCGCTGGTGGAAGGATTGGCCGCCGGGGTGCCGGTGTTGGGCAGTGGCAGCGGCGGCATTCGCGAAGTGATCCAGGACGGACGCAATGGTTTTCTCTTTCCCGAGGGTGATGCCGTTGCCCTGGCAGGTCTGTTGATCCGGCTGGCGCGGGAGCCGGAGTTGCGGCGGCGCCTGGGTGAGGAGGGCAGACGACAACTGCAGGAGACCGTCTTTGATGAAGGCCGCCTCGTGGGTGGTTTTATGGACTGTTTGGCACGAGAGCATCCGGCCTCTGTGCATGGCGAGCGGATGCCGTAACGCGGTGGGGAAAAAGGGCAGCGGGGTATAGGCGCGGTATCAGCACAGGGGCGTAACTGGTGGAAGCAGCGAAGCGGCCACCCTGCTCAACCGCGAGGTAGTATCCCTGGCGACGATGGTGGGATGCAAAGGCTGATGTGGCTCCTGGGGATGACCGCGGGGCGGATGCTGTGTGCCATGCTTTCGGAAGAATCGTCCTTCCCGCCGCGGCGCAGGAAGGACGCCGGGATCAATTGCGGTTGCCGCCGAAGATTTCGAGCAGCGCCATGAAGAGATTGATGATATCCAGATAGAGACCGACGACCAGCAGGACTGGCTCCTGAATGCCGCCGCGAATCATCCGCTGGGTGTCAAAAAGGATCAGGCCGCTGAAGACCAGCACCAGGACGCCCGCAATGGCGAGTTGCAACGCGGGGATATGCAGCAGGAAGATGTTCAGCAGAGAGACCACGATGGCCAGCACCAGACCGGTGATCAGGAAACCACCGATGTTGCTGAAATCCCGTCGCGTGGTGACCGCATAGGCGGAAAGTCCGACAAACATGGCTGCGGTAGTACCCAGGGCTTCGGCGATGATGGAGGCGCCGCCTGGCATCCGCAGATACATCTCGATGGCCGGACCCATCATCATGCCCATGCCACCCGCAAACAGAAAGACCAGAGGGACGGCAAAGGGGCTGCGATGCGCGCCGGTGTACTGCACCGCAAAGAGCAGGGCAAAGGAACCGATCATCAGGATGAAGGGATGTTCATAGGCAAACGGCGAATGCATGCCGTAAATGGCGGCTATGGTTGAAACGACGAGTGTGGCCGCAAGCAGCGCATAGGTCTTGCCCATCAGCGTGCCGATGGCGGTGCCGCTGCCCGATCCGGGCGGATTCATGCTGTCCGGAAACTGGTAAGGGTTCTGGTCCTGATTCATATCTGACTCCTGTGAATGATCACGCCGCTAGCATAACGTAAATTACGTTTTTTCGCCTCTTTCCGAGGAATGGGGACGCCGGAGGAAAAAAGCAATACCCGGACAAAGTGGCCGGGCAAACAATGAGATGCTGCGTTTTCAGCAAAGTTCCCCAGGCACGGGTGCTTGCCCTAGGGGAGACAGGCATTTACCCTGCATCTTTTCGCCGGTTCCCGGACGGGGTTTTGCATGCGCGCATTGATTTTTGATACAGAAACGACGGGTCGGGTGGAGCCTGAGCTGATCGAGGCAGCCTGGCTGGCGGTAAGCGATCTGCGGACGCTGGAGGTCGAGGAGCAGTTCGTGCAACGTTACCGGCCGGCCAAGCCCATCGAGATGGGAGCCATGGCGGTTCACCATATTCTTGAGGAGGACCTCCTCGAGAGCCCGCCCGCCAGCAGTTTTCGCCTGCCCGAAGATACCGGGTACCTGGTCGGTCACAGTATAGATTACGACTGGGGCGTGATCGGCAAGCCCGACGTTAAACGCATCTGCACCTATGCCATGACCCGCAAACTCTGGCCCGAGGTGGACAGCCATTCCCAGTCGGCATTGATGTACCACTTCAGCAAGGACAGGAGCAAGACCCGGGACAACCTCAAAAATGCCCACTCGGCGCTGGCCGACGTGAAGTTCTGCCGGATTCTGCTGAACAAGGTCATCCTCTCGGTGCGGCCCAACTCCTGGGAAGATTTATGGGAGTTCAGCGAGCGTGCCAGGATTCCCGAAACCATGCCCTTCGGCAAGCACAAGGGTGTGAAGATAGCCGACCTGCCCGACGATTACCGGCGCTGGGCTCTGAATAACCTTACCGATATGGATACTTACCTGCGTAAGGCGCTGGAAGCCTGAGCTTCGGCAACCTTGTTCAATAGCAGGGTGCAGGTTTCCATGCCGCTGTGACCGGCGGCGATGAGCCCGTCTTCGTGGCCGGTCATCCGGATGAACAGAGGTAAGTGCGCCTTTCCGGCAAGATCGGATACGGCCAGGGCCATGGCGGGGGTGCCGTATTCCGCATCCGGGGGAGTGGCCGCGAATCCCAGAGCTGCCGCCTGTCTCCAGAGCTGCGGATGGTGGATATGAAAAACCCAGCAAATATCAGGATGGGCGTCATAACATGCCGCATGGCTGAGGGCCTCCGAGGAGGGCGGCTGCGGTCCTTCGGCATAGATCCGGTTGTGGACGATGTCCCAGTGGGTGACCTGACAGAAATGCTCCGGAGCCAGGGTGCTGAGGTGACCAGTCTGGGTGGCGGTGATCAGAAAACCGCCGCGGCAACGACAGCTCACGTTGCCGAAACCGATGCCGCCGTAGCGGGCGGGGTCGGCGCCGATCAGTCCATGGGCGTGCAGGACATCGCGCCAATGGCCGAGGGTGGCCCGGAGTGCACAGGCGATGACCGGCCCCGCGTGCCAGTCCAGTTGAAATTTGATCACGCCTTCCTGAGTCATATCCCGCCTCGATGCCTGACGAAAATGCGGTGTAGCAGCCGGTACCAGCCCGGCACCCGCCCCGGCCGGTGTACTTTTGCCTCCGGGGGCCGGCGCGGTGGCAGGGAGACATTGGGCGGATAAATATCCACCAGCGTTGCGCCCCAACTGCTGCGATCGTTGGCCAGATGAAAGCCCCGGACCACGGGCTCGCGCCGGAGAATGGCATGTACCGTTTCGCGCAGCACGCCTTTGCCCTTACCGTGGATGATACGGATTTTCGTGATATGCCTGATCCGGCAGGCATGAAGATATTCGCGGATCAGGTCGGGCACTTCCTGGGGGCGAAAGGTATGCAGGTCGAGGACTCCGTCAATGGGTGCCTGTACGGGATGCGTATTCGGGTCGGGGTTTTTCACCGGCTCGCACCTTCAGCGCGCGGCAACTGAGACGGGATGCCAGCCATCAGAGTAAAACCCGCTCGATACCTCCCTGGTGCGCGGCATCGATAAAACCTTGCTGCCACTGCGGTCCAAGTATCTTGCGCGCAAGTTCCACGACGATGTAGTCGGTGTCGAGACCCGTATCTTCACGGTAGCGTTCCAGACCCTGCTGGCAGGCTGGGCAACTGGTGAGCAGTCTGACGTTGCCCCCCTCGGCCCGTGCGCCGCCGGTGAGTTGCAGGATGCCCTCCTTGAGGATCTCTTCCTTGCGGAAACGGAGCTGGGTGGCGATATCCGGGCGACTGCTGGCCAGAGTGCCCGCCTCACCACAGCAACGCGCGGAGTCCAGCACCTGCTGCCCGAGCAGTTGCGATACCACGGCCTGGGGTTTGTGGGTTTTCATGGGACTGTGACAGGGATCGTGGTAGAGATATTGGACGCCCTCCACACCATCGAGGGCGACGCCCTTTTCCATCAGGTACTCGTGAATGTCCAGCAGGCGGCAGCCAGGGAAAATCTGCTGAAACTGGTACTGCAGAAGTTGATCCATGCAGGTGCCACACGACAGAATCACGGTCTTGATATCCAGGTAGTTCAGTGTGTTCGCTACACGATGAAAGAGCACCTGATTGCGCACCGAGATTTCCTGGCCTTTGTCTTCCTGGCCACCGGCCGTCTGCGGATAGCCACAGCAGAGATAGCCGGGTGGCAATACGGTCTGCGCACCGACGTGATGCAACATGGCCAGCGTGGCCAGACCGATATCGCTGAAGAGCCGCTCGCTGCCACAACCAGGAAAGTAGAATACCGCATCGCTGTCCTCCGCCACTTTGGCGCTGTCCCGGATGATGGGGACGGTTTTATCGTCGACGATGGCGAGGAGCTGGCGCATGGTCCGCGCGCCCATGTCTGCAGGCAGCGGTTTGCGCAGGAAGTGGATGACTTCGGCGCGCAACGCGGCTTTGCCGGTGGTGGCCGGCGGTGGTCCCTTGGGTAGCAGTGGCTTGAAGATTCTGTGGGCGAGTGCCTGCGCTTTGTAGGCGGTTTGCAGCACACCTTGCCGTATTAAATGAACCCTGCGTGGTTCCGTGGTGTTGAGGTAGAGCATGGCGAGACGCGTGCCCATATTGAACGATTTCTCTCCGCGGGCACGGAGAATGTTGCGCATCTGAATGGAAACCTTGCCAAAATCGATATCCACCGGGCAGGGAGTCTCACATTTGTGGCAAGTGGTACAGTGGTCGGCCACGTCGTTGAGGGCTGCAAAATGCTGCTGGGATACTCCGCGCCGGGTCTGTTCCTCGTAAAGGAAGGCCTCGATGAGCAGGCCGGTGGCGAGGATTTTGTTGCGCGGCGAATAAAGCAGGTTGGCGCGGGGGATATGGGTCATGCAGACCGGCTTGCACTTGCCGCAGCGCAGGCAGTCCTTGATCTCACGATTCAGGGCGCCCAGCGCGCTGG
>JAPTWR010000132.1 GCA_028065135.1 Acidithiobacillus sp.
CATCGACAATCCCGCCTTCCTTGCCGCCCAACTGTCCGCCCGCCTGCAGCGGAAGATGCACGGGCGCAAAGTCGATGTTCTTCTCCTCGCCCCCAACCTAAGCCATCTGCCCATCCATGATATCGCCATAGGCGAGGGAGTACGGTTGTGAAGATCCCCGCCGCTACGCGGGGTCCTACACCTGCATGACAGCAACACATTCCCCCCGCATCGCCCGGTCCACCCTCATCAATCTGGCGGGTCTGCTCATCCCCACTGTGGTTTCGCTGGCCACGGTGCCTCTTTATCTGCGCTGGATCGGCGAAGTCCGTTACGGCGTCCTGCTCCTCGCTTTCACCCTGCTCGGTTATTTTGGTGCCTTTGACCTCGGGCTCGGGCGTGCCGTGGCGCAGCGGGTTGCCCACCAGGAAAGCAGCGAAGAGCGCAACCGCACCTTCTGGACCGCCTTCCTTCTCAGCGCGGGCATGGGCGTATTGGGCGGGGTCGTTCTCTACTTTCTCGGCCACTGGCTCTTTGCCGACATATTCCAGATTCCGGCCGCGTTGCGCGGCGAGGCCCAGAAGGCCATTCCCTGGCTTGCCGCCATCGTTCCCTTGGTAGCCCTTATCTCAGTTCTGGCGGGCACTCTCGAAGCCCGTCAGGCCTTTCTTTCCCTCAATGCCAGCCAGATCATCGGCGTCATCGGCCTCCAGGCCTTCCCGCTCCTCAGCGTCGCCCTCGGGCATGGCAGCATCGCCGCACTCATCGCCGCAGCCCTCGCTGGACGCCTGGTGGGGGTACTGGTCATGTTCTGGTTGACCGCGCGCAGGCTGCCTTTTATGGGATGGCGGCCCGCCCTGCATCGCGCGGAGATCGGCCCCTTGCTGCGCTTTGGCGGCTGGGTGAGCGTCTCCGGTGCCGTCATCCCCCTGCTCACCATCATCGACCGCCTCGTCATCGGCGCCAGACTCGGAGCCGCTGCCGTCACCGCCTACACCGTGCCCTTTAACCTTACCCAACGCCTCACCTATCTGCCCTATGCCCTCAGCACCACCCTTTTCCCGCGTTTTTCGCAGGCACAAGGGGAGGACGCCAAAGGGCTCTTGCGCCAAGCCGTCACTGCTCTTACCGCCATCCAGACCCCCTTCATCGTCCTCGCTATCCTGCTGATGCACCCCTTCCTTATCCTCTGGATCGGCGTGGACCTCGCCGCGAAGATGGCTCCGGTGGCCATCATTTTGCTGCTGGGCATCTGGATCAATGGCCCTGCCTATATTCCTTACGCCTACATGCCCGCCCAAGGGCGCCCCGACCTCATGACCAAGTTTTATCTGGCTGAACTCGCGCCTTTTCTTTTCATTCTCTGGGTATTGATCGCGTGGCTGGGCATCGTGGGAGCGGCGCTGGCCTGGGCGATACGGAGCAGCGCGGACGCCATTTTTTGTTTTGCAGCCACCGGGACCATCAAAACTTACGGGCGAGCCATCAGTCTTACCGTGATCCCCGTCATCGCCGCCGTGCTCATAGCTTTTGCCACGCTGCCCGTCACTCTGGATATTTCAATGGGGGGAGCTATTCTCGCGGTTTCCTTGGGCATATCCTATTACCTGTTACCGGAAGCGCTACGCGTTCGCATGACATTCTGGCGAAAGCCCCCGCTGTCCCCGCATTTTTCGGAGTAGTAGCATGACTGCCCCTATGAACAGAATCAAAGCGGCCATCCGCAAAACACCCTTGTTTGGGCCGCTTAAATGGTTTGCAGCTATCCTGGGACGTAGCAGTTATCCCCTGCCGTTCGCCCGTACCTTACCTGCGGAACCATTTTTAGAACGAGCCATAGTACGCGTCGGCCACGCTCCCGACCCGGATCGCCGCGAGGAACAGTTTTATAGTTATTTCAGCGAAATCTGGGCCGACGGTTATGAAGATGGGATGGCCCAACAATACGCTGCCTATCTGCCCCACATCCCCAAAGGCTGCTTTTTACCTTTTTTGGACATTGGCTGCGGTGCCGGTGAGTTTGTCCAATTTTTGAGTACACATGGCATCCCGGCACAGGGTATCGATAGCAATGCTATAGAAGTCGCCAGAGCCAAGGAACGCGGCCTAGATGTCCACTGTGCCGATGCACTCAGCTATTTGCACACGCACCAAGGGTGCTTTTCCGGGATTTCCCTGATCGAGGTCATCGAGCACATTCCCCCAGGCTCTATCGCCCCGCTCTTGTCCGCAATCTACCGGGCATTAGCACCGGATGGCGTGGTGTTGCTAGAAACCATCAACATTAAAAACCCCATAGCAGTCAATACATTTTATACGGACCCGACTCATACCCGTCCCATCCCCTCGGATTATCTAGCATTTTTAACGCAATGGATGGGCTTTGCGGATGCAAATATTGTTTACAGCAGTCCAATGGCATTCACCTATGAACAGTCCCTTGATCCTTCAAGAGCTTATTTTTCATATGCAATCATAGCCAAAAAGCGCCCGATGATTCCACTATGAAACCCCTGGTCACACATTGCCAATAAAACAAAAGCCAAGATGGTAGCCAAACGGCGGATACGCATGGCTCACAACTTATTGTAAGACATAGATTATCTTCCATTGATTTTTCAATGTATTGATGAGGTCGTTATGAAATCTGAAAATCAAGGATTACCTATAACACGAAAAGCAATAATGGCACCTAGAGAGCGGCTACGCCGCTTCCTGGCCAATTCTACGGCAATCGATTTTCTACGGAAACGGTTACATAATTTTCCAATACTGCAAGAGATGGTGGGATTGGCCTCATATTCATTTAGAAAAAGAGCATTTATTGACACCGGCAAACCAATTTCAGTAGATTTCAAATATAATCACGCAACAACAGCTAACAACAAGCATCAACTCTTGATAGATGTGTCTGGAGTCGAATTGCGGGACGTGCATACTGGAGTACAACGAGTCACACGTAGCCTGTTGAAGGAACTGCTGGATAATCCTCCTGGCGGGTTTGTCGTGGAACCGGTATATACTGATGCATCTGGGCATATCCGATATGCTCGGAGATTCTTATGCGCTATAAATCAAGAGACCCATGAGTCAGAGGATTCTATAGTTGTAGTATACCCAGGAGACATTTTTTATTGCCCTGATCTTTATTTTCCTTGCCCCTTTTCGGCGCTTTCAGATCTACAACGGCAAGGTTTGCATATTTGTTTTACTATATATGATCTAATTCCCTTTAAATATCCAGACCTATTCTCAAAGGCTTTCTATAATCCTTTTAATGACTGGTTTTCTGGAGTATTAGCAATTGCAGATAGCGTCGTTTGCGATTCGCGTGCGGTGGCTGATGAAGTGGTGGCATGGCTTGATGGTCATCCGTACATCTGTGATAGAGCATTGCCTATCGGCTTCTTCCACTTGGGGGCAGATATAGAAGCTAGTAAACCTACTTCTGGCGTGGTCAATGAAGGGGAAGAAGTTCTTGTTGCATGTGAAAAACGTCCGACCATGTTGATGGTTGGTACTGTTGAAGCACGTAAGGGTCATGCTCAGGTTTTGGCTGCGATGGATCTACTTTGGCGGGCTGAAGTGGATATCAACCTGATCATAATTGGAAGAGAGGGAGGATGGCGCACTCAAAAATT
Source organism: Acidithiobacillus sp. (assembly GCA_028065135.1). The sequence goes on from JAPTWR010000132.1 coordinate 3,621, forward strand.
AACTCGCCAACTACGTCGACATCCAGAGCGAAATCAGCGATTATTTTGGCTGGAAAGAGCGAGTGACGCCTTATTGCTGAAATTATACGCGTCAGTCTCTGCACTTGTTGCAGCATCCTTTGCCGAAGGCTTTGGCTTGCCCTTGATAGAAGCAGCCCGTCAGGGTCTACCCATTCTTGCACGTGATATTCCTGTATTCCGCGAAGTCGCGGGCGATTACGCTTTTTACTTCCAGGGCGAATATCCTGAAGATCTTTCTGAGGCAATTCACCAGTGGTTAGTACTTTATACGAAGGGTTGCGCACCTTCATCCATAGGGCTGCCTTGGCTTACTTGGGCGCAAAGTTCACGACAACTTCAGGACTTGATTGTGGGAAATAAGTGGTACCAAATATGGATGCCTGAAACAAAGGAAATGTAATTAGACATCATGTGGGGAACAAATATCCTCAATGTTCATGAACTGTTTATTTATAATGCTAAACCAGCGGTTATAATTTTTGTTATAGGCATTGTAAAATCTGCAGACAATATCGAGATAGTTTCGATTCCAGCTCATTTGTATCGGTTATGATTTTTCAGCGGAGACATTCATGCTTGTCCCTATACGGAAGTACGCAGGAGAGAATACCAAAGAACTCATATTGAGCCTTTGGTTTTTGTCTATGTGGTATTTTATCTATTTTGATGGGTTACAATGGACAGTGCAATTCGCACTATTTAATAGGCTGGTCACGCCAACAAACATGCCGGTCGCATTGTTGCTGCTGTTTTCCCTGATAATTATAATCACGAAAGGGGGCCTAAATAATAATCACGTTGGCATTACGGCGTTGATTCTATTTTTATACTTATTTATTGTAAATTTACTGTTTGTGGCACTCAACGGCAACCCGGACCTATCGTCTCATCTACTAATCGCTAACCTCGTGGTTGTTCCCGCATATTATTTGTTGATTTCTGTCTTATTGTTGTCGCGGTGGAGGATCTCTGAATCAGTCGCGAGAAAAACGATTATCTTTATGGGGCTAATCGCCATCCTGGTGGCGTGTAGGCAACAGTTATATGGGTACTCTAGCGAAGAATTGAAAGTGCTGACTACAGCGCACGCAACAAATTTTAATTTTTATGGTTCTATACGCCCTGCCTCAATCTTCTTAATTCCCGGAGAGTATAGTATATTTGTTGCCTTTCTATTTGTGTTTACGTTATCGTATTTAATGAGTCACAGACAAACATTGGTAACGAAATCGTTACTTTTAATTGTGCTCTGCGGATTGGTGCCAGCGGAGTATTTTGCATTCGCAAGAAATGGCATCCTACTCATGATATTGGCAACAGTGTTCACACTGCTACTTCATTATAAGAAGCCATCGAAATTTATGGTTTGGACTCCATATGTAACCTTTTGCCTTGGCCTGATGGTATATAGTTTTGCGCCATTTCTATCTTCACTCATGCATTCGGATCTCAGAAAAGTGATATCGGATGCCAGCATGATTATGCGGTATAAGGAGCTGGCACCAATCCGCAGAGCACAATTAAAAGTAACGATTTCGTTACCAATGTTTGTCTGTGACTCATTAAATACGATAACGTAAACACAAATAGAAAGGCAACAAATATACTATACTCTCCGGGAATTAAGAAGATTGAGGCAGGGCGGTGTTGTTGGACTTCTACTGTGGGCCACGTTTATGTGGAGATTATGGATGTTTCTGTATTATCATACAGCGAAAGCGCCTTCGCCATTGCGAGTCGCGTTGTTGTCAGTAGTGGCTACATGGCCAGCTGTCGCTTTCTTTATTAGCTCGCTACAATATTTGATATTTATTTTCTTGGCTCTAGCTATTTTAAATCAACAGCCCGTTGGTAGTCAAATTTACAGGAAATTTAGCCTTGTCCAGTAAATCTAAATAGGATATATGAGATGACGTTTGTAGTAAATGTCCGCATACTCTCTTATCGCACATCAGGTTTGCAACGATACCTACTGGAGCTGTTGCAACGGATGCCGATTGACGATATCCGCCAGATCGCACCCCGAAATACTCTAGGCGTTACAAAAGCCCATATCTGGGAGCAGGCGGTATTACCACTGAGCGTGCATGGCAAGCTGCTTTGGAGCCCTAGTAATAGTGGACCGATAACAAAGACCGGTCAAGTGGTGACCATTCATGATGTTGTTCGTCTAGATCATCCTGAATTTTTTAATTCGCGCAATGCTGCCTGGTATCGCTTTCTTACCCCAAGATTGGCGCGGCGGGTTAAGCGCGTAATTGCAGATTCAGAGTTTACCAAATCACGACTTCTTGAATTGGCTGGAATCCCTGATGATAAGGTTATCGTCATCCATTTGGGGGTAGATGCCCGCTTTGTTCCACAAGAGGGTGAACGAGTGATGCACACGATCCAAAAACTCAAATTGCCGACAAACCGTTACGTGTTAAGCCTCGGGGCACTTGGACCCCACAAGAATCTCGGTCGATTGCTACGTGCGTGGCAAATTATCTATAGCAGTTTGCCAGAAGATGTATGGTTGATTGTAGTTGGTGCGAAGGGAAAAAATCTGGTGTTTCAGGAAGTGCCAGAGTTGACGACACTGCCGCCGCGAGTTTTTCTCACCGGGCATATCCCCGATGAGCTTCTTCCCTCTTTATACTCTGGTGCCATGGCCTTTGCATATCCGTCGGTCTATGAAGGCTTCGGGCTTCCTCCTCTAGAGGCGATGGCATCAGGTACCCCTACACTGGTGGGTAACCGTGCTTCGTTGCCGGAGGTGGTGGGGGATGCCGCCGTGCAAGTGGACCCTTTTGACATCGAAGCCATCGCGGACGGTCTTCATAGGCTGATCGAGGATGCTTCCCTGCGCGCGGTGCTACGGGAGAAAGGTCTGGATCGGGCCGGACAGTTTAACTGGGATAAAACCGCCGAACAGACCTGGCGGGTGCTTGCGGAGGCTGCGGAAGACTGATGCGCATAGCCATAGTGCATGACTGGGAAGCGCCTTGGTGAATCACGGCATCGTTCTACTCACTGGCAGATGATTCCCATCCATGGGGTGGAAGCAGTATGCTCGAACTTCACGCAAACTAGGTGCGGGGTGTTGAACATGAACCAGACGTATACGGCAATTGTGAAGCAGGACGGTCCCTGGTGGATCGGCTGGATTGAGGAAGTTCCCGGCGTCAATGGCCAAGAGAGTACTCGGGACGAACTCTTGCAGTCTCTACGCGTCACCCTCCTGGAGGCCATTGAAATGAACCGGAGTGATGCACGGCATGCGGCAGGCAAGAACTATGAAGAACTCAGTATCGCGGTATGAATCGTCGCGATCTACTGCGACATCTCACTACGCATGGCTGGTGGCACAATCCTTCGCTGAACAGGCGAAGCGCGGTTCCCCGCCACAATGAGATAAATGACCATCTGGCGAAAAAGATTTGCAACGATCTCGGCATCCCGGAGCTATAGGGTTTGGTGTCAGCATTTCCGATAGAGAATAATATGCGACGAGTAGCTATAGTGCACGACTGGCTGGTGGTTTACGCCGGAGCGGAGCGGGTGCTGGAGCAGATGCTCGCGTGTTATCCCGACGCCGATCTCTTCAGCTTGGTGGATTTTTTGCCGGCCGGTCAGCGCGCATTCATCCGCAAC
>JAPTWR010000004.1 GCA_028065135.1 Acidithiobacillus sp.
CGCATCCCGGGTCGATGAGTTGACCCCCAGACTCTGGAAACAGCACTTCGCGGCCAACCCCCTGCGCTCGGACCTCTATAACATCTCGAACTAAGCCGCAAGATACGCCGCTCAGTTACCGCTTACTCTACATTCTCACTGGCGGCCACGGTGACAAGTCGGGACGGCAGCGTCTTTTCCCGGGGGACTACCTTCTGCACCCGGCAGGGTTGGCGCATGGCGCTTTTTTGGCCATCGAGACCACCGGGTATCAGGTCTATAGCGGAGAACCGGACGAGCTTGTCGATTTTCAGGTCCTTCCGATCGGCGGCTAGGGATACGGTCAAGGGCTCGCTGCGTATCATTCCGAACGTGTAAAAGCACTTGTCATTGAGGACATCGGTGCCGCGCCTGATGCTGATGCGTCGTTTGTGTTAGCTTGGGACGGTACCTATCCAAGCCGTGAAGCGCTCGAAGAACACATCGAGTGTCAATCGGCGTCAGCATTGACCATGCGTCAGCACCAAACATTTGCCACCTATGGAGTGTTATAACGCTTCGTAACCCTATGGACTAAAACATGAATATAAAATTCTTGACCTGATCGAAGGTGAACAAACTTGACGCTGATTTCTAGTCAAAACTTGACACAATCAGGCGCTGTTTTGCAACAGCCATGGTGACGAGTTTCGAGAACATGATGGTCAGTCCGCTGGACGACTGCTTACGCTGCATACTTGCCACTGGAGGTAAAGAGCACACCGAGGGGGCAGAAAATCCACAAGACGCCAAGATGATACTTTTTTGTCTGGGAAAGTCGTTATGTAACTTCTGACATAATGATCCAGGATGAAACATTAATTTTTATGTCAAATCCATGGATCATGAAATCAATGGGTTACGGAGTTTTCAGGATGATACTATTTTGTCCGTGGACATCAAGATGCTGCAGCAGGCAGAAAAGCGCTGGATCGCCATTTTCCATCCGGAGAAAGTGCGTGATCTGTTTGCGGGGGTAAAATTCACCGATGGATTGCCGGCCAATGAAACCCTGCCGGGGGACCAACAGGACGCCGCCTAAGCTATGCCAGGAAATGCTTATACACCAGAATTGACTATAGCTCGATCTTCAAGGCTATCCAGCATAATCTTCACATCGTGGAATTCCGGCCATTCCTCGGTGCGCGGTGCGGTTATCACAATTTGTCGTTCCTGTGCAGCAAGGCTGGCAAACAACGTAACAACGAGGGGACTATCGGAGCTCCAGGCACTGTCCCAGGTGGCGAGGTCTTGTAACCACTGCAACCATTCCCCGAACACCCAGTGCTCCTGAATCTGACGGGGGGCAACCGCCCGATAATAGCTCAGATCAACGGAGCCATTCTGCTTCATACCGATGGCGCGCACATGGGTCTGGCCCGCCGCCCTGGCCAACAGCGCGAAGTTGCGGCCCTCCTGGCGCTCTGGAAACTCCCGGTACTGCAAGAGGCGGTATTCCACGATCATGGGCGACTCCTGATGAAACTGGCATGCCCCTGCACGATGGCGGGGAGTGCTACTTTCCGCTTAATCATTGCGTCAGCGAGGAATTGTTGCAACTCTTCGGACACGGCTCGGAAGGGTTTACCCATCCCGCAGCACTCCCGGATATAGCCATCAGGCAATGCCACGATGCGGCTGATCCAGCCTTCCAGGAAAACGGTCTGGACACGCCCATAAAAGGGATGGCGACGCACGACGAGTTCCCCCTCGGTCAATTTACGGATGCTGTTCTTCGGATTGCTTTCGACCCCAAGCAAGGCATGACTGTGATCAAAAGCAGCAAAGAGCCGCACATGGGGAGTGACCAGTGCCGCCTTCAGATTGCGGGCGCGGTCCCCGTTGCCGATGAAGATGTCGAATGCCACCAAAGCCGCCGCCATATCCGGATACATATGAGCGATGCGATCGAGCTGCGGATCAAGCACGTCCGGCAGGTTAATCCCCGGAGAATGCAACAACAGACTCGCATAGGCCTGACCGTCACCAGTGGTGGTCAGCACGCCTTCGGCCACCGGGACGTGCAGGGTTTGCGCGAGGCGGTGGGCGACGTATTCGTTGTAGACACAATGGGGGGACTCGGTACTGTCGAATTTCAAGGCGGCATCCAACGTGCATAGGGATGGCACTGTAATACCACTTTTTCTGCTACTAGAGATGCTGCGGATTTTATACGTCTGCATTTGGTATCCATTTAGCTTGCCATTAACTCGTGCTTCCCACGGACATAGGATGATTATTTACCAGATCAAAACACCGCTTCAACGGTCAGACTATAGCTAATTCAGTATGGCATCAGCTATGGCCTGAGTGAATCAGACTCCTCCTTGCTGAACTTTCCGCGGGATTTGCAGGCCTGCGGTTGGAAAGATACGCCACCGCTGATGACCGGGTACAACCGGCTATACGCGCCCATATTTATTCCATCCATTTTCTCGCATTTCGAAACACACGCATCCAAGGTCCGTCTTCGGTCCAATTGGCCGGATGCCACGAGTGCTGGACACTCCTAAAAGATCTATCCGGATGTGGCATCATGATCGTGAATCGACCATCGGGTGTAGTCAAACCAGTAATACCATCCATAGAACCGTTAGGGTTCTCTGGGTAGTTTTCCGTCGGACTTCCTCTATTATCGACATAGCGCATGGTAACCAAGCGTGAAATATCAGATAGATCCTGACTACTGTCGAAATCTACACGACCCTCTCCGTGAGAACAAACAACAGGCATTCTACTGCCGACCATCCCATTGAAGAATAGCGAGGGTCCTCCTGCAATCTCGACCATCACGAGGCGCGCCTCAAATTGTTCCGAGCGGTTCATGACGAAATGCGGCCAGTTCTGTGCACCAGGGATTATTTCGCGAAGGTTACTCATCATCTGACAGCCATTGCATACGCCGAGAGCGAAACTATCTGGTCTAGAAAAAAACATTTCAAACTCGTCCCTTACTTGGGGATTGTACAGAATAGATTTTGCCCACCCCCCACCCGCACCAAGGACGTCTCCATACGAAAAGCCACCACAGGCAGCAAATCCATTAAATGAATCAAGTCGAACCCTCCCAGAAATGATATCGCTCATATGCACGTCCACCGCTAGAAAATTCGCCCTATCAAATGCTGCAGCCATCTCAACCTGTCCGTTGATTCCCTGCTCACGTAAAATCGCAATTCGTGGTTTATGCAGACGGATAAATGGCGTAGTAATGTCGTCACTTGGAGTAAAGGTAAGTACAGCGTTTAGCCCTGGGTCCATCGCATCTAGGATTTTGTCATATTCCTGTTTTGCACATTCCGGATTATCCCTAAGCACCTTAATACGATAACTTGTTTCCGCCCAGGCACGTTGCAGATCTACCCTATTCTCATCCAATAATAACGACGAACCGTTATTTATTTTTAGGCGGTCATCCTGATTCAGTATCCCGATTGGGCACGCCATGACCCCATGCCCTATATGCATAAGAATGTCCACAACAGCGGACAGGTCATTTTTCCGGACCTGTATTACAGCCCCCAATTCCTCGTTAAATAGCAGCGATAAGACACGCATCCTTCTATCATCCCGCTTAATATTTTTACTGTTCTGATGCGTATCAGGATATAAACCATCAATATTGACATTAATTCCAACATGGCCGGCAAACATCATTTCACAAAGCGTGACGAACAAGCCGCCATCAGAACGATCATGGTAGGCTAGTAGTTTTTTATTCTGGTTAAGCACCTGAATTGCAGTAAAAAAGCCTTTTAACGCCAACGCATCGTCGAGATCTGGCGCCATATCTCCGACTTGATTATAGGCTTGAGCTAGAATAGAACCACCGAGTCGTGCTTTCCCAGAGCCTAGATCAACCAGGATTAATACCGTCTCTCCACAGTCCGTACGTAGCTGCGGAGTCAATGTTTTTTCCACATCTGATACGACGGCAAAAGCCGTTACTACGAGGGAGACAGGTGCGACGACCTCCTTATTTTCACACATGTGATCAACCCATGATGTTTTCATCGACATCGAATCCTTACCCACGGGAATACTAATACCTAGCTGTGGGCAAAGTTCCACTGCCACCGCATACACGGTGTCAAAAAGAGCGGCATCCTGACCCGGATGCTCGATTGCCGCCATCCAATTAGCTGAGAGTTTAATTAAACTTATGTCGTCAATTTTAGCAGCAGCAATATTGGTAATTGCTTCCCCTACCGCCATGCGCCCTGATGCAGCGGGGCTAACGAGTGCGATGGGTGCGCGTTCTCCCATGGCGAAGGCTTCCCCTCTCATGGATTTGAAGTCCTGAAGGGTGACCGCAACGTCTGAAACCGGAACCTGCCAAGGACCGACCATCTGATCTCTGGCTGTTAAACCACCTTGCGTCCGGTCACCTATGCTTATAAGAAAGGTCTTATCCGCAACAGCAGGCACTTTTAAAACGCGGTAGACAGCATCGCGAAGAGTACACTCCTCAAGATTTAACGTGCCAAGAGGTATAGATTTGTGAGCGGCCTTCCTACTCATCTTTGGCGGATTGTCAAAAAATATTTCAAGAGGGGCATCGACTGGATGGTTTTTAAATAGCGGATCCCATATTTCTAGGAGCATATCCGAAGATGCTACTCCTATCTGTGAAAACGGGCAACGCTCCCTTTCGCATATCTCTGAAAATAAATTCAGGAGATCAGGGAGAATGGCTAGCACATAGCGCTCTTGGGCTTCGTTGCACCAAATCTGCATAGGAGTCATGCTAGGATCTTCGGTCATGACGCTACGAAGATTAACTTTTCCTCCTCGTCCAGCCCCATATACGAACTCAGATACCGCATTAGAAAGTCCACCAGCACCAACGTCATGAATCGAAAGAATGGGGTTAGCTTCTTTCATCTGACAACATCGGTTAATAACCTCCTGAGCACGTCGTTCCATTTCCGCGTTAGCACGCTGAACAGACGCAAAATCGAGGCATGCTGTGTTCTTTCCTGCGTGCATACTGGAGGCGGTGCCACCACCAATCCCAATCAGCATACCAGGCCCACCAATCTGAACCAAAAGAGCGCCATCAGGACAATCTTTTTTTATTGCATTCTGGTCGATGATACAACCTATCCCGCCAGCCAACATGACGGGCTTGTGAAAACCCCACATTTCATTATCAGTCATTTTCTCAAAGGTGCGAAAAAAACCGCAAAGATTGGGGCGCCCAAATTCATTATTAAATCCGGCCCCTCCTATGGGGGCATCAAGCATAATGGTCAGTGGAGACGCGATCCAATCCGGAGAACCATAGGAATCTGAGGCATCATAACCATACTCCCATGGCTGAATGAACCCGGGTATCCTTAGATTTGAAACGGCAAATCCCGTAAGGCCAGCCTTAGGCTTCGCACCACAGCCGGTCGCACCTTCATCTCTTATTTCGCCTCCGACACCGGTTGCAGCACCCGCATAGGGAGAAATTGCTGTCGGGTGGTTATGGGTCTCCACCTTCATAACGACATGTATTAGCGTTTTATTATTTTTATAGATCCCATCAGCGCACGGGAAAAACATTTCGCCAACATCCCCCTCCATGATGGCCGAGTTATCACTATACGCGAGCACGGTATGTTGTGGGTTAATTTGGTGAGTATACTTAATCATGGAAAATAATGAGCTAAAATTTACACAACCATCTATTTCCCATTCTGCGTTGAACACCTTATGCCGACAGTGTTCCGAATTGGCTTGTGAAAACATCATAAGTTCAACATCGGTAGGATTTCGACCCAATCCGCTGAAGCCCCGAAAAAGATATTCAATCTCCTCCGATGTCAACGCCAGTCCCATCTGAGCATTAGCGTCAGTTAACGCTTTCTCACCGTACGCTAAAATGTTTACAATATTCATACCTCCCGGATACGAATGTTCAAACAAATTACCGGCATCATTGAACGTAAAAACGACATCCTCGGTCATCCTATCATGTATTAATAGGATAATTTTTTCAATGTCCGAAGTGTTTAGCCGTTCATCCACAAAAAACGCTATACCGCGCTCTATTCTTTATTAACATGAATGGTGAGGGGACCTCTTGCTCAAATACTTTTGGCACATCTTCCAATGGAATCACTGGTGCAAAAGGACGGAATGGCTCACGAAATTTCACCCTCGCATTGATAATATCTTTCATACGTTCAAAGGTTGGGTCAGCTAAGATCGACCGATGCCCCAAGGCACGTGGTCCGTATTCAGAACCGCCCTCAAACCGCGCGATAATATGGCCTTTTGCGAGCGTCTGAGCACTACGTTCAACTACTTTGGCAGGAGTGAGTTCCTCCACATCGATTTGATCTAAGAAACCTTCAAGATGTTTTCGTACTGTGTTAGAAGTATAGGTTTGCCCCAACGTGGACGAGCGCATCTGTGGGCGGCATAAACCACGTTCCTGTGTAGCATAGGCCCATAATGCACACCCCGCAGCGATTCCTGCATCCCCCGCCGCTGGAAATGTAAAAATATCGCGCAATTTTAAGCGTCGATAAAGTTGATAGTTCATCACTGAGTTAAGTGCCACTCCACCAGCTAGACACATTGTTCTAATGCCTGTTTCTCTGATGGCCAACTCTGCGATGTGCACTTGTCACGGATCGGCAATATGGAGCCAAACCGTAGTCGGCGTAATGGCGCCACCTTGGGATCGGCGTAATGGCGCCACTTCCGGATCGGCATAAAGGAGCCAGTTCGGAGTCTGCGTAATGGCGCCACCCACTTAGTGCCTCAGTAGGGTCTTGAACTTCCCTTGATCGGTTACCCTCCCAGCTTTTGGAAGGTGACCATGAGTAATCGGAGGTTTGAGATGTTTACGATTCGCCAAATCCTGGTGCGGATGCGCCAAGGTGATAGGGACAGGGAGATCGCCCGTTCCGGACTCATGGGGCGCAAGAAACTGGGTGCCCTACGTAACCAGGCTGCACAGCACGGCTGGCTCGATCCCCAGCAGCCTTTGCCCGACGACTGCGCGCTCGCCATCCTGCAGCAGCACCGCCAGCAGGTTGTGCCTACCCAGTGTGTGTCCACCCTCAAAGACCATGAGGAGCAAATCGCCAAGTGGGCTGCTGAAGGCATACAGGGCACTACCATTCACGCTGCCCTGGTGCGCAATCACGGGTACACCGGAAGCTACTCTG
>JAPTWR010000133.1 GCA_028065135.1 Acidithiobacillus sp.
TAAGTGGCTGGTAATCAGGCTGGGTCTGCTTGTTCTTCAGGTCGGTATGTAATGGCTTGCCAAAAACTCGACCGACTCGACCAATTTGCACAACGGCTCTGCTTTCATAGATGGTTGGCGTTATGGCTAAATATATCCCGGCCAATAGTAAAAAAAAGATCGCGCTGAGAGATATGATCCACTTGCCGCGCTGCAATCGTTGCACCATGACACTCATGCTTGTCGATTCTCCGAGGGCTGAAAGGGGGGAATGACCGATCTGCCGGTCATGGTTCTTCGCCGTGCCGGTTAAACACCGGTATTCCGGTGCGTGTTATTTGCTTGAATTTCATAACCGCCCATAGCGGTCATCGAAGCGCACGATATCGTCTTCTCCGAGATACTCGCCGCTTTGCACCTCGATCATGACGAGCACAATGGTGCCCGGATTGACCAGACGGTGGGGCGTGCCGGCGGGGATATAGGTGGACTCGTTGGTGCGGATGAGGGTTTCGTCCTCGCCGTTGACGATCTTGGCGGTGCCCGAGACGACGATCCAGTGCTCGCTGCGGTGATAGTGCATCTGCAGGGACAAGGCGGCGCCGGGTTTGACCTCGATGCGCTTGATCTTGAAGCGGGAGCCCTCCTCCAACACGGTATAGGTGCCCCAGGGGCGATGGGCGGTGCGGTGCAGGTTGTGGGCGTCGTGGCCGCGCCGCTTGAGTTCGGCGACGATGCGCTTCACGTCCTGATCGCGATCCTTGCGGGCGATGAGCAGGGCGTCGGGGGTGTCCACCACCACCAGACCCTCCACCCCCAGCAACGCCGCCAAGCGCTCCGGACTATGGACGATGCAGTCCCGGGCGTCCTCCAGGACGCTTTCCCCCAGGACGCGGTTGCCGTCGGCATCGGCAGGCAGCAGGTCCCCGAAGGCCGTCCAGGAACCGATGTCGGTCCAGCCGAAATCCCCCGCCACCACGGCGGCCCGATCGGTCATCTCCATCACCGCGTAGTCCACGGAGATATCCGCCACCTGGGCAAATCCGGAGGGCTGAAGAGATCGGCGTCGAAATAACATGCGAGCATCTGCTCCGGCACCCGCTGCGCGCCGGCGTAAACCACCAGCCAGTCGTGGACAATGGCGATGGGCATCAGCCTTTTGCAACCTCGCGCATCAATGCCAATACTTCCGCTCCGGATCGATCCCAGCTATAGAGCGAGGAGTGCGCTGGACCAGCCTGGCTGAGCCGATTTCTCAGTTCGGCATCCTCAGCCAATCGCAGCATGCCGTCACGGATGGAGGAGACATCCAGCGGGTCGCAGTATAGCGCCGCATCTCCGCAGACCTCCGGCATCGCAGTCACGTTGCTGACCAGTACCGGGCAGCCGGTGGCCATGGCCTCGACGGGGGGCAGTCCGAAGCCTTCGTAGAGGGACGGGTACACCAACGCCATGGCGCGGCGATAGAGGGCCGGAAGGAGGGTGTCGGGAACAAAGCCGAGAATCCTGGCCTCCCCACCCTCCACCAAGCGCTTCAGCACGTCGCTGAACTCGGCTTCCCGCCAGCCGAAGCTGCCCGCCAGATACAGGGGATGCTCCTTGCGGAACCGATCGGGCAGCGCCGCATACGCCGCCAGCAACCGTCTGATGTTCTTGCGGGGCTCCAGGGTGGCGAGGAACAGGAAATAGGGCGGTGGATCCGTTCCCAGCCATTGCACCAGATCGGCTTCCGCTCCCGCGCTTGCCACGCTGGGATTGATTCCCGGATAGACGACCCGAATCCGGCTCTCCACCTCGGGAAATGCGTCGACAATCTCCCGCCGCGAAAACTCGGAATCCGTGAGGACGATCGCCGCCTGACGCACGCTTTTGGGAAGCTGTTGGTTCAAATACGCCACCCGTGCCGGCGGATGGGTTTCGGGATAGTGGATATGGGAGAGATCGTGAAAAGTGATCATGGTAGGTACGCGACTCCTGGGAGCGCTGTAATTGGGCCCGAAAACCACATCGACGGGATGCCGCAGGAGGTGAATATGAAATGCGGCATTATCCAACTGGTGACGAAGCTCTCGGCCCTTTGGGGTGTGCTCCTTGAGCCAGCGCACCATTCCCTGGCTGGAGGACCGAATGGCCGGAGGCATGATGTCCGGCCAGCGGGTTACCCAGGAGGTGCCATAGAAGTAGAACAAGCCGATCCCCGGGTCCTGCTCCCACCGGCGGGTAATTTCCCAGGTGTAGCGGCCAATCCCGGAACGGGGAGGGCGCATCGAGTTGGATTCAATGGCGATTTTCAGGACGATAGCCCTCACCAACCTTCTTCCGGAATAATGCTACGATCATTCCGTACAGCCTCTTAGCCAATAAGGAGTAGTCATGCGCATTCCTCCATTTTTGAGACTCGCATAGTATAGAGGTCGCGTATGCCGTTTGCTCTTTTAATTCGGCCAATATTTTTTTAATACCTTCGGCAATTGCAAATGAAGAAACGCCGGGCAAAGTAAATACACATGATCCGACATCTTCAAAAATAGACAGCGGAGTGACCGCTACCGGCCGCCCTGAGGCGATACCGGCACGCACAGCCGCACTAGAAGATTCCCCGGTTTCTTGATATGGGAACACAATGAGGTCAGCATGCGCCAACCAACCTAAACTCTCGGCATCCGAAAGGAAATCGGTAACCATTGTAACTCTATCAGAAATCCCAAGAACCTTGATTCTCTGCAACACATCTTCCATAGCCTCGGCAGACTGCGGCGCCGGATACTGCGCGTTGATCATCAAAAGATGTAGGTCATATTTATCAGCTACGCACGCAGCCACAGCTTCAACAAGTTCTCCCAAGCCCTTATGCGGAAGGAAAAAACCGTAGGATGCAATGATCATGCGCTGGTTAGGCGCCGGGCGTGAAATCGGTGCTGGATCAATATTCTTAATTCCGTGAGGGAAAAGGGTAACATTATCAACCAAGCCTAGCCCTTTTAGACAATTTAGGTCAGCAACGGAGTGCACCAGGATCCGATGACATAGGCTCAATGCATCTCGCAGATAGACTAATTTGCGTTCTGGCGCATGAACAGGATCACTCGTCGAATGTAAAATTATGATAACCACACGCCCTAACGCGACTTGTTCACTCAAAAAGGCAGAAAAGGCATCAAAGTTTCCATAGAACCCGTAATTAAACTGTACAATAATAACATCAATGCCATTCGACGAAAGAGACTCTCCGAGGCTATCAAATCGTTCTGCCGTAGATGTTGACCAACATCGAATAATATTCGCTTCATCTGGTGAGTTGATAGATGCAGAAGTATTTGCAAATACCATCACCTCATCTGGAAAGAAGAATATGAGATTATCAGAATAAGATGCAATGCCACACCTAGCATTCCAGGTCGTAATCCAGCCAATGCGTGGCCGCGGTGAAAAGGGTGATGCGTCATTAATTCTCCGCGCAGCCTTTGTCAGCTTCTCTCCAACCTGATGCCAACTAAAGTGACTATTCAGGCGGTGTTGCGCTGCACCTACCTTTGCGCGGATCACTTCTGCTTGGGCGCTGTAAACCTCACGCATCTTTCTCGCCAAATCTTCCATGTTTGGTTCGGCCCAAACAGAATCATAAAGGCCAAAATGCGTTTGCGCCCGCGCGAATCGGTAATCAACCAGCCAAGCAGTAGTCTCATCACAAAAATCTAACTGCCCTCCCCATGCAGTAGTCACCACAGGTAACCCACTTAACATGGCTTCAGCAATGGGCAGTCCAAATCCCTCTGCTCGGCTAGGTGCGACCAAACAATGACATGCTTGGTACAGCGCCTTTAACTGATCATCTGGCAATTCATCCTCGATAAGAACCACGTCTGGATACGATTTATCCTTATTAATCCATGATTCAATTTGTTGTCTAACGTCATTATGCGGATTGGCGAATGTCTTGATTACCAATGAAACGTCGTCTGAATTCCTGAATGCCATTCCGTAAGATTCCAGAAGAACATCGACGCCTTTGCGAGGGAAACAAGAGGACACATGCAGGAAACGGTAGCTACGACCTCGCACTCTGAACATGGGGTCAGAATTAATCCGACACCAATGATCAACGCCATTACCAGATATGGCAAGAGGAACTACGACTCCATTGTCAATCAATATCTTCTCAACATGAGCCGATACGCAGATAATACCCTGTAGGTAACGATTAAAAGCATCGACCCACTCTCGGGGAAAAGCAGATTCTTCCCAGGCATAACTGTGTAGAAGATTGAGTCTGCCAACCATATCATGCACCCGTGGTGGGTAAAGCTGACGGCTAACAATATCAATTTCATCCGGCAATACCCTTTGATTGGCATAGAACATTTCGGCAATATCTGGATTCGAGTTAAGAAAATCCTGGTTTGGGGGATAATCCCCTGGGCCTTCTGTGGAATGCAATAACATCACATGCCCAAGTGACTTGAGCGCACGGGCAACTTCTCTGTTGACCAAGGCAAGACTATAACTTGAATCGAAAGGTCCTTCGATTCGCCATGTGATAGACAATGGGAGCGGAGAGGACCAGGAGAAATCTGCCACTGCTTGTTCATTGGCTGCAATGCTCCGCGAAATGCACACCAATTCGTCATCCGCGAGATGATATTCTTCCGTTGATTCTCCAACCTTGCTCAGAAGACGCCGATAGAGTGAGCCATAACTGCTGACTTTTGGTCTCGATGTGGAATCGGAACGAGCGTTTTTATTAATAACATTTTCAAGCGCGGCAATCGCTTTGCGTGCAACTTTATCCCATGAGAATTTGGCTGATTGGTTTAGAGAATGCTCTTGCAATTCGCGTCTCCAAGCGTTATCGGTCAATGCTCGCGACATCAACAAGGCCATGCTATCTGGAACGTGAGGGTCGAAAAGAGCATCCTTGCGACCGATAACTTCAGGAAGACTAGTACAATTAGACCCAATTGTTGGCGTACCGCAAGCCATGGCTTCAAGCGCTGGCAAGCCGAATCCTTCATGCCATGAAGGGAAAATAAATAACTTCGCAATATTGTAAAGGCCAATTAAATCAGAATCTGGTACATATCCTGTCAGAACTACCTCACCATTCTGCAATCCTGCGGCATGTGCCAATTGCTCTATATAGGCACGATCGTTTTCCGAAACCTTGCTCGCAATGACTAATTGGTGTGAAAGCCTTAACGCTTGAGGGAGTCGTGCATAGGCCTGCAGCAAGTTGCCAAAATTCTTTCTCGCGTCAAATCCACCTGGGACGTAAAGAATAAACTCAAGATTAATCTCGTAGCGCTCCAACAGATTTGCACGTTGGATCGGTTCTACTGTGATGGGCTTAAAAAAGTCATCATTACCGGTGGAGATGTTGATTATGCGATCTGCGGATAATCCAAGGGCTTGAATTGCTTCAGTGCGCGTGTGGTCGGAATTCGACAGTAGCAATCTTGCCGTTTTAAGTGACTGTATTTTGCGCAAATACCAAATCCGCTGGTCTTTATTTGGAAGATAAACATCTTGGTTGAGAAAGGGAATGAGATCATGCAAGATAACTGCAGTATGTTCGGCTGATTTGAAATGGCCACAGGAAGACACCGCGTCATCTATATAGCCCTCAAATAGACTGAAGACAAGCACGATATCCGGATGTAGTGTTTCTAAGAATTCTTCGCGAATCAGTTCCGCAATGCGAGTCCTGTGGCTATTGGCAGGGTTGACTTCAGCAACTGGGATAGGTATATCGAATACGCGAATGCGGTCAGGCGGCACCAACCCGTCGAAGTGAGCTCGGATTCCTTCGATAGACCCGGGGAACGCCGTACTCAACACCAGCCATACCTCATGAGAATCTGCGTTGCGCGCTATAGCCTGCCCCAAATTCAGCGCATAGCGACCAATTCCACGGTGTTTGCTTTCCGTTTGGCAGGCCTGGAGGTCGAGGATTATCCGCATTATTTCCGCCTAGCATCTTCGACTGCTTGTTTTAAATCTCTATATATTTCCATCTCCCGAGGGGAGAGATATGTAGACATTCTAGAATCCATCGCAGCAACTTGTCGGGAGAGGATCACGGGTATAGCAGACAGGCCGGCAGCCCGGCGCAACCGATCTTTCACTCTGGGAAAGGGAGACAATAGGCCCAGTACAAATGCCTTTAGCCATGGTCTTTTCTTAATAAGAGATGCCGATCTCTTGATAACAGGTTTAAGTCGCGCTTTGATATATGGCTTGACCTTGCGCAATATGGCGTTTGCATTGCGTAGTGGAGCAGTAATCCGCCAAGATCGGCTGTTCATTACTGCATCCAGCCGAGCCGTCTGCTCGCGCTGTACGCGTTGTGTTCCTTCCCAGAGGGCCGTCAGTCGTGCGATCTCTTCTTCTGTGCGTCTATGATGCGCTGATAATTCATCTAGCCGGGCCATTTGCTCGCGCTGTACGCGCTGAGTTTCCTGTTGAATCGCTAGCAACTCCGCATCGAACTCGTTGATCTGCCCGCCCAATGAGTTCGACCCATTTTCCATCTCTGCAAACCAGGAGAACGCGGTCAGTGTCTCCGCTGCCGCATCTTTCTGCGCCACAATGGCATAGTCCGGACCCACTCCGAAAATCACGCGGGACATGGAGGGAAACCCTGCTGGAGTGGAGTAACATTCCTGCGGAGGGTGATTGAGGCGCAGGACTTTTACCCGTTTGAAACCTGCATCTTCCCCCAGGTAGGCCAGCAGGTGGGGGGGCAAGGGTGCGCGATGTGTGGGGTCCGTATAGAAATTGCAGGACCCGACCACAAGATTTTCCGGGTTCGGAGTTTCCAAGATCAGGATTCCCCCCGGGATGAGTGCGCGGAGCGCCTCCACGATCAGGCTTTGCAATGTTTCAAATGGCAGGTGCTCGGCAATGTGAAAGCCGGACACCACAGACAATGTGGCATCGGGAATGCTCCGGAGACAGTCCAAGGCATCGGCTTTGCGGACGGCGAAACCTTGCTCCGCGCAAAACTGGAGCATGGCCTCGTCCAGGTCGACTCCCTGAGCAGAAAAGCCGTTTTCCGTCATCAACTCCAGCCATTCACCACGGCCGCAG
>JAPTWR010000197.1 GCA_028065135.1 Acidithiobacillus sp.
GAATGGTAAAGGCTAAGCGGGAGACCGCTCCGGCTGCATAAGCGGTAGGCAGATGTAATGGGGGTGTATCAGATTTAAATCAGCGTTCGCTGCAAAAGTGTGTCAGTTTTAAATCGGCGTTGACAGCCGTCACAACTGGTGGCCAGTAAAAGATAGCCTTTGACCCGATCACCACCCCGCAGCAAGAACTCTTCCCCCGTCTTGGCCAGTGCCCAGAGCTTCTTGCCGCCCTTCAATACCCCGGCAGTTTCCAGGGCAAAACCACCCACCTCCACCAGATCCCGGTAGAACTCCAGGATCTCCCGGGGCTGCACCACCTGATATGATAGCGGTTGGATACCACCGAAAGGGGATTTCCACTATCGGAACGGTAGAGCACCCGAGCATCGGGATTCACCTGAATCCGCCGATCTGAGCCAACACCCGTGGAATACAGTGCCTCCGTATTCTCAATGGTCCAGTCCATGCCCGCCGCCTGCAACCAGACATCCAAGGGTTGCTTTTCCGGTAGACGATTCCCTAGCCCATGCCAGGGGGTTTCTCTTACAAATGCCATTGTTTCTACCAAATGGGCCATAACATATTCCTCCTCAATCCATTTCCCGATCCAAAAGATGACTGGCCACCTGTATGGCCAGACCCAGCCAAAACCGCATATTTCGTAACCAGGACATGACGTTCTCCGTCTATAAAATGGGAAATATTGCTCCGGTAGTCTTATACCCGTATTTCCGCAGAAGAACGGCCGTAATGGGGGAAAACACTCACACTAAAATTACTGTATATCTTTAGGAAAGCTACATAGCTAGTTTTTTTGCCGGTCCACATCACTCAACTTTTATAGGAGCTCTATATGAATTATCCCAGTCAAAATGAAGTATATAAACTTGTCCACCGCGCCGGTTGACCAACCTTCGTAGCCAACCAGCTACGCCTATCTTCATCCACCATCCACGGCTGGATGCGGCAAGGGCGGATTCCTTCTGCCCAGCACAGACTGCAGATAATGCAATTGGTTCAAAAAGTATGGGAGTATATTAAATGATACATAAAACCAAAGCAGTAGATTGGTTCCAGGAAAATTCCTGGCGCCACAATATCGTCTTATCCGGCAGTACTTATCCGAATTGCAATCCAGATGAAGAATATGACATGGATGATAGATTCAGCAGTATACGATGGGCTTCTGATGTTGAGGGAAATGATATACCATACGGGCCGCCCAAGTGTTGTGATGATGAGGATAAAGATTGCCGGTACGTTGAAGAAGATTGCCCGTATGAGACGCTTTCGGGGCCAGAGGCTGAGATTATCCAAGCCAATCGAGATTATCGGATGGCATCAGATGGCATTGATTTCTGCATGGAGTCAAAATACCTTCTTGAGCATTTTCTGTCTGCCAGCAGGCCTCTATTCAAAAGGTCATTTGGCCACCACAAACCCGGCCTTCGTGCCAAAAGGGAGCATCAGTGGCAGAAGATGGTGGATGAGATGAGCGACTGCCTAGTTTCTGGGGTCTGGAAGGAGCCGGACCGGGACTACCTTCAGCTGGTTAATTCTCGTTACAAAGTGCCAGACCCGGAACACGCAGACTCCTTTGTGTCACCGCGTGAGATTGATCACGGCTTACCCGTCGGGTTCTACCCAGTGAAGAATCTCTATAACTCCTCGAACGCACCATGGTACTCACCCCGATACGCCAGGAATTACCTCAGGAGGCTGGATGGGCTCGTTGCTGCCTTGCAGCGGCATCAGGCTTCAGCGGCGCGGCGCCTCGGTGCGCTGGTGGTGACCTGATCTGGATGACGGCTCAGGCGCATCTTTGGTAAGACAACGAGCATCCTCTCTCACCGATAGGAAGGGGAAGGTGCCTATCCAACCCTGCCCAAAACTTCTTGCACCAGCATGGCTGGAGATGCCTGGAATTGGACGCCAAGTGTCTACTATACGTCTACTGGCATACGTCTACTGGCATGAAAAAAGGCACTTGGGGCATCGTCCTAAGTGCCCGTTTTATTTGGTGCTGGCGAGAGGAATCGAACCCCAGACCCACTGATTACAAATCCTTTGTAGCCCTGTTTTAGCCTGTTTTAGCTCGACACACAAAAGCCCGCAATCGTTTGAAATGCTAGCCACCATATACTATACTTCGTTTGAAGTTGTAAGCGGCTGTTTTCATCCATCTGCTTACAAAGTGCTTACACGAATCTTACAGGCAGTCAGTGGGTCCGTTAGTCGCGGATCAGTTTTTCAGAGATTACCCGTGCGATTCTTGCGATTCTTGCGATTGTCGCACCGGAACCCCTGTAAACACTGGCCCTACAGGGCGAAAAGCCTTGCAAAAAGCGTCTGCGATTCTGTGCGATTCTTGCGATTCTGGAGGAAATGGTCATGGCGAGCCTGAAAACGAAGATCAACAAGGGTGCGGTCGACGGCGCGGAAGTCCCTGCCACCGGGCAAGCGTTTATCTGGGATACCGAGGTCAAAGGCTTTGCGCTGCGGGTCACCAGCGGCGGGACCAAGACCTTCATAGTGCAGAAGCGCATTGGTGGAAAGGACCGGCGCGTAACGCTCGGTCGTTACCCAGAGATTACGGCGGAAGCGGCCCGTAAGCGGGCACAGGCGCATGTGGGTGAAATCTCCAAGGGCAACGACCCCATCGCTGCGAAGGCCACCGAGGAAGTGCAGGCCAAGACTCTGCGGGAAGTCATTGCCGACTATCTCGACATGGGCACCGTGAAGGCTTCCACGGCAAAGGACTTGCAGGGAACGCTCGGCATCCACTGCGCGTCATGGATGGATAGGCCAGTAACCAAGATCACGCGGGACATGGTGGCAAAGCTCCATGCCCAGATCGGCAAGGAACCCAACCCCAAGACCGGCGGGACCAAGATGGCGACGGCCAACAAGGTCGCCCGGTATCTGAAACTCTTGTTGAACTTCACACAAGAGCAATATCGCACTGGCGACGACCTGCCCATCATCGCCAGCAATGCGACCGCCGTGCTGAAAAAGCGCATGTACAAGGTCCAGCGGCGCACCGGCCATCTGGAAACCCATCAGATCAGATCATGGTGGGCAGCGACGGGAGACTTGCAGGACTCGGCGCGGGATTACCTGCGGACCATGCTCTTGACCGGCCTGCGCTCATCAGAGGCCATCAACATGAAGTGGGCAGACGTAGATATTGAGGGCAAGACGTTCACGGTCAGAAACACGAAAAACGGCACCGACCACACCTTGCCTATGGGCGCATGGCTGACCGACATGATCGCGGCACGTCCCCGGCATAACGAGTTCGTATTCAGCAGCGAGCGCGGTCGCCCTACCAACCGGCGCGGCGGCATCGACAAGGCGGCGGAGCTTTCCGGTCTCGACATTCAGAAGCATGACCTGCGGCGGACCTTCCTCACCGTAGCGGACGCGGTCGACGTGCCGTACTACGCGCTGAAAGCCCTTGTGAACCACAAGAGCGGCTCCGGCGGCGACGTGACTGCGGGATACATCCAGACCAGCATCGAGCGGCTCAGAAAGCCTGTGCAGGCCATCGAGAATTATATCTTATCGGCGGCAGGGGTTACGGCTGGCGCTGCGGTCGTGGAATTGCGGGAGGTGGCGCAATGATTAAAATTAGTGCAGAAGATTGCGACCCAACACCGCGTGTAAGGCTCAAAGCTGGCGAGTCTGAAAGCAACGTTCGGTTTGACAACACAGGCACCCCAAATCTAGGTCCGTGTCCCCTGCCGCGCCAAAAACCATCGTTTGAGTGGTTCTTTGTCTCGGAGGTTATAAGCTCCGGCACAACCGCCGACCAACTTCTCCGATTATGGGAACAGGGACACCTTAGCATGTGGGTCACGCTACCGTCTGGTGCGTACTTCTTGCCGGACAACGCGCGATACTACCACATAGAACAATTTGGCCCCGTCCAGATCAGTAGTGAAGTCTTGCCCGATATGGCGAACCACGGCGAGGCCCGCATCCGTCTTGTGGCGACGCCACCTAAATATGACGACAAATGGCGCATAGTCAAGGCGGGGCAATTCTTTGAACTGCCCGACCCGCCTCTGATTAAGTTCGAGCGTTTGCGAATAATCCACAGTGATTTTGCACACATCGTAGCGCTCCAGACATTGGCGGAGATTGCGGCGGAGCGCGAGGAGGCCACCTTAGAGACTCAGGAGGAATGTGAGGTCGACGGGCAGCCAAAAAAGAAGCGGGGGCGACCATCGAAGTGCCCAGATTACCAAGTGGCGGCGAATAGGGTGGCGGTCGACCTATGGCGGCTTAAACCAGAGGAAATGCCACCGAAAAAACGCATCGCTACCAAACTTGCGACCGATACTCATGCGGCATACGACACTGTAAAAGATAATTTCGATCTTGCGATATGCCATGAAGCTATCATGAACATGAAGCGATTAGAAAATGAGGTGGCAGATAAAACAGACAAAACAGCATAATCTTAACTCACAATTAATCTGTTACGCATAAGCCCCCATAAACAGGGGCTTTTCCTTTGCCTGTAGCTAGTCGCCAGCATTACCCGTTATTCATTTTTTAACTGTTTTTACATCCTCATACTTGGTCCTGAAGTTATTAATCACCCAATGGACTGTAAGAGGATTCATAAAATGGTGGCACAAATATTTGACGATGGAGAGACCTATAATCAGGTCGAGTTCGTGAAGCGGGTCAACAAGTCAAAGTCATGGGCAGAGCGTAGCAGGTGGAACGGAACCGGCCCGCGATACCTGAAGGTCGGCAGATCGGTCCTATATCTGGGAAAAGACTTAAACGCATGGCTTGAGTCTCAGGCCCGCTTGAATACGGGACAATAAAAATGAGCGCCCCTAGCGAGAACGCCCAGCAGTACAACGCACCTGTCAACCATAGCACAATCAAGGCTCTGCGGCACCTGCTCAACGCGCTGGATTCCTTGCAGAAAGTGGAACATGCAACCGATTCAGCATGTGTTATAGGCAGGCTCTTGTCAGACGGAATCCGGGTCGAACTGGACCGGCTTTGGTGGGTCGGCCATGAATAGCGCGACCGTTTTTCTGCTCAGTTACGCGGCCATTGTCGTAGCGGGAAGCGTGGTCGAGGCGGTCGTGATCGTCTTTCAAATGTGGAGGGCGAGCAAATGACCCAGCCCTTCCAATTCGGAATTGTCCAAGCCATCCGGCAGCCTGCCATAAAGCCCGCCAGCACCACATGGGAGAGATTCTGCAACGGTCTTGAGTCCCCCAAAATCCGCGACCAGAAGGACGGCCCCGGCGCTGTTTTCGCCACCTTCTCTAAGAAGTGGCGTAATCGTGAAAATGTATCTCTGGTGACCGCGCTGGCCTACGACCTTGAACAACAGGAGGGAGGCCCGGCGATACCGGCACCAGCAGCGATAGCTGAAGACTTGCAAGGCTTAGGGCTGGCCTACGCGGTATGGACCACCTTCTCAGATCGCCCAGAAGCTCGGCGAATCCGCGTGGTGTTGCCCATCGAAGACGGTCTTGCACCGGAACTGCTCCGGGCGGCGTATCCCCTCCCCCTGAAGTACCTGCCCATTGTCACACCGGACATGCTCGACGCTACCTGTGCGGAACCGGCCCGCATGATGATTTTACCCGCAATACCAGCAGATCGGCGCGACCAGTATGAGTGCTACTGCTCGACGTCCGGCGATTGGCTTGTAGGCTCATCGCTGGCGCTGGCAGCTACCAAAGTGCTCCGGGCTGAAAAGGATGCAGCAGCGGCCAAGCAAGCGCGATTCAGGCCCGGTCCTCTCAGTGGTCGGGAGTCAGTCATCGAGGCTTTCAACAGAGAACATCAGGTCGAGGAGATTCTGGAGGCCAGCGGCTATAAACAGCGCGGTAAAAAGTGGGTCTCTCCAAACTCCCACAGCGGTCAAGCTGGCGTCATTGTCCGTAATGGCAAGGCTTTCAGTCACCACAGCGACGCGCTCGGCGACCACTTTTGGCACGACCCCTTTGACCTGTACGCCAAGCTCCACCACGGCGGCGACAAGCGGCTTGCAGCCCAAGCCCTGCGCGGCGGGAGGATTTGAACATGGCGCATGTATCAAGCAATTCCGGCAATAATGAATGGTACACACCTTTGCTCTATCTCGACGCGGCACGGGAGGCTATGGGTCAAATCGACTGCGACCCGGCGTCATCGGCCATTGCGAACCGGGCGGTCGGCGCGACCACGTTCTTCACCAAAGATCAGTGCGGCCTTGGTCAATTTTGGCACGGTAGGGTCTGGCTTAATCCACCGTATGCACAACCCCTGATACGGCTTTTCTGCGAGGCGGCGGTCGGCAAGTTTCAATCTGGCGAGATCGAGCAAGCCTGCATTCTGGTGAACAACGCCAGTGAAACCGCATGGGGGCAGACGCTTTTGAGTGCTGCGAGTGCTGTTTGCTTCCCTACCGGGCGCATCCGTTTTCTGGACCCGGACGGCAACCCCGGCGCACCGCTCCAAGGCCAAATGATTATTTATCTCGGCGCGTGTCCTCAACGATTCCGAAAAGCCTTTGCAGACTTCGGAACGATCACCTATCCGGTCGGGCGGGCATCATGAGCGCGATTCCATTCACCCGCAAAATATCCCCGGAGGAAGCGGCGGCGGCAGCGGCTCCCGATTGGGAAGACCCTTTACCACTCACCGAACACGAGGTCGGCGACTCGTATCCATTGGACGCGCTGCCCGACCCAATCAAGACTACCGTGCAGGAGGTGCAAGGCTTCATTCAGGCACCGACCGCACTGGTAGCAAGCTCTGTGCTCAGTGCCTTGTCAGCGGCAGCGCAAGGGCTGGCAAACGTACAGCGGGATAGAGGTTTATCCGGACCCTGCTCCCTGTATTTTCTTTCCATCGCTGAGAGCGGCGAGCGTAAATCAGCGGTAGACACAGCGGTCCTTGAGGGAATCAGGGCATACGAAGCCGAGGAGGAAGAATCTGCAAAAGGACTGCGGAAGATTCACGCGGCCAAGTTCCGGTCGTGGGAAGCTCAGGTCGACGGCGTGGTCGCATCCATTCGGGCAGACGCCAAAACCGGAAAG